>JBGTGN010000235.1:0-5933 GCA_041746715.1 Pirellulales bacterium | reverse complement strand
GACGGAGCCGCTCAACCCGGGCGAGTGGGACGCTGCGCGGCGGGCCCGCGAATCGCGGCAGTTATCGATTCTGCGAGTCCGCGGCTGGGACCACGTGCTGGTGACGTCGCGGCCCGCATGGTGGTCGCTTCCGACAGCCATTGATCACCTCCGAACGCGGGCTGCCGAGGTTCTCGCTGCGCGGATTGATCCGGATCGAGCAGGCCTCGCCGCGGCCCTGCTCCTCGGCGAGCGAGGGGGCTTGTCTCGCGAACTGGCGGATGAGTTTGTCGTGACCGGCACCATCCATGTGCTTGCGATCTCGGGCCTCCATGTGGGGCTCCTCGCCGCTGGCCTCTTTGTCGTGCTCCGCGTGATCGGGCTCTCGCGGCTCTGGGCCGGCGTGGCCATCGCCGCGGTGACTGGTCTCTACATGCTCCTCGTGGGAGCAGGCACCCCCGTTGTGCGGGCCACGATTCTCGTGTGGATTGCCTGTGCTGCCGTGGCCGTTGGTCGCCGACCAGCGACGATCAACTCACTCGCGGTCGCCGCGATCGTCATCTGCATCTGGCGGCCATCGGAGGTTTTTAATACGGGCGCCCAGCTTTCCTTTCTCTCAACAGCCATCCTCACGGGCGTGGCGAGCATTCTCTGCCGTCCACGTGAGATCGATCCGATCGAGCGGCTCATCGAACGCAGCCGGTCATGGCGGGAGAAACGAGTTCGCCGGGCAGGCGTGTGGCTTGGCGCCGGAGTACTCGCATCAGCGGCCGTCTGGCTCGCGGCCGCGCCGCTGGTGGCCTATCGATTTCATGTCGTCAGCCTCGTGGGCCTCGTCATCAACGTGTTCGTGGCGGCCGTGGTGCCCTTCGCGATGGCATGCGGATTCTTGTGCCTGCTGACGAGTGTTTTGCCGGGACCGCTTTCGAGCATCTTTGGTGTTGGCTGCGATGCTTCGCTTGCGGTGATCCAAGCGCTTGTGTCACACGCGGCGGCCGTGCCGGGAGGCCATGCCTGGGTGGCCGGGCCTCAGGCCTGGTGGGTAGTCGGCTGGTATACGTTGCTCGTGGCCGCGTTCCTTGCGGTGCGAACTGATCTCCTTCGTCGGGCCGCCACGTGGGCGACGCTTGCTGCGGCATGGTCGATCGTGGGGATCGCAGGCGAGTGGGTCGCGCAGCCAAGCCCTCGTTCTGGGCTCCGTGTGGTGATGGCGGCAGTGGGCCACGGCTGCGGCATCGTGGTGCGATCGCCGACGGGCCGCTGCCTTGTTTACGACGCTGGGAGGCTCGGGGCGCCGGCCGCGGCGCGACGATCCCTCGAGGCGGTGCTCTGGAGCGAACGGATCACGCGGATCGACACGCTCGTGATCTCCCACGCCGATGCGGATCACTTCAACGCCGTGCCGGCGCTCCTGGCTCGGTTTCGTGTCGGCGAAATTCTCGTGCCAGAGCCGTTCCTCACATGCCCTTCGCTCGGCGTCACCGATCTCCTCGATGCTGCCGAAGCCTGGGGTGTATCCGTGCGAACGGCGCGGGCGGGCGATGCGCTCGCGGTTGATCCGCTCTGCCGCGTCCGCGTGCTCCATCCATTTGTTGGCGGTGAGCATCTGCCTCGCAGCAACAACGAGACAAGCCTCGTCATTGCGCTCGAAGCGGCCGGTCGCCGCGTGCTGCTCACGGGCGACATCGAGGGAGAAGCCCTGCGGGTGTTTACGGCCATGTCGCCCGGCGCATGCGATGTGCTCGTGGCGCCGCATCACGGCAGTCGAACGAGCCTTCCAGCCGACATCGCGGTGGCGACGACACCCAAGGTTGTGCTGGTGAGCGGCCGCAACGGGCGAAGCTGGCCTGACGTGCAAGCGGCCTACGCATCCGCCGCGGTTGTGTCACCCGAGGCAGTGCTCCAGACGGGGCACGAGGGGGCGCTTGCCGTCACTCTCACCGCGGGTGACGTGACGGCCGAGCAGTTTCTCGGCGGACGCTGGCGACCGGCAACACGGGCGCTCGATCAAGCTGTAGACGCCGAGGCCGGCCTCGTGGCTACCGCGGCTACCGCCAGGAGCGCGAGCTGGCTTACGACGTATCCCCCGAGGAGCATGAGCACGCCGCTGGTAAAGCCGTAGCTGTGAAGCCCAATGCCGAGCTGGTTGGTGCCAAACCAGCTCCAGGCCGTGATGATGTTGCCCCCGATCGTGAACATCGCGAAGCCGCGCGGGCTGATCCAGCGATCCCAGCGGGCATGGAGGACCGCGGCGTTCCAGAGCACGATCATGAGGGCGCCGTTTTCCTTCGGGTCCCAGCCCCAGAATCGGCCCCAACTGTCGTCGGCCCAGAGGCCTCCAAGCACGGTGCCGATAAAGCTGAAAAAGAGGGCGAAGCAGACAACGCCGTAATTCATGCGATAGAGGCGGTCCTGCATCTCGCGGCTCTCCTGCGAGCCGGCCGTGCCCTGCCCTCGGGTCCACATCATGTGGACAACGCTGCACGTGCCGAGGAGCCCTGCAAGAAACGTCGCGCCGTAACCGAGTGTCACTGTGATGACATGCGTCGAGAGCCAAAACTGTGTATCGAGCACGGCCTGAAGCACATGCATCGTATCGCCCGAGTCGAGGCCATAGGCCACCATGAGCGACAAGCCACCAGCGATGGCAGCCACCAGATTTCCGAGGCCGATCCGATGGAGTTGTTCGAGCAGGAGACCGGCCAGAACGCACGCCCACCCGATAAACACGGCCGAAGAGTAAAGGTTTACAACCGGTGGACGACCGGTGAGCCAGACTCGCATGCCGAGGGCGAACGAGTGGAGAAGGAACGTGCCAAAGAGCCACCACCAGACGGATCGTCGGAATCGCCCGCCGCCAACAAGAAAGCTCACGAAGCAGGTTGCGGTCAAGCCCACATAGATCCACCTAGCCAGGTCGATCGGGTTAAAGGCGTTGAACCACGCCTCGGCTGCAGCCTTCGATACCGAGGCCTGAAACTGGGGGAGGTCGCTGGCTGCAGTCTGGTAGGCCGCAAGTGCCGTGTTGAACTCGGGGCCGCCTTTATCAACCGCCTCGAGCATCGCGACCAATGGCAGGAGCGCGGGGCTCGGTTCGTACGTGGGCTGCCCAGGCCGACCAGCAAGCAGTTTCGCCACCAAGGCATTCACGAGCGCCGGATGCAGCGACTGCCAACGATTCATGGGATCAGTCTTCTCGGGCTCGGTGGCGGCGCGTCCCACGGGCGGCAGCGCAGCCGGCGGATGATTTTCTTCGATCATCCGCGCCCCCTGCATGAGCCGCATGAGGTTCGCAAGAAACGCTTCCCGGGCCGCTGGATCGTCGCCCGGGAGTGGCGGGATCTCCGGGGCTTCGTAGGCAAAACGGATGACGTCGTAGGCCATGAGTTTTTGCTCGAGCTCCATGAACTTTTTCTGGGCGAACGACTGCTCTTCTGGCAACTGCTTCCGCGCCGACTCGGTCAGCCGGCGGAGTTCGGGCCGCCGAGGTTCGAGCTCCGCGTAGGAATAGCGGTGCCCAGGGCGTCGCGTGAGGTCGAAAAGATCGACCACTTCCTTGGCGTCAATCCGGAAGACCGGGGCCCGGTCTGCCCAGCCGCTGCCGGCCATCAGGGCCAAGAGCCACTGGGTGGCCGAGACCCGCCCCTGCGGATCGCCCTCCGTGGCGGCCTTGTCCGCGGGCATCGTGACACTCGTACGATTGCCCAGGAGCTGGAGCGTATTGCGGGCAACGGTGTCGAGTGGCTTGATGCGGCCCTCATGCATGACAGGGAGTTGGCCAGCGGCCGTAAAGTCGGCCGATCCGGCGCGGGGCGATCGCGGCACGGCGGCGAGAAGTGCGAGGAGGGCAACGCCTATGAGCGCCTGTGCGGGAATGAAGAGTCCGCCCGACCGGTGAGGCGACGTTCCCTGGTTCGAAAACTGCTCCGTTCGTTCATGCCGGTCGGCAAATCGCAGGAACGTGCCGCCGAAGTGAACGAGCATGCCCCAGAAGGCCAGCACGCATGCCACATAGGGCACGAGCCAGCCAGCGTTCTCCACGACCAGGAGCCCCGTCATCTCGGTTGTTTCGCCGTTGCCGAGATCGATCGGTGTGTAGGTGCTCTGGAAGAACGTCTCGCCTCGGTACCGGACGGGATTGTTCATCCAGATCCGCTGGCCTGGGAGCTTCTCACCGGTGGTGAGGTCTGTGAAGGTGACATACGACGAGTAGTCACGGGGTGTGGAACTGGCTGAATAGTTGATCCGCCGCACATCGTCGAGGGTCACCGAATAGGGTTTGTATTCGCGTCGAAACCGGAGGCAGAGCCGCCAGTCGCGGCCATCGGCGGAAACCGTGTCGCACTCGTCGGCCATCCCGGCACCGAAGATTGCCTCCCCGTCATTGAGGAACTGCGAAACCAGAAACGTCCCGAGGTCACGGCCGCTCTCTCGCTCGAATAGCTGCACATACGCAGACGCGATATTCGTCTGCGACATCGCACCGCCGACCGGGGGCCGGTCTTCGGCGGCCCATTTCTTTGCGAGGCCGGAGGTTGCCTTCGCAGCTCCTCCCTGGCCAGCCGCCTCCACAGACGAGTTTCGGAAGTACGAGACCACCCGGATCGCAAACGGAAGCCCATCGACTTCAATCGGATCGCCATCGGCACGGGCCTGAAGGAGCCGGTCGGAGATCACGGTCACCCGCTCCTTCGTATCGCTCGGCTCGATGAGCGCGAGCTCGACCTCATCGGATCGGGAGGCCATGTTTGTTGCCTGGCCTTCGACAATCATCATCCGCTCCTCGATCTGCCGGTCGCCAAAGGCAAACTGGCCGACCATGAGAAGCCCCACGGCGAGATGGATGAGGACATTCCCGCCGCGGCTGCCGAAGACCATGACGAGCCCAGCGAGGAGCACAAGCGACGCCACGCTTGACTGGATGAGCTGCCACATGATGCGCAGGGCCGGCTCGTTCAGTCGCCAACTCTCGCCGCCGAAGATTGTCAGCCAGGCCACGATGGCCACGATCGTGGACGACGTTCCGGCCACGCGGCGGGCGAGCTTCGTGGGCGAGGCATAGGCCTGGGTGGCCAGTGCCACCGCGAGCAGCACGCCCCCGGCCTGCACCATCTGCCAGACGACGGCATAGTCAAACGGCGGTCTTCCCTGGAGGCCGTCACTCTGGTGCCCTGTGAGGATGACACCGAGCGTGATGAGACCACCGACGAGCGAGACGATGATTCCCCAGACGAGCCGTTGCCCATGGGCGGCGACGTGAAACCGCGTCACCTTCGCGGCGATGAGGTTTACGAGCATGACGAGGCCGATCGTGGCGCCGCCGAGGAATGGAAATCCACCCGCGATGGTCGACTCACCGAAGACCGTCACCGGGAAAAAGTCGGCGAACGTCACCCACGCGATCCAGCAGTTGAAATAGGTCGCCTTCACATCGGGCATGTTCATCTCGTCTTGGGCGAGTGTGCCCACGAAGACGAGGAAGATCGCGGCCATGAACATGACGACGGTGATCTTGAGTGAGCCTGCGGCGCGGAGCAGATCCCAGGCGATGCTTGCGAGGGATGTGTCAGGCGGCGATTGAATCGACTCCTCAAACGATCGCCGGGGCATCGAGATGATCTTGGGCGTCGCGCTTCCGGCACTCATCGTGGCGCCTCCGATTTCCACCGAACGCTCGAGACGAATTTCGCAAAGGCATCCCGTTCGCGTCGGGCGATCGCGGCAGGCCCCTTGAACTTCACGAAGAGCGATGCTGTTTCGTCGAGAGGAATCGCCGCGGCAAGAATCACGTCGTCCTCATCGGCCTCCAGGTCGCCAAGCGTGACGAGCGTCGCCTTGGCGTCTCCGACGGCGACCTTGTCGGCAGCGTCGAGTGCCTCCCCTGCGGCCGATGCGAGCGCCTCGGGAGTGGCCGCTGGGTCGAGCTGGCCGAGCCAGCGGGCCACATTGGCCTC
>JBGTGN010000234.1:0-2662 GCA_041746715.1 Pirellulales bacterium | reverse complement strand
AAAGAGTTCCGCGGCGGCGGGCTGCATCAAAGGCTGTCCCCTTCTCCCACGTGAGGCAGTACACGGAAATATGCTGCGGTCCGATTGCCACAGCGGACTCGAGGTCATGCTCCACCGCCGCGAGCGACTGGCCCGGCGCTGCCATCATGATGTCCAGATTCACAAGAAGCCCATCGTCGCGAAGCAACCCCACCGCTCGCCGCACATCATCGGGGGCGTGGTCGCGGTCGAGCGCCCGGAGTGTGGCGGCATTGAGTGATTGGCCCCCGAGGCTTACCCGCGTCACGCCGCATTCCCGAGCGGCTCGGACAAATTCCGACGTCACGTCAAGTGGGTTCGCCTCGACGGTGACCTCGGCACCTTGTATCAGCGCGAGCCGTACCGCGAGCAACTGAAAAAGCCGCCGAATACCAGCCGGACCGAGGTGCGACGGTGTGCCACCGCCCAGGTAGAGCGTGTCGAGGTCGAGCGGTTCGACGATCCGCTCCATCTCTTTCCCGAGCGCCGCAAAGTAGTGCTCCACGAGATCATCGCGGCCCGTCACCAGCGTGAAATCACAGTACCCACAGCGATGCCGACAAAATGGCACATGCACATAGGCGTGACGAGCCGCGCCGCTCACAGCCATATATGGAGCCGGCCATCGAGCATGTCGGGGATCTTCTTAGCGATCGTGCGGTGAATCCGGTCGTCGGTGTAGCGGGTCGAGAGGTGTGAGGCGATCACTAACTCGTTGCGGAACCGATCGCGGCGAGCGAGTATGTCGTCGAGGTGGATGTGGCCATACTTGTGAATCTTTTCTTTGCGATGCGAGTGTGCGACGAACGTGAGCTCCGTGATCAGGATCATCGCCTCGAACATCGCCGGGCACCGGTCGAGCCCTTCGGGGGACGAGTCGCCGAGATAGGCCACGAGCGGCGCGCGGATTTCGTGGGTCACGTCCGTGCCCGCGAGTCGCAGGTCGCGGATCTGATGACCGGCGAGATGCTGGTACTCGTGCTTGAGCTTGCGGCGACGCTCCCACACGACAAAGCCGACGCTCGGGAGCGTGTGGGTCGTCGATGAAACTGTCACGACATGCTCCCGTGAGACCTCGATCTCGTCGCCGGGCCGCGCCGGCAGGAGCGTGCACGGGAGGCGGCCACGATCGAGCCGCGATACCGCTTTGAGGAGGCGCTCGATCGGCTCGATCGCCGTCTCGGGCAGATAGATCGTGGGAGGCTCCATCTTCATCATCCGCCGACGGGCCACGTAGACCGGCAGAGCCGCGATGTGATCGAGGTGGGTGTGGCTCACAAACCAGGTGTTTGTGGCCATGAAGCCCCAGGGTTGGGCACCCAGGTCGAACCCGAGTTTGAGTTCGGGAATTCTCCAGACGCTCTGGACGGCGGCCCGCGAGTAGCCCTCGACGGTGAGCCCCTTGTGCGTGAGTGTGCGAAACGGGGCGTTGTCGATCATGCGGGCGAAGGAGGCTCGGCAGGGTCAGCCGCGGCGTGCAGCCAGATTTCGTCGAACAGGATGTCCTGCTTGGTGGCAAGCTTTCCTCGACGAACGAGTTCGAGCGTTGCCAGAAAGATGCCTACCATGCGGACCCTTGGCATATCGTCCTCAAAAAGGGACGAAAAAGCCACCCTCCCCTGCTCTGCTACGAGCCGCTCGATCCGATCGATATGGGTTTCGATCGGCGTGTCGTCATGGACGATCTGCCGCGGCCGTCGTTTCTCGCGCTTGGCAAGTACCCGACTGAGGGCGCCTACGAGGTCCCAAACATGCGCATCGCCGATCGTCACTTCCGCGGGCGCAGCACGGGCCGGCGAATCATCGGCATGGATGCGAGGGAACCGCAGCTCCCACTGGCGGGCACGGTCGTCGAGGAGTGTTGCCGCGTCACGGAACTGCTTGTATTCAAGGAGCCGTTGAACGAGGTCTTCCCGAACGGGTTCGACAACCTCTTCCTGTTCCTCGGGCCGCGGCACGAGCGCCCGTGCCTTGATTTCCAGAAGAATGCTCGCCAGCTCGACAAACTCCCCCACCTGCTCGATCGAGAGATCCTCGAGCACAGTGAGATACTCACAGAACTCACGGGCGATCACGGCGATCGGCACCTCCGTGACATCCACCTCATGTTTTTTCACGAGATAGAGAAGGAGGTCGAGCGGCCCGGAGAACACGTCGAGGGAAACTTTGAAATCCATGCAAGAAAGCCGGGTGAGCGTGGAGGCACGGTGCGCCATCATCATAGAGCCCATGGTGGATCATGCACGAGCGGTGGCCGTGCGAGTGCGGACCGCATTCACCCAGTTGCGGAGCAACTGGGCTATGGGGAAGCATCCGCCTGCGAATCCGGTCCCCGGCTCGGGGTTGCCCGTGTCATGGAGCCGGCGTAGGACGCTGGAGCCGCTATTGATCCGCGCAGCGGATCAATGCTGAGTCTGCCGAGGCATTCATGCCCTCGGCAGACTCGTGCTCGGCGGGGGCAAGCCAAGGTTGCCCGCGCCGAGCCGGCCGCCGTCCGGGCGGCCGTCCGAGTGAAATCCGCTTGCGAATACGGTCTCAGGCTCGGGGTTGCCCGTGCCATGGAGCCGGCGTAGGAAACAAGCGCAGCCTGGAGGGCGGAGCGCCGTTTCCTCCGAGTGAGCGAAGGGCATGGAAGCGAGGCCGC
>JBGTGN010000233.1:0-2137 GCA_041746715.1 Pirellulales bacterium | reverse complement strand
GTCTTCGCGGCCCTCCGGCCGCCGGTCGCACCTCCGGGCTCCCGTGCTCGTACGCCCTATGGTGTGGTGCGCCGCGGCAACCGGGGCGCTGCCGAGCGTGGGGAGGCGTCGCTTCGCTCGCCTGCACGGGCACACAGCGGGATTCGCCTGCGCAACATGCTGAACCCGGTCCTCCTCGCCTCAGGCCAAGCGACATCCGCTTCGGGGTTGCCCGTGCCGTGGAGCCGGCGTTGTTTGCAAGCGAAGCCAGGATGGCGAAGCGCAGCAAACATCGAGTGAGCGGAGGCCATGGATGGCCGTAGCGAACGTCCGGCGATGCGGCATGGGCAACCCCGAAGCCCACGTAAGGCGCTACAACCGTGTTGGAGTTGCATCTCCAGCGGCCAGACGCCCGAGGCCGATCGGTTCACTGGTGGACTTCGCGAGCGCCGCCGCCTGCGCTGCCAGGCGTTCGCCGTCCGCGAGGTATTGGCCAATCCCATCGGCTGCGGATGCGAAGTCGGCGAGGAACGGATCGACGAGGCCTGCTTCCGGCAGCCGCGAGACGAGAATACCAATGTCGCGATCGAGCCCGGCTCTCACGAGCGCGAGGACCACCCAGCGGAGCACGAGGCCCCATAGAATCAACCAGATGATCGCCTCTTGAAGAAAGCCAATGCCCGACACCGGCTGCCCCTGCCAGAGATTGCCGTAGAAGAAGCTCCAGCCTGCCCGCACGAGCACAAACACGACGAGCGACGAGAAGAGCACCTCAAACGTCCAGTGCACAACCGGGCTCCCAAGCCGACCGCGACGACTCGCCACAAGCCGATCGATGCCAGACGCGAGCCACGCACTGGTTCGCCCCACCACATCATCGATCGTGGCGGGAAGACTTGCTGGCGAAAGCCGGCTCCTTCCCACAAGCGGCTCGCCGACAAGGCCGCGACCCGCGAGTCCACCAAGGACACTCCGCGATTGCTCCACCTCGGCCGAAGGAAGGCCAAGCTCTTCGACCGACTGCCAGCCACCTCGGCCGGCGGCAAGCTCAGGCGACTGGCCTGCGAGCAGCCTTCCCACCACACCACCCGATGGCCGCATCCGGTGCCAAAGCGACCCGATGGCCGCGATCACATGAAGGAATGTCGCGAACGGGCCACCGTGCCATCGATCGAGAACTTCATCGGCAATGAGCCGCTGCCATGCCGACCGCCCTGCCACGAGCCGTGCCGTCACGCCTCGCGCGAGGATGCCTTCGAGCCTCGACCGCTCCCGCACCACGCCTTCATCGAGCGCGGCGATGGATGGCGCGAGCTCGGCCAACTGGCTTTGGGCTTGTCGCGTGAACCAGTTCGTCAAGTCGAGCGATCCGGTGCGGCGAACACGCCTGGCTGCCCGGCCCACCAACTCGCCATCGATCGCGGCGAGGAGCTCCCGAAACCCTGGCTCGGGCTCGAGGCCGGCGGCCGCCCGTGTGGCGGCATCCACAGCATCGAGTCGGAAGATTCGAGGCACCACAAAACCCTGACGCTCGAGCTCACGTCGCCAGTCGGCACGGATGTCGGGATCGCGGGAGGCATGCGTCTGAACGAAGAGGAGCGGTCGCCCCGGGGCGAACGATGCCACCTCACGGGCGACGATCCATGAGCGGTATTTCTGGACGGTGGCAACGAGAAGGAGCACGTCGCATGCTGGGAGCACCTTTTCGAGAAGGTCGCGGTTGCGATTGGCCGCGCTTGGCCGCTGATCCATCGGACCAGGCGCGTCGTCCGCTTGCGTGTCGGGGTCAGGGCAATCGACGAGCACGATATTGGCAACGGCTGGCGATGCGCTTCGCACGACCCGCGCCTGCATATCGGCCACCGGGAGCCAGGAGAGGTCAACGTCGGCCGCCGTCACCACCACGGGGCTGATTGTCGTCGGACGGGCCACGTCACCGGCGGCTTTCACCTCGGCCCCGAGCTTCAAAATCGAAAGAGTGGTGGCAATTCCGGCAAGTGCCTCGGCCTCTCTTCGTTCCGCGGGAGTCAGACGACCTCGACGCCCCTGTTCATCCAACAGGTGATGCAGACGAACGTCCAGCGCCTTGGGAAAGCGCAAGGCGGCGAGGCGGGCGGGCATTGGCACCGTAAGTTCAACCGTTCGGCTCATGGCGTGG
>JBGTGN010000232.1:0-4136 GCA_041746715.1 Pirellulales bacterium | reverse complement strand
GCGGTTCCCGAGCCGGGCACGGTTGCGCTCGCGGGCATTGGCCTGGCCGCCGGGGCGGCTCTCCTGCGACGCCGCCGAGCGGCTACGATGACGAAATGAACCGCCGCCCCGGTTTTACGCTCGTCGAAGTGCTTGTGGTCGTTGCGCTGCTCGGCGTGCTCGTCGGGATCCTTCTGCCCGCGCTCCAGGCGGCGCGTGAAACGGTTCGTCGCACGACCTGTAGCAACAATCTCCGTCAGCTCGGTCTAGCCCTCGCGAGCCACGAGACGGCCCGTGGACGATATCCAGTGGGAGCCGAGGCCCGCGAGTGGGCAGCGAACACGAACTTGCCTCATCAGTTCTTTCGATGGTCGGGCCTTGCTCACCTCGCGCCATTTTATGAAGAGGAACAACTGCTCGAGGATCTCGATCTCACTGTGCCGCTCTACACGGGAGTGGGAGGCGATTCGGTGGCCCCTCAGAACCGTGAGGTGGTGGCCCGCACGGTGCCCCTCTTCCTCTGCCCGAGCGATCGCAGTCGCCCGGTCTCCGAAGCGTTTGGCCCCACGAACTACGCTTCCTGTACCGGCAGCGGCCTTGGTGGCGGCACACCTTTCGAGACCGACGGGCTCTTCTTCATTAACTCCCGCGTCCGACCACGCGACGTCGCCGACGGGCTTTCGAAGACGGTCGCATTTTCCGAAAGCATTCTCGGCGATGGCCCCCGCGCTACCACGAGCCGCACCGGCATCGAATCAGCGACTGGCTACGCGTTCACATTTGTCACGCCACTCACCGACGCCGGCTGCAACCGACCGCTCTACTACAACTTCACCGACCTGCGTGGCTTCTCCTGGGCCAACGGTGAGTACCGCACGACGCTTTACAACCACGACCGATTGCCGAATGCCGACACCCTTGACTGCCTCGCCGCGGTCATGAACACGGCCGACAAGGCGAGGCAGTATGCCGGGTACGGCTGGCGGACGGCCCGCAGCCGGCACACTGGCGGCGTGAACCTCGTATTCGCCGACTCGGCCGTGCGATTCGTGGACGATGGCGTTGACGCGACCGCCTGGCGGGCGATGTCCACGCGAGCGGGCGGCGAAACCGTGCGGTGAGCCACAGCAACCGGGGCGCATTCAACAGCGTTACTCGCGAGGGTTGGCCCGTTTACGGAGTCGGCGTTGTTTGCAAGCGAAGCCAGGATGGCGAAGCGCCGCAAACATCGAGTGAGTGGAGGCCAAGGATGGCCGTCTGTTTGAAGCCGTGCTTCGCACGGCGGCCTCAAGCCGGAGACGACGCTGGGACGGCGGCGACGGCGCGACAGTTTCCCGTCCGGCCGACGTGACACGGGCCACCCTGAGCCACCCCACGGCACTACGCAAACCGCTTCCGCAGGTCGGCCAGCAGCTTCCGCATGTCGGCGGGAAGCGGGCTTTCAAAACGCAGGTCATCACCCGACACAGGATGCACGAAGCCCAGCTCGGCGGCGTGAAGCATCGTTCGCGGGGCTTTTGATTCGTCCTTCGCGCTGCCTTTGGGTGTCTGTGTATAGACACGCTCGCCGCAGACCACGTGCCCCGTCTCCGACATGTGGATGCGGATCTGATGCGTGCGGCCCGTTTCGAGCCGACACTCAACGAGCGTGTAGGCATCACCGAAATGCTCGACGGGCGCAACATGCGTGATCGCGAGCTTGCCCTCGTCTTCGTCGTCTTCGCCGTCCGTCGAACCACGACGGCCATCGCCGCGGTCGCGAAGCAGCCGCGTGCGGATCGTGCCTGCACCCACGCGGCCCACCACGATCGCGAGATACCGTCGGTGCGTCGTGTGAAGCCGAAACTGCTCGGCGAGAATCCGCGCGGCCGGCACGTTTCTCGCGAAGGCCACAAGCCCACTCGTTTCGCGGTCGATTCGGTGGACGGCCCGCACGGGTGGCACACGTCGCCGCGGCTGCGGGCCAGATGCCTTGCCGCGACGCGGCCCACCCTTCGGCCGCCCAGCGGCGAGCTTTGCTTGAATTGCTTCGGGCACGAGCTCCTCGAGCGTGGGCTGAATCTGGCGTCGCCGTGCGGGCCAGCCACGCTCTTCGTGGTGCCGGGTCGTCGTTACGCCCGCGGGCTTCTCGACCACCACGACGTCGTCGTCGAGATGAACGATCCGCACATCCCGCGCGCCGGGCGGCTTCCGAGCGGCCGCCTCGAGCACCTTCACCACCTCACCGACTTTCAGCCGGCGGGCGATGTCGGTGGCCATGTTGCCGTGAACGAGCACATGGCGGCCGAGCACGAGTTTTTGGACCCGCGACCAGCTTGCACCCCCGAGCTCGGCCCGCAGAAACGCAGCGAGCGTCGTGCCAGCAGACTCGGCGGTGACGTGGAAGACGGTCCCAGGCTGGGGTTTCATACGGCGACGCTTGACCCTGTTTCCAGCGGTTTTACACTCTGAGGGGAGGTCGCGTACGAGAAAGCCTCCGTCTTTTTCCAAAAAGCGTTGAGGAGGTTCTGTAAACGTGCCCGGCACCTGTGTCATCGGACTGCAATGGGGTGACGAGGCCAAGGGCAAGCTCGTCGATATCCTGACCGAACAGCATGACCTCGTGGTCCGCTACGCCGGCGGTGCCAACGCTGGCCATACCGTCGTCGCCGGCGGACAGACCTGGAAGCTTTCGCTCATCCCGAGCGGAATCCTCCGCGACGGCATCGATTGCGTGATCACTGGCGGCGTCGTGCTCGACCCGGCGAGCGTCATCAAGGAAATCGACGGCCTCGAGGCACGGGGCGTGGCGATCAACGGCAAGCTCCAGATCAGTGATCGGGCGCATGTCGTGTTTCCGTGGCATGTCGCCGAAGACAAGGTGCTCGACGCGAGCCTGTCGGGCGGCGGTGCGATTGGCACGACCGGCCGCGGCATCGGGCCTTGCTACCGCGACAAGGTAGGCCGAGCCCTCGCGATTCGCTTGGGGGATCTCTACCAAAGCGACCTAGGCGATCGCATCACGCACGTGGCCGCCTTCAAGAACCGAATGATCGCGTCGTGGAAGCAGCCGGGCGATGACACGCCCCCGCTCGATCCCGCAACGATTCTCCGTGAGTACACCGGGTATGCCGAGCGGCTGCGACCGTTCGTGACTGATACCACTGCCTTCCTGCTCGACTCGATCGAGGCAGGACGACGCATGCTCTTCGAGGGAGCCCAAGGGGCGCTGCTCGACGTCGATCATGGCACGTATCCGTTTGTGACCGCGAGCAACTCCTCGGGCGTGGGCGTGGCTGCCGGCTCGGGCGTGCCTGGCCGCTGGGTCGATCGTGTCATTGGCGTTGTGAAGGCCTATTCGACACGCGTAGGTGGTGGCCCGCTGCCGACCGAGCAGGAAAATGCCATCGGTGAACATCTTCGCACACGCGGTCGCGAGTACGGCACCGTCACGGGGCGTCCACGACGATGCGGCTGGTTCGACGCGGTGGCCGCTCGCTACACCGCGAGGCTCTCGGGCGTTGATGAGCTGGCGGTCATGCTGCTCGACGTGCTCGGGGGTCTCGACGAGATCCTCGTCTGCACGGCGTACGAGATCGACGGCAAGAAAGTCACGCAGTTTCCAAGTCAGATTGCTGACGTCGAACGGGCCGTCCCGGTCTACGAGCGATTTGCAGGCTGGCCGGGCGAACTGGCTGATGTTCGATCCGAGGCCGACCTTCCGGAGGAGGCCAGGCGTTACGTCGCCGCGATCTCGGACTATGTTGGCCGGCCGGTATCGATTGTGTCGGTCGGGCCCGACCGAGCACAGACGATTTTCCGCGACTCGCCCTCTTCCGCATCGCCGAAAGCATCATGGCAACGACCCCAGCCGAAATCTCAGCCAAGCTCCGCGGCAGGAGCCTGACGGCGGAGGCCGCCTCGCCGACGCCCCGCCCGAGCACGACGGCCGAGCCACAGCCTCGCGTGCTGCCGCGGCATGTGGCCATCATCATGGACGGCAACGGTCGCTGGGCCCAGGAGCGAGGGCTCCCGCGGATCGAAGGACATCGGCAAGGCGTTGCGAGCGTTCGACGGATCACTGAGCACTGCGTGCGACTTGGCATCGAACAGCTCACGCTCTATTGCCTCTCGAGTGAAAACTGGCGTCGGCCACCGACAGAATTGGCGTTCCTCAT
>JBGTGN010000231.1:0-25206 GCA_041746715.1 Pirellulales bacterium | reverse complement strand
TCGACGTCTCCGGCCTCTCCCCATCCACGTCCTACCGATTCCGGGCCTTCGTCACGACCGCCCTCGGAACCGCCTACACACCAGCCTTCACGTTCACGACCCTTTCGTAGTCCTTAACTGCCGGACCACGACAAGGGCGTGACGTTTGTGGGGCGATTTTTGGCGCGGCAATTGCATGGCAGGTCTATGCAGGCCTTGCTGCACTGCCAGCAGCCATCTTTTTTGAGGCGAATCACGGGCCAAGCGCGACGTGGGTTGTTTCCACGGCCACTCACCGTGTTGGTGGGCATCTCACCATCGTGGTGACGCAAGATGGTGGAGTTTCCCGAGTTCGGGCCCACCCCGGCCGGCATGCCTTCGAAAAAAGCCCTTTTTTTGCGGAACGAATAGCCCCTCATCAAAGACTCATCGACTTTGGTCCAGGGTTCGCTAATTCCTCAAGCGTCGACGCGGAACCAGGCCGGACAGACCCGGCCTGTGTTTCCTTCCGTCCATATCCCAAAGGAGCGAAGTGATGAGTTATCGATGTCGGATCGGCCACATGCTGGCCATGGCAGGGCTTTACGTTGTTGTGGCAGCCCTTGGAACAACGGCCTACGCCTCACCCCTGAATGTTGATGCGGGCAAGACGCTCTCGCTCAACCCGGGCGACAGCGGCACCATCACGCTCTCGTTGACCAATGAGAACTCAGGCTCACCCGTCACGACCTTCAATGGTTGGGGCTTTGGCCTCCAACTGATTCCGAATCTGGGGGCCACCGGGACCGCGACGCTCGTCTCAGGGGCCCTCCCTGCGGTCAATCCGGCGCTGGCCGACCCGGAAGATCCACCGCTGTTCTTGACCGGGCAGACGCTCGGCACGGCCGCCAATGGCACGACGGACTACACCCTTGTCAGTTCCGCCAACCAGAGCGCCGCCGAAACGACATTCGCCCTCGGTCAGACGTACAACATCATGGACGTGGATATCTCGCTGAGCCCGGGCGCCAGCGGATCGTGGAGCCTCTACGCGGTCAACGACGCCAACGGCTTTGGTGTCTGGCTCAACAACGTCGGATCGCCGACGAACTTCGGGAACCTGCCCTCCGTGAACGGCGACGGTGGAACCGCGTTGATCGGCACCGTGTCGGCCGTCCCTGAGCCGAGCAGTGTTGCACTTGCAGTATCGGCCATCGCGGCTGCGGGATGGTTTCGATGGCGGTCGCGGCGTGTTCCTGCCGCAGTCGAGATCGTGGCATGAATGATCCTTTGGCTCCGGGGAGCGTCTGCCCACCAATGCAAATAGCGACCTGGGCCGTTGTCTCGGCAATCATTGGCTTCGTGTGGATCGAGGGCTGGGCTGCACCGTCACCGACCGACGGTGCAGCGAGCGATGGTTGCCGAATCGTCTGGGGGCGGCCCCTTGACGATAGGGAGCTCTCGGCTGGCGTGCGGCTCGGGGGCCTGAGTGACCTCACGCCAGCACGCGAAGGGGCCGGCCGCTTCTGGGCCATCACGGACCGCGGACCCAACGGAATCGTGGAGCGAGACGGCGAAAAACTCCGGACGCTCTTGGCTCCGGAATTTGTTCCCTCCCTGGTATTGCTCCATGTCGATCCGCTCGCACCCGCGACGCAGCCGGTGGCGGTGGAGCAAGTGATTCCGTTGGTCGGACCCGGGGGCAAGCCGCTGAGCGGTTGCCCAATCGGAGGATCGAATCACCTGCCGGTGCTGTCGGCCGATGGCTCGTCGGAGATCGCCCCCGACTCGGATGGCGTCGACACCGAGGCGGTGGTGCACATGGGGGATGGAAGTTTTTGGATTGCCGAGGAGTATGGCCCATCGCTCCTGAAGGTTGGCCCCGATGGCATCGCGATCGAACGGCATGTGCCATCTGGCACGGCCAATAGTGCCGCGGCCGTGCCGCACCGCGAGACCATTCCGGGAGAGTACGCCCTCCGCCGCGACAACCGTGGATTCGAGGCGATGGCCGCCTCTCCCGACGGCTCGCGACTCTGGATCCTCCTTCAGAGCCCGCTGGACAATCCCGAACCGAAGGCCGCAAAGAAGACAGGGAATGTCCGCCTTTTGGTGTTCGATGCCGGTGCCGGCAAGCCCGTCGCTGAGCATGTCTACCGAATGGGCGATCCCACCGACTCGAAGTATCTCACCAAGGGAGCCCCTCCCGACGATGGCAAGCTCTGCTGCATGGCGGCGCTCGGCGATGACGGTCTCCTGGTGCTCGAGCAGGATGATGAGGGTATTGCCAGGCTCTACGCCGTGTCCTTCCGCGGCGCCACCAATACGCTTGACTGGGGGCCGAGAAAATCAAGTGACGCTCGCTCCCTCGAAGAGGTGCGTGACCTCCAGAAGGCTGGAATCGTCCCCCTGACCAAACGGCTCGTGGCAGACCTCACGCCTCTCCGGGACGTGATGGCCGCCACAGCAGACGGAGGTGACCTTCGGCATGGCCTGTTGAAACTCGAAGGGCTCGCGATCGTCGATGATCGGCATGTGCTCTTGGCCAATGACGACGATTTCGGCGTGCAGGGCAAGGGGAGTGATCGCCGGCGGAGTTTTATGTGGCTCATCGAACTCGACGAAGCCCTGCCCGGTCTGCGCGGAAAACGCTGAACCTCAGCAGGCTGCTTCAAGCTCGGGGTTGCTACTCACGAACCAAGGCGTGGAAGGCATCCGTGAGCTGCTTGGTGATCGGGCCGGGAACGCCCGCGCCCACCTTGCGGCCGTCGATCTCGACGACCGGGATCACTTCCGCGGCGGTGCCCGTGAGAAAACACTCCTCAGCCGTGTAGAGATCATGGCGAACGAGTGTTTGCTCGCGGCAGTCGATTCCCGCTGCCGTCGCAAGCTCCATCACGGCGCCGCGGGTGATGCCCTCCAAGATGCCAGCATCGGGCGGAGGCGTGAGCAGGCGGTTGCCTCTGACAACAAAGACGTTGTCGCCAGTGCATTCGGCGACTTCACCCTTGTGGTTGAGCATGAGGGCTTCGACACAACCAGCTTGCAGGCCTTCGAGCTTCGCCATGATGTTGTTGAGATAGTTGAGCGACTTGATCCGCGGCGAAAGTGCGGCCGACTGGGTGCGCTGCGTGGCGGCGGTCACGATCCGCAGGCCCTTCTCATAAAACTCCCGCGGATAGAGGGCGATCGTGTCGGCGATCACGATCACCTGCGGGTGGCTCGTCTTATTGGGATCGAGGCCAAGCGTGCCGGCACCGCGGGTGACAATGAGCCGCACGTAGCCGTCGGCAAGACCGTTGGCCGCAAGGGTGTCGATGACGGCCTTCGAAACGGCCTCCTTCGACAGCGGAATCTCGAGGGCGATGGCCCGGGCGCTCGCATAGAGCCGGTCGATGTGCGCGGCCAACTGAAAGACTTTGCCTGAGTAACTGCGGATGCCCTCGAAGACGCCGTCGCCGTAGAGCAGGCCGTGGTCAAAGACGCTGACTTTCGCCTCGTGCTCGGGCACGAGGGAATCATTCATGAAAATCATCCGCGGCATGGGGCACTCAGTGAGCCGTTTCGACGCGACCCGCCGTCAACCGAACAGTCCGGTCGGCGCGCCGGGCAATCGAGGCGTCGTGGGTCACGAGCACTATAGAGAGCCCTGCCGAGCGGTTCAACGAGCAGAGCACGTCCAGGATGCCGGCACCCGTTTCCGCATCCAAGTTGCCGGTCGGCTCATCGGCCAGGAGCAGCCGAGGGTTGCCCACGAGCGCCCGGGCAATGGCTACCCGCTGCATCTCCCCACCGGAGAGCTGCCTTGGCTTATGCTGCAGCCGCCCGCCGAGGCCAAACTGTTCAAGCAGCTCCGTCGCCCTCCGCTTGGCTTCGGCTCGAACCGAGAACCATGCAAAAATCCCATGACGCACCATGAGGGGCGCGAGCACGTTTTCGAGCGCCGTGAGCTCGGGCAGCAGGTGATACGCCTGAAAAACCATGCCGATGTCGGTGTTTCGGAGGCGATCCCGCTCCTTGCCCGGCAGGTTGTCGATCCGCCGACCGGCGAGATGCACGCTGCCGGAATCAGCCGCGTCGAGCAGGCCCATGAGATGAAGGAGCGTGCTCTTGCCAGAGCCACTCTGGCCAACGACGGCCACAAACTCGCCCGTCGCGAGCTCACAATCGACGCCACGAAGCACCTCGAGAACGCGGTCGCCTGAGCGGTAGCGCTTCGTGAGCCCCTCGACCGAGAGCAGGGGGGGAAGCGCAAGATCAGGGCGGGCTCCGGTGGATCGTTCGAGCGTGCTACTACTCATGCCGAAGAGCCTCCACAGGGTGCAGCCGGGCGGCACGGAGGGCAGGCAGCACGCTCGACGCGACCGCGATGCCAACAGCTCCCGCCACGATCCACGTCACCGTCACCGGATCGATGATCGTGGGAATCTTGAAGAAGTAATAGATAGAAGGATCGAAGACCCGCTCTCCCGTGAGCCACTCGACGCCGATGCGGATCGTGTTGATGTTCATCGCGATCGATAGGCCGAGCGCGAGCCCCACCCCTGCCCCGACAATGCCCAAAAAGAGGCCATAACCCAGGAAGATTCCGGCGATGCCATTCGCCCGAGCCCCAAGAGACTTGAGAATGCCGATATCACGTGTTTTCTCCACGACGATCATGAAAAAGATCGCGAGGATGCCGAACCCTGCCACGGCGATGATGAGAAACAGCAGGATATTGAGAACGGCCATTTCCATATCGACCGCAGCGAGCAGCGGCCCCTGCTTGTCTCGCCAACTCGCCACGGCGTAGAGATCGGCGGGAAACGCCTTGCGGAGCCGGTCGCGAACTTCGTCGAGATTGGCCCCGTCACGGAGCTTGATCTGGATCGAGTTGACGCTCACCAGGCCCGAGTGCGGATCGATCATGCCCCGCATCCGCTGGAGCGCCGCGATCGGTACGAAGACGAAGTTTGAGTCGTATTCGCTCATCTTGCTTTCGTAGAAATCGACGATCGTGAAGGTGTCGCTCACGGCTTTGGGAGGCGTGCCCGCCGTCGGGAAGGTGATCTTCACGTCGTCACCCGGCAGTGTGAGAAACCGGTCCATGCCGTTCGAGTCGCGAAAGCTCGCCAGGCCGATGCCCGGGACGACGCCGGTGAACTGTTCCTTCGCCGGGTCCATCCGCGTGCCTTCTTCCTGTGGCCTCGCCGCCTTGAAGGGATCCTTCATGGCGGACGACTGTTCGGAAGCGACGTCGTGTGCTGGTGTCCCCTCGCCCTCTGGGAGAGGAGAAACGGTGGTGGATGCCGTTGCCGCGAGCACCGCATCGACCTGCTGATCCACCGGCCGAACCGGATTCCCAGGGCCTTCCGCGGCCGCGCCCGCGAGCGCATCCGCGGCGGCCTGATCGGCGTCGAGCTTCTCGCGCCATAGCCGCTCACGCTCCACACGCATGCGGCGGTGCGGCCAGCCGGCTGCCTCGAGCGCAGGCCTGGTCGGATCGCCACTGCCAGCCTGGCTATCGACCGTGTCATAGCCTCCGTCGCGAAGATCAAACGACAATTGCTCGCGGTTCGCAGGATGCTGGAGGTAGCGGCCAAAATCACTCACGCTCGCGTGGGTGGCTTCATCGATCCCGATGAGCATCACCTGCCGCGTGATCCACTGCCCGCGAATCTGAAAATTGAGCATCGCCGGCACGGCGACCGTGGGCGTCATGCCTTCGATGTCATCCCCGCCGGCCCGACGAATCTCCTCCATGTGCCACTGCGGATCCTGAAAGCCGGAGAGCGAATGGCTCTCGAAGACGAGGTCGGAAAGGATGCCATGAATCCGCGTCTGCATCTCGTGTGAGAATCCAGCCATCACGGCATTGACGACGATCATCGTCGCCACACCCAGCGTCACGCTCACCACGCTCGCAAGCGCGATCCAACGGGTTCGGAGGTACCGCCAGCAGAGAAGAAGCTTGTACATGGGGAGGATGAGTCCGAGGGGGGGCGAGAGCGTAGCAGCCTCTCTCCACACCGCAAACCCAGAAAATCGCCCCGTTTCCCCCAGTTTTCTCAGGCTTTCTCAGGTTTCCCCGTCGTCGCCCATCACCTCATCGGCATGCACGATCGTCTTGGCGATGTCACGAAGCTTGAGGTTGCCTTCGCGAGCCGATTTTTGGAGCCGTCGAAAGGCCTCCTGCTCGTCGAGCCCGCGCCGACGCATGAGGATGCCCTTGGCTCGCTCGATGAGCTTACGGTCTTCGAGCGCCTGCCGGAGGTCGGTCGCTTCCCGTTCGAGCGATCGGAACTGGTCGAACCTCCGCATTGACAGCGCAATGGCCGTCTCGAGATCCGCCTGCTTCACTGGCTTGACGAGGTAAGCCAGCACGTGATCCAGTTCCGCCCGCACCATGAGGTCGGGGTCGTGGAACGCCGAAATAAGAATGACCGGCACCGCCCGCTCGGCCACAATCGCAGCGGCCGCTTCAATGCCATCGATGTCGTCTGGTCCATCACCCATCTTGATGTCGGTGATGACGAGATCGGGGCTCGTCTCGCGGCAGGCGCTGACAAGTTCGCGACCGTCTATAGCAACAGCGACCACCTCATGGCCGAGTACGGGCAGGATTCGTACGAAATACTCACGCATGTCGGGCTCGTCATCGGCCACGGCGATTCGCAAGGGCTTGCTCATGGCGAAGAGCCTAAGGACACTTCCGGCATGGAAGCGTGATGACGAACTCGCATCCGGGTGGACCGGAATTGCCAAGCTCCAGCGCGCCATCGTGCTCGGCGACGACCCGCTCCGCGATCGGGAGGCCCAGCCCCGTGCCACGAGTACGGGTGGTGAAGAACGGCTCAAAGATCCGACGACCGACTTCGGGGGTGAGCCCAGGACCATTGTCGCGAACGGTGACCCGCATGCCCTCCCGGCCGCCGGCCACATGTTTTTCGCAGTTCATCGTGATCACGACGGGATCGGTGCAGGCGGCCAAGGAGTTCTCGAAAAGATTGCGGAACACTTGGATGAGGCGGAAGTGGTCGATGTCGGCACAGGCCGCGCATCCGGCCAATTCTTCGAGCCTCGCGTCACGCCCGGCCCGCTCCGCGGCGAGCCTCTCCCAGGCCTCCCGCCACACTTCGCGAAGGCCCGTGACCCGCCGCTCGAGCTGGATCGGTGCGGCGTATTCCCGCACCTGCTCGAAGAGTCGATGGAGCTCGTCCTGCGCCACCTGGATCCTGCGCACCATATCGACCGCAGCCGGCTGGCGTACCAGCTCGAGCGACAGCATCTCAAGGCATGCCTGGCTCCGCTGGAGCGCGTTTCGACTCTCGTGGGCGAGGCCCGCGACCATCTGGCCGATCGCCGCAAGTCGCTCCACTTGAAGTGCCCGCTCCTCGAGCCGCTGCCGCTCCCGGAGCTTCATGAGGGCGTTGCGGAGGAGCTCCGGATTCACCGGCTTGATCAGGTATTCATCGGCCCGTTCCCGCAGGGCCCCGATCACGCTGTCGAGATCCGCATATCCTGTCACCACCGCGACCGCGGCTCGTGGGGCAAGGAGCTTGATCTGCGGCAGCGCCTCCTCGGCCGTGCAGTCGGGCAGCTTGTGGTCGAGGAGAACCATGTCTGGAGGCGTCTCGGCGAGCACCTTCGCCGCCGCGGCGATCGAATCGGCGGTGTCCACACAGAGACCGTCGAGCTCAAGCACATCACGAAGGTTAGCCCGCGTATCGGCGTCGTCATCGATCACGAGCACCCGCCACGACTCGGCCGCCACCATCATGGCTCGCTCTGCGGTGGAGCCGCGATCGCCTGAATCCGATCGATGAGATCCCGAATCTCGAAAGGCTTGAGGCAGACGGTGGCCCCCGCGGCCACGACCTCGTCCATCCGGGATGCGATCTCCTCGCGATGGGCCGTGATGAGAATCGTGCGGGACTCCGGCTGGCGACTGCCGATTCGTGCCAGCAACGACACCGCATCCTCTTCGGCCAGTCGGAGGTCGATGAGAAACACCTGCGGGACCGGGCCGTCGAGCTGCCGCTCGAGCTGGGCCATCGAGGACGCCGTGCCGCAGCGAAACCCGGCGTCAACCAGCACGCCTTCGAGCAATCGGCAGAGGTCACGGTCGTCGTCTACGACGAGCACCAGCGGCTGCTGAAGGACAGCCTCGATGAGACTCAGGAGGAGCCGGGCATCAACCGGCTTCGGCAGCACCTTGTAGGCACCGGCCGCCGCTGCCGCTGAGAGGTCTGCCACCTCGGCGTAGGCGGTGATGATCACCCGCACCGTGCCCGACCGCCGCTCGCGGATTCGACGGCAGAGCTCCACGCCATCAAGGCCGGGCATCCGAAGATCAAGGAGCGCCACGTCGTAAGGCCGCTGCTCGACAAGATCGAGAGCCGCGAGCGGGTTCTTTGCCGTATCGACCGCGTAGCCAAACTCACCGAGGATGTCGCAGAGATTGTCGCACGTGTCTTGCTCGTCATCGACGATCAATATCCTGGGCTTGGGTCGTGGACGATCCTGTTGGGTCATGCCTCAAGTCCCGGGAGCGAGACGGTCAGGCGGGCTCCCGGCCCGTCATGCCGTGACACACAAATTTCTCCACCGTGATTTTCAACGATTGCCCGACACATTGCCAACCCCAGACCAATGCCACGAGTTTTTGTCGTGAAGAACGGCTCGAAAATCCGGTGGACGAGCTCGATGTCGATGCCCGGCCCGCTGTCTATGATCGTGAGGTCCACCTTCCCCTCGCGGGGCATTGCGTGGACGACGATGTGCCCGCCATGGGGCATCGCGTCGGCGGCATTGGTGATGAGGTTGCCCAGCACGATCGCGAGCTGGCGGGCATCGCCTCGGACAGGGGGACAGGCATCGACACCCTCCAGCTCGACAGTCACTCCGGTAGGCAGGTCGCGGGCCGCCAGAACATCGGCCACGAGCTTGCCCACCGGCACCATGGCATGGACGGGCAGCGGAAGCTTCGCGAAGTCGGAGAGGCCGGTGATCACATCTTCAGCAACGGCCGTCTGACGCTGGATGCGTTCGAGGTGCTCAGTGACCTTCGCTGGCGTGGGGTCGTCGGCGTTCTTCAAATAGAAGACCGACGTGCGGACCACATTGAGAGGATTGCGAAGCTCGTGGGCAATACCGGCGGCCATCTGGCCGATCGCCACCAGCCGCTCGCCCCGCGCGAGTCGCTCGCGGTGTTGAAACTGGTAGGCGTCCTCGATGATCGCCATATCAAGGTCGAGCAGACGATTGAGCGTACCCAGCAGGTCGGGGAGTCGATCACCGTCGTGGGCTGTCACGATCGCACGTGTGAGCTCGTTGCGAATCCGACCGAGGGCCACGCTCATGTAGTGCGGATCGAGGCCGATCTGAGCGTGACGCAGCCCCACCTTCCAGCGCCGCAAGACAAAGGCGGCATCGTATGTTCCAGAGACGATATCCTCGAGCCAATGTGCGAGCGTCTCATGGAGCCGCGTGTCATCGGCCACATGCGCGGCGAACACCCGGCGGGTCACTTCGTGACGTTCAATCTCCGCATAGAAGTCGTTCACCAGCCGCGGCACATGGGCACGCACCGACGCTGCGATCGCGTTGACGTTCGACAGATCGGTATCGGTCCAACCGATGTACCGCTGGAGGTCGCAGAAGCGGGCAAAGAGAAGTCCCTGGTCGATCATGGCGGCGAGCTCCGTAGCGCGGGCGTGAAGATTCGGCACTATACAGAAGGGGCAATCTTGCCCATCTTCACGAAACACCCACAACGGATGCCAGCATGCTGGCGCGGCCTGTGAGCGGCGAAAAATTCGACCAGTTTCCGATTGACTTCTGTGACAGGATGCGAAGAATGCCAACTGCTGCTCATGGCTGGCAGCTCTCCCGGGCAATGAATGCCCGATGCATCTGCGTCGTCCGCATTGGCGGTCGATACTTTCGGATGCCGTGGATTCCACGCTATGGAGGGCGTTGCCATGTTGGTCTTGAGCAGACGAGTGGGCGAGCGAGTCGAGATCGGCGGCGGGGTTGTCGTCGTCGTCACGGCCGTTCGGGGCGAGCAGGTTCAACTGGGCTTCGAGTGCCCACGCGAGATCACGATCCGACGACCGGAAGTGTCGGCAAAGCGATCCGCGCAGCGGAATGAATCCGCCGAGCCGATTTCAGCGGCTGCCTAAGTTCCCCATGTTTTTATTCGGGGAATTTTAGGAACCGTCCTGGAGTCCACCGCGTATCAGTTCTTGTTCTTTTCACACGGTTTTGTTTTTACCACGGAGGGTTTCATCATGGATCCACACTTCAACGAGTATCTCGCCGCGATCGCTGGCATGCACGACACCTACGGTGAGCCGGTCTGCGACGGCGCGACGGAGTTTCACCACGACGCTCACGACGACGCACCAGCCGTCGAACAGGCAATGATGGCAGCCTGATCGAGGCCTGGCGACCTCGCGATCTTCTGCGACCATCCAAGATCCCAGCCCGATCGATGCCGTCCACGCGCCGGAAAGAGACGTCATTCCGCCCGTGGGCGGAGGATCGGAAACAGGATCACATCGCGAATGCTCGCCGCCTCGGTGAGAAACATCACGAGCCGGTCGATACCAATGCCCAAGCCCCCGGCGGGAGGCATGCCATACCGCAGGGCCCGGATAAAATCGGTGTCCATGCGGGCCATCGACTCCTCGGCCGCCATGCCGGCGAGCTGCGTGCGAAATAGCTCCTCTTGAAGGTCTGGGTCGTTGAGTTCCGTGTAGGCATTGGCGAGCTCCATGCCAGCCACATACATCTCAAACCGCTCGGCGATATGCGGCGCCCCGGCCTTCCGCTTCGTGAGCGGGCAGATAGCAGCGGGATAGTCAATCACGAAGACCGGCCCCGAAAGCGTCTCTTCGACCTTCGCCTCAAAAAGGTCGCTCTTGATGACATCGGGATGGCGGCCAGTGGTTTCAAGGCCAGCGGCAGTTGCAGTAGCCTCGACACTCGCCGGCTCGGTCGGATCGCAGCCGGTGACTTCGCGAAGGAGATCGTCGTACTTCGCCCGGCGGAATGGTGGCGTGAGGTCGATCGTGTGGCCCATCCACTCAAAGCGAGTGGGCGTGCCCGCGGCCTTGGCCGCCTCGAGGATGATCGCCTCGGTGAGATCCATCATGGCGGCGTAGTCGCCGTAGGCCTCGTAGGCCTCGAGCATCGTGAACTCGGGGTTGTGCCGGATACTCACGCCTTCGTTTCGATACACGCGGCCGAGCTCGAAAACCCGTTCGAGGCCGCCGACAAGCAGTCGCTTGAGATGGAGCTCGAGCGCGATTCGCAGCACGAGCGGCATGTCGAGCGCGTTGTGATGCGTCTTGAACGGGCGTGCCGCGGCGCCACCAGCACTCTCCTGGAGCGTGGGCCCTTCGACCTCGAGATAGTTTCGCGAGGCAAGCACTCGCCTGACCGCTTCGATAATCCGGCTTCGCTTGATGAACCGCTCACGAACACCGTCACCATGGATGAGATCGACGTACCGCCACCGCTGCCGCAGTTCGGGATCGACGAGGCCATGAAACTTGTCGGGCGGCGTCTCGATGCTCTTGGTGAGGAATGTGACGCCAGACGCAAAGACCGTCATCTCGCCCGTCTTCGACCAGCCGAGCCGGCCATCGATGCCGACAATGTCGCCCAGGTCGAGGCATTGAACGACAGGCCAGGCCTCCGGCCCCACCTGCTTCTTGCCGAGCATGATCTGGATACGGCCGCTGCGGTCGGCGAGGATGAGAAACACGAGGCTTCCGGCATTTCGCTGGAGCATGATCCGGCCGGCCACGCGGACCGTCGGGCCGTTGTCATCCTCCTTGGCGATTGTCTCACCCTGCTCCCGCACCACGGCGATTGCCTGCACGTTATCAAAACGACTGCCCCAGGGATCGATCCCAGCGGCGGCGAGCTTCGCGAGCTTGTCGCGGCGTGCCTGCTCGAGCTGGGCGGCGGTGCCATGCGATGTTTCGGGGGAAGGCGAGGCGGCCGGTTCTGAGGATTGGTTCTCGGGCATGGGGCCTCGTCCAGTACAACGGTTGGGATGAATTGCCCGGCATTGTCGATGCTCGGGCGGGTTTGGAGAAGGCCCTATGTCACCCACCGCCAGGATTGGCATCCTCACCGTTTCTGACCGCGCGAGCCGGGGCGAGTATGCCGACGAGGGAGGGCCGGCGATCCGTGACTATCTCAGCGACGTCCTCGCGAGCCCGTGGGAAGGGATCGAGCAGATCGTGCCCGACGACCTCGAGCGAATCGTAGCCGCGATGCGAGCGCTGGCCGAGGCAGGCTGCTGTCTCATTGTGACGACCGGCGGCACCGGCCCCGCGGCCCGCGATGTAACGCCAGAGGCCACCGAGCAGGCGTGCACAAAAATGCTGCCGGGCTTCGGCGAACGCATGCGGCAGGTATCGCTCGCCTACGTGCCCACAGCGATTCTCTCGCGGCAGACGGCGGGAATCTGCGGCCGGGCGCTTGTGGTGAATCTTCCTGGCAGGCCCAAGAGCATCCGTGAATGTCTCGACGCGGTCTTTCCCGCGATTCCGTACTGCATCGATCTGATCCACACGGGTGTCACCGCCCCCCCGCGTCTCGAGACTGACCCAAAGCGGCTCGTCGCGTTCCGCCCAAAGGGCGCGTAACGCACCCAGTCGTGATCCAAACCGGGAGGCTCGGGGCTGCCCTTGGCCTTGAGCCGGCGCACTCAACGAATGGCTCGCGCGATCATCGGCGCGAAATACGTGAGAATCGCATCGGCTCCAGCTCGTTTGATGACAAGCAGGCTTTCGAGAGCGGCCTTCTCGCCGTCGAGCCAGCCGTTCTCCGCGGCGGCCTGGATCATCGCATACTCGCCACTCACCTGATACGCAAACGTCGGCACGCCAAACGCTGTCGCCACCCGGTGGATGATGTCGAGCGACGAGCCGGCAGGTTTCACCATCACCATGTCGGCGCCCTCGGCGAGATCGAAGGCGACTTCACGCACCGCCTCGGCAGCATTGGCGGGATCCATTTGATAGGTCTTCTTGTCGGCGAGGCCGAATGCCGCCGCTGTGCCGAGCGCCGCCGAACTGCCCACCGCGTCACGAAAGGGTCCGTAGAACGCGGACGCATACTTGGCGGCATACGAGAGAATGCTCACGCCATCGAGACCCGCCTCGTCGAGCGATTCACGGATTGCGCCGACACGGCCATCCATCATGTCGGACGGCGCCACGACATGGCAGCCCGCTTCGGCGAGCACTACGGCCTGACGACAGAGCACCGCGACCGTCTCATCGTTTTCGATCTGGCCGTTGGCCATCAGCCCGTCATGGCCGTGCGTCGTGTAGGGATCAAGCGCCACATCGCACATGATGCCAAGCGAGTCGCCGCATTCCTTTCGCACGGCGCGGACGGTACGGCAGGCCAAGTTGTCGGGATCGAGGGCATGCCGAGCGTCGTCGCTCTTGAGCGGCAGCTCGACCACCGGAAAGATCGCGATCGCCGGGATGCCGAGGGCAAGGGCGTCTGCAGCCGCCTTCACGACGCCATCGATGGGGAGCCGTTCGACGCCTGGCATGCTCGACACCGGAAGAGCCGCCTCGTGGTCGTGGACGAAGATCGGCCAAATAAGATCGGCGGGCGAGAGCACGGTCTCGGCGACGGCCCGCCTGAGCCACGCATGCCTCCTGAGCCGGCGAAGCCGCGTGGTCGGAAAACTGCCAGGGTGCGAGGGCTCGCTCATGATCGGGTATCCACAAGGATGGCAGATGCAATCGCGATCGCCGGCACACACGCCTCACCGGATCGCGTGGCAATCGCACACGACTCGTCTGACTCCCACACAGCGACCCGTGTCGCCACGACACCGAGGTCGACGAGCATGTGCGGCGCGACGACCTCGAGCAGGTAGCGAGCCATATTCTCCGCCGTGGGATTCCACGGAAGCAAAAAATACTTGGTCGGCGTGGCGAGCGTCACCGCGGCCAGTGCCGAAACGTCCTTGTCCCACAGAATGAAGGCATGATCCCAGTGGTCGTCGAGCCAGCCGAGCAGCCGCCGCTTGATGAGGGCAAAATCGACCACCCGCCCCACGGCATCGACCTCCATACCACCACCGATTGCCTCGACCTCGACATCCACCCGGTAGTTGTGGCCGTGGAGGTAGGCGCAGCGACCCTCGTGACCAAGCAGCCGGTGGCCGGCACAGAACCGAAGGCTGCGGACGAGGGACAATCGGGTCATGGGGGGCTCGTGCATGCGGGTCGGGAACAAGCGGGGCTTGGCATGGAAGGGGATGGAAAAGCATCATACCCACGAGCTTTTCGCGGTGCGGTATTCCACGGATATCGGTATCATCCCCGGCGTTTGACCGACCGCGACGCCCCCTACAGAACCGAACGAGCCCATCCATGATTCTTGTGACCGGCGGCGCCGGGTTTATCGGCAGCAACTTTGTCCTCGACTGGTTCGCCGCCAGTGATGAGCCGGTCGTGAACCTCGACAAGCTCACCTACGCCGGCAACCTCGCGAACCTCGACAGCCTCGCGGCCGATCCCCGCCACCGGTTTGTCCACGGCGATATCGCCGACCGCGAGCTCGTGGAAAACCTCCTCGCCGAGCACCGCATCCGAGGGATTGTTCACTTTGCCGCCGAGAGCCATGTCGATCGGTCGATCCACGGCCCGGAAGACTTTGTCGCGACCAATATCGTCGGCACGTTTCGGCTGCTCGAAGCCGCGCGAGCGTATTGGGCCGCCCTGCCCTCGGCCGAGCGGGAAGCCTTTCGGTTCCTCCATGTCTCCACCGACGAGGTTTTCGGAACCCTCTCGCCGGGCGAGCCGCCGTTCAACGAACAGAATTCGTATCAGCCCAACAGCCCCTATGCCGCGAGCAAGGCATCGAGTGATCACCTCGTGCGTGGCCACTGCCACACCTACGGCCTGCCCGTGGTCACCACGAACTGCTCCAACAACTATGGCCCGTGGCAGTTTCCTGAAAAACTCATTCCGCTGTGCATTCATCGCGCTGTCTCTGGCGAGCCTCTCCCGATCTACGGCGACGGCCAACAGGTTCGCGACTGGCTCTACGTGGGCGACCACTGCACCGCCATCCGCCGAGTGCTTGAGGCGGGCCGCGTAGGCGAGGTCTATTGCGTGGGCGGGTCGAGCGAGATGGCCAACATCGACGTCGTGAATCTCCTCTGCGGAATTCTCGATGAGGAACACCCGCGGGCCGATGGAAAATCGTATGCGAGCCAGATCACCTACGTGACGGATCGGCCTGGCCACGACCGGCGCTACGCGATCAATCATGACAAGATCACAAGCGAACTCGGCTGGCGGCCGAGCGAGTCGTTTGCATCGGGCTTGCGAAAAACGGTCCGCTGGTATCTCGACCATGGGGGCTGGGTGGCCGACGTGACGAGCGGAGCGTATCGCGACTGGGTCGGCCGACACTACACACCCACCGAGGCGAGGACTGTCGTATGAAAATTTTGGTTACGGGTTCGTCGGGGCTCATCGGAAGCGAGGTGGCTACCCACTTCGACAATCTTGGCTGGGAGGTTCACGGCGTTGATAACAACCAGCGGGCGGTCTTCTTTGGCGACGCGGGCGACACCCGATGGAACCAGGCAAGGCTCGCCGCAAGCCTACGGAGCTTCGAGCACCACGAGCTCGACATCCGCGACCGCTCGGGCGTGCTGTCGCTTGTCGCGCGGGTGAAGCCAGCGGCGATCGTGCATACCGCGGCCCAGCCGTCGCATGACCGAGCCGCGGCCATTCCCTTCGACGACTTCGATACCAACGCCGTGGGAACGCTCAACCTCTTGGAGGCCGCCCGTCGGGCCTGCCCGGAGAGTCCGTTTGTTCACATGAGTACGAACAAGGTGTATGGCGACGCCCCCAATGAAATCCGCTTAGTCGAGCAGGCAACCCGCTGGGACTATGCCGATGAGGCCTTCGCCCATGGCATCCCCGAGTCGTTTCGCATCGACCGGTGCAAGCATTCGCTCTTCGGCGCGTCGAAGGTGGCGGCTGACGTGATGGTGCAGGAGTATGGCCGCTATTTCGGCATGCCCACATGCTGCCTCCGCGGCGGCTGCCTCACGGGCCCTGCCCACTCGGGCGTCGAGCTCCACGGATTCCTGAGCTACCTCGTGAAGTGCAACCTCGAAGGGCGGCGATATACCGTCTTCGGCTACAAGGGGAAGCAGGTCCGCGACAACATCCACGCGGCCGACGTCGCGAAGTTCATTGCTCGCTATATCGACGCCCCGCGGCCGGCGGCTGTCTACAACATCGGCGGCGGCAAGGCCAACAGTTGCTCGATCCTCGAGGCCTTTGACATTGTGGCCGAACGCACCGGCCTCGCGATGGAGTGGGTGTATGACGAGCAGCCTCGCGCCGGCGACCACATCTGCTACTACTCCGACCTCCGGCAGATGCAGGCTGACTACCCAGGATGGAAGCCGGAGGTGTCCCTCGCTGAGACGTTTGACCAGATCATCGACGCCCACCGACAGCGGGCAGCCGCCACACCAGCGACGCCATGAGGATTCTCATCACCGGCGGCTGTGGGTTTGTGGGGTCGGCAGTCTGCCGACGGTTCCTCGCGGCCCGGTCAGGCCTTGCGATCACCGTCCTTGATAGCCTCCGCCGACGCGGGTCGGAGACGAATGTCGCGGGTCTCGAGAGCTGCGGCGTCCACATCGTGCATGGCGACATCCGCGTGGCTTCCGATGTCGATTCGCTCGGCCCATTTGATTGGGTGATCGATGCGGCCGCCGAGCCGAGCGTGCTCGCGGGTACGGCAGCCGGAGGTCACACGGGCCGGCGGCAGCTCATCGATCACAATCTGCTTGGCACCGTCAATCTGCTCGAGGCCGCCGCTCGCTGGCAGGCCGGTTTTCTTCTCTTGAGCACGAGCCGGGTCTATTCGATTCCGGCGCTTGTGAGCCTCCCACTCGTGGAGCGGGAAGGCCGCGGCGGAGCGGCGTCGTTTGCGATCGACACCACGCGACCACTGCCACCCGGCGCTTCGGTGGCAGGGATCAGCGAAGGGTTCTCCACGGCGGCCCCGGTGTCGCTCTATGGCGCCACGAAGCTCGCCTGCGAGACACTCGCTCGTGAATACGCCCATGCCGCAGGCACACCGCTCGTGATTGACCGCTGCGGCGTCATGGCCGGTGGGGGCCAGTTTGGCCGGGCCGACCAGGGCATTTTCTCGTGGTGGATCCATCGGTGGGCCGCCCACACAGCAAAGACACTCTCCTATATAGGCTTCGGCGGCCGAGGGCTTCAGGTCCGCGACTGTCTGCATCCCGACGATCTCGCGGATCTTCTGCTTGTTCAGATGGCCGCAGCCCGAGGTGGTGAGCCAGACGTTGTCAATGTCTCGGGCGGAATGAGAAGCGGGACGAGCCTCGCGGAATTATCGGCCTGGTGCAAGACACGGCTCGGGGTCCATGATGTGGCGGCCAGCCCGGAAACCCGTCCCTACGACCTGCCCTGGGTTGTGCTTGACCACGCACAAGCTACCTCGCGGTATGGCTGGCGGCCGACCCGTTCCCCCGAGAGCATTTTTGAGGAGATCGCCGACCATGCCGAACGACATCCCGGCTGGCTCAACCGCTGTGGTGGCTGACGCCCCGGCGTCCGGCGAGATCGCGGCTGGCCCCGGTCCGCACGCCAGGCCTCGGCCTCTCCCGCCTCTCCAACGACTGTCGGTGGTCATTCCGGCCCGTGACGAAGAAGGCTGCATCGTCGCCACGGTCGAGCACCTCCACCTCGAACTCAAGCTCCAGGGCGTGCCCCACGAGATCGTCGTGGTCGATGACGGCTCGACCGACTCGACCTGGCGACTTCTCGAAGAGACCGCCGAGCGAATCCCGGAGCTCACCCCGGTGCAGAACCCTGGCCCCCACGGCTTCGGCCGCGCGATCCAGTGGGGCCTCACCGCCGCGAGTGGCGACGCGATGGTCATCATGATGGCCGACGAGAGCGATGACTCTCGCGATGTCGTCCGCTACTGGCAGAAACTCCAGGAAGGATGGGACTGCGTCTTCGGGAGCCGCTTCCTGAAGGGGGGAGGCGTCATCGACTATCCGCGGGTGAAGCTTTTTCTGAACCGGCTGGCGAACTGGTTCGTGCGGATGCTCTTTCGGATCAAGCTCAACGATACGACCAACGCCTTCAAGGCCTACCGCCGCGAGGTGATCGAAGGCTGCATGCCGATCCTCTCACCGCACTTCAATATCACCGTCGAGCTCCCACTCAAGGCGATTGTTCGTGGCTACACCTGGACGGTCATTCCCATCACCTGGCGGAACCGCCGCACCGGCATCGCAAAGCTCAAGATCCGCGAGATGGGGAGCCGCTACTTTTTCATCGTAGCCTACGTATGGCTCGAGAAGTATTTCAGCCGCGGCGACTACAAGCGGGCCGAGCTCCACAAGACCCTGCCTCCGAGTGGCGTGGCCTCATGAAGATCGTCCTGCTCGGCGCGACAGGCCAGGTAGGCCGCGAGCTGACTTTCTCGCTTCCCGCGATTGGCGAGGTCGTCGCCTTCGACCGAACGAGGGCCGATCTCGAACAGCCTGAGGCCGTCGTCGCACGGCTTGCCCATCAGCGACCCGATGTGATCGTCAACGCCGCGGCGTATACCGCCGTCGACCGGGCCGAGCAGGACCCCGAGCGGGCGGCGATGATCAACCATCGGGCGGTCGACGCGATCGCTGCCGAGGCATGCCGCCAGGATGCGATCCTGGTCCACTATTCGACCGACTATGTCTTTGATGGCGAGGCGACAGCCCCATACCGCGAGACAGACCTGACCGGGCCGCTCTCGGTGTACGGCGGCACGAAGCTCGCGGGCGAGCATGCGATTGCCAACTCTGGCTGCCGGCATTATGTGCTCCGGACAAGCTGGGTCTACGCGACGCACGGCACCAACTTTCTCCGCACGATGCTCCGGCTCGCCGCCGAACGAGACGCGCTTGCGGTCGTCGCTGATCAGTGGGGCGCCCCGACGTCCGCGACGCTCATCGCCGAAATCACCACCGAGCTCCTGCGACGGTCTGCCGATCCCGCGACGGCCGTCCCCAGCGGGCTCTATCACCTCGCCCCGGAGGGCGTCACCACATGGCACGGCTACGCCACGTTTCTCCTCTCGGCAGCCCGTGACCGCGGAATACCGCTCCGCGTAGACCCCGACTCCATCACGCCACTCACCACCGCCGAATATCCGACCCCGGCCCGCAGACCGGCCAGCTCCCGACTCTGTACGGACAAGCTTACAAGTGCCCTCGCGAGAAACCTTCCCGAATGGCAAGATGACGTCCGCGCCGCCATCGCCACGCTCTGCACAGCGGCCGGCTTGTAAGGCGTTTACCCAATGGTGGTCTGATCGTCCATGACTCCACGAAAAGGCATCATCCTGGCTGGCGGCAGTGGCACGCGGCTCCATCCAATGACACTTGCGGTGTCAAAGCAGCTCCTGCCGGTGTACGACAAGCCGATGATCTATTACCCGCTGAGCGTCCTCTTGCTCGCCGGGATTCGCGACATCCTCGTCATCTCGACACCCCACGACACGCCCCGGTTCCGGGAACTGCTCGGTGATGGCTCTGCCTGGGGCATCCGTATCGAGTACGCCGTGCAACCAAAGCCCGAAGGGCTCGCCCAGGCGTTTTTGATCGGCGAGGAGTTTTTGGACGGAGGCCCGTCAGCGCTCGTCCTTGGCGACAACATCTTCTACGGCCACGGTCTGGCTCAGCGGCTCCAAGCTGCCACCGCCCGAACAGATGGCGCGACCGTGTTTGCCTATCCCGTGGCCGACCCCGAGCGTTATGGCGTCGTGGAGTTTGACCAATCCAAGAAGGCCATCTCAATCGAAGAGAAGCCTTCAAAACCCCGCAGCCGGTACGCCGTCACCGGGCTCTACTTCTACAATAGCGAGGTCGTGTCGATCGCCAAGACGATCAAACCCTCGGCCCGCGGTGAACTCGAGATCACCGACGTGAATCGTGTCTATCTCGAGCGAGGTGCACTGGCCTGCGAGCTCATGGGCCGTGGCGATGCCTGGCTCGATACCGGCACGCACGACAGCCTCATCGAGGCAGGGCAGTTCATCCAGTCGCTCGAAAAGCGACAGGGGCTCAAGATCTGCTGCCCGGAGGAGATCGCCTGGCGAAACGGTTGGATCGACGATGCCGCACTTCAGTCGCTTGCCCGCCCGCTCGCGAAGAGTGGCTATGGCGAATACCTGCTCGCCCTGGCCCACGAGAAGCAGCTCGCGTGAACGGAACGCCAACCGATATCGCCGATGTCTTCGTTCTCGAACCCACGGTCTATACCGACGATCGTGGTTCCTTCTTCGAGAGCTTCCATGTCGATGTGTTCCGGGCACTGACGGGATTCCACGGCCCATTCGTTCAGGACAACCAGAGCACGAGCCGCCGCCATGTGCTGCGAGGACTGCACTTCCAAAACCCGAATCCCCAGGGAAAGTTGGTTCGGGCGATCACGGGAGTGATCTTTGACGTAGCCGTCGATATCCGGCGAGACTCCGCCACCTTCGGCCGCTGGGTAGGCGTCGAGCTTTCCGCCGAGAATCGCCGCCAGCTCTGGGTGCCACCGGGCCTTGCCCACGGCTTCCTCACGCTCTCGGAATCAGCCGACGTGCTGTACAAGGCGACCGATTTCTATGCCCCGGGCTGTGAGCGGTGTATCCGCTGGGACGACCCGACGTTTGCGGTGGACTGGCCGCTCACCGCGCCGCCCGTTCTGTCGCCAAAAGACGCGGCCGCCGCCGTGTTCTCGCCCGGAAACTGAAGGCTCGGGCGGCTCCCGGCCAGCGGCGAAAGTCGAAGGTAGGCTTGAGGGGCGGCGGATCCTGCGCCGCCGATTCCGACCCGACGCCGTAACACTTTTCATGCCAGAGCCCCCAATCCAGGACCGCGCCCCGGCGCTTGTCATCGCCGGCATGCATCGATCGGGAACGTCGCTGGTTGCATCGCTCTGCCAAGCCGCTGGGCTCGACATCGGCTCGCACCTGCTGGGCAGCTACCCCGGCAACGAGCTTGGCCACTTTGAAGACCTCGAGTTTGTTGACTGGCACCAGAAGGTGCTCCGGGCAAACGGGTTTGGGCCCGAAGGGTTTGTCGCAGCAGGCGTGCCGCACGCCCCCGACGGCCTGCGGCAGGACGCGAAGGCCCTCATCAGTCGCCGTCGGCTCGTTGGTGCTCCCTGGGGCTGGAAGGATCCGCGGACCACGCTCCATCTCGACTTCTGGAAAGAGCTTCTCCCTGAGGCACGCTTCCTCTTCGTCATCCGCCCGCCGTGGGACGTGGTCGACTCGCTCTATCGGCGGGGCGACGACACCTTTCGGATGAATCCGCCGTTGGCCGTGAGAGTGTGGCTCCACTTCAACAGCCTCATCCGCGAGTTTGCTTCTCGCCATCGGAGTCGATCACTCGTTTGCTTCCTCCCACAGGTCATCGAGCAGCCCTCGGAGGTTTTTGGAGCAATCCGCGACCAGCTCGGCATCCCGCTCGCTGATCCTCCACCGCTGTATCAGCACGCCCTTCTCACGCGACACGAAGGCGTTGGCCGCATGGCATTGCTTGCCGCCGCATGCCCGGAAGCGATCGCGGTCTACGACGACCTCGCGGTGCTCGCCGGGTATCAGCCAGCCACGTGGCTTCCGAACCGAGACGGGGCGACTGCCGCGGTCGGGTTTCAGGATTGGAGCGATGCGCGGCGTCTTGAGGCAAGCCATCGACTCCTTGAGCAGGCCGTGCGAGAAGCTCGCGAGCATGCGAGCCACGTGGAAGCGGAGCACCAGCAATCACAAAGCACCGTGACGACTCTCGAGCACTCGCTGCGAGAATCACAGGACATCGCAGCCAGCCTGAACACAGCGCTCAAGGAATCTCAGAACACCGTTGCATCGCGAGAAAGCTCGCTCCGGGAATCCCAGAATGCTGTCGCGCGGCTGGAATCCCAGCTCCGGGAATCTCGTTCTCTCGCGGAGACCATGGAAGCCTCACTTCGGCAAGCCCGCGATGCCGAAACCCGCTTGGAATCGCAACTCCAGGAATCGAGCACGAGCGCAGCCAACTTGGAACACGCCCTCCACCTGTCGCGTGACGCGGCGGTCAGCCTGGAAACACACCTCCGGGATGCTCGCGCGGCCCACGAGGCCGACCACCTGCGCAGCCAGAGCCTGCTCGACGCGGCGGCGCACACGCGTCAATCCCTAGAGCGGCAGGCTGCGATCGATCGAGGTCGCTTGAACGAGCTGGTCAACAGGGTGGATCAGCGCGAGCGACGGATCGGCGAGCTCGAAGCTCTCCTTGACGCCGCTGGTGCAGCGGAAGCCGAGGCGGCCGCGGTGAGGCAGCGCGAGGCGGCTGAAGCGTCGGCCGAACAAGAGGAGATCAAGCGTCGCTCGAGCATCCTGGAATCAGAAGTTCAACAGCTCCGCGGCCAGGCGGCTGTCACCGAGGAGCGAGCCCGCGACTTCGAGCGCGTCAGCAAAACACTCAGCGAGATGGAAGCCAGTAACTCTTGGAAACTCACCTGGCCGCTGCGGGTGGCCCGACGCGTTGCGATCACCGCGCCCGTACGAACTCTCCGCCGCCAGCTTTCGGCGCTCGGGCGACGGCTGTGGCGACGGCTGCCCTGGTCCATCCCCGAGAAGCAGCGAATCCGCGAGAAACTCTTCCGTCGATTCGGATCCTTCTTTCGCTGGACCGATTCGTATCGCGAGTGGCATGCCCACCGTGGGATTCTTCCGGGCGTTTCTGCTGTCCGAATGCCCGAACCATTGCCGACGCCACACGATGTCGCACCGCTGGCTGCCGGTGTTCGCGTGATCGCGATACACCTCCCGCAGTTCCATCGGATCCCGGAAAACGATACCTGGTGGGGTGAGGGTTTTACCGAGTGGACGAACGTCCGACGCGGCCAGCCGATGTACCCAGGCCACGAGCAGCCGCATGTGCCTCATCCCGACATCGGCACGTACGACCTTGCCGACCCGGCCATCCTCGAGCGGCAGGCCGCGCTCGCTGCCTCATACGGCATTTCCGGCTTTTGCTTCTACTATTACTGGTTCAGCGGCCGCCGGCTCCTCGAGAAGCCGCTCGACGCGATGCTCCGATCCGGGAAGCCAGACTTTCCCTTCTGCATCTGCTGGGCCAATGAGAACTGGACGCGAACCTGGGACGGCCACGACCGCGAAGTGCTCCTCGCCCAGACACACGCTCCCGACGACGCCGAGCGGTTCATCCGTGATCTCCTGCCTCTGCTTCGCGACCGGCGGTATATCCGCGTCGAAGGCCGACCGCTGATCGCCGTCTACCGAACCGAGTCACTCCCTGATTCTCGTCGGGTCACCGCTGTCTGGCGGGACATCTGCCGAGCCGAAGGGATCGGTGAGATTCACCTTGTGGCCGTTCGGAGCTTCTCGAAGCACGATCCCGCGGCCGACGGCTTCGACGCCGCCCTCCAGTTTCCACCGCTTCAGATTCCCGCGGCCAACCTCGCGGCTGACCCGGGGTTCGCCACCGCCCCCGGCTTTACCGGCAGCGTTCACGACTATGAGGAAGCCATCGGCTTCTCGCTCGCCGAGGTGCCGTATGGCTACCGGATGTATCGCGGCGTGATGCCCGGCTGGGACAACACCGCCCGCCGGATGGAACGGGCTACTTCGTGGGTCCATGCAACGCCTGAACGTTATGGCGACTGGCTCGCTGCGGCGATCGACCGCACGATCCACGAGCAGCCGCCGGCACATCGACTCGTGTTCGTGAATGCATGGAACGAGTGGGCCGAGGGAGCCCATCTCGAACCAGACGAGCGTCACGGCTATGCCCACCTCGAACAGACCGCCCGCGCGCTCGGACTCGATGTGCCCGCGCGGACTCCCTCACCGCTTGACAACACCACGCTCCCGGTCGAGCCGCCGGAGGTGCGATCGCATGCCTGGGCACGAGTCTGCGATCTGCTTGGAGGCGAGCCGCGGCTGCCACGATTTGAGTTCCTGGCTGACTACGTCGCGCTTCTCACCCAGATAGCCGCTGCCGGGGGCCTCCTGCGGGTGGAGGAAGGCCAACCGGTAGCCCGTGTTGACGACACTGATTTTATTCTCGACCGCCGCGAGAGCCTGACGGCGCCGCTGCATCGCCTGCGGACCGCGAACGATGCCCCCTTTTGTTTCATCGTCCTCCAGTGCAACCACTGGCTCGTCACCGCGCGGTGCCTCGACTCGCTCCGCAGGCTCGAGAGCCGACGGCCGGTGCGAATCGTCGTGGTCGATAACGGCTCGACGGACGAGGTGCTTGCCGCGACCCGCGAAGCCGTTGCCGCGATGTCCGAGGTCGAGCTCGTCGAGACAGGAGCGAATCGTGGTTTCGCCGGTGGCAACAACGCGGGCTATGCCCATGTGCGGGAGCGGTTCGGGGCAGCCTTCGTGGCGGTGATCAACAATGACACCCGAATCGAAGACACGTCGTTTATCGACCGCTGCGAGGAGCTCTTCGACCGCTGTGCCTATTCGGTTCTGGGCCCCGATATCGTCACGCCCGATGGACGACACGAGAATCCCTGGAACGACGTCGTCTACTCCCCCGACGACTGGTGTCTCCTCGCTGACATGTACGACGAAGACCGTGCCGTGTTTGAGCGAACCGGCAACGCCATCTTCCGACGTCCAGGCACCCGCACGTCCGATGCTCGGCTCCTTCCCAACCCGCTTCTCCAGGGGGCCGCGATCGTTCTCTCGCCCGTGTTCGTGGCCTCCTCCCCGACACTCTTTGACGAGCGAACGAACCTCTACGGCGAAGAGTTCTTGTTTGCCGTTGGGAATCTGCGTGCCGGGCATTTCATGGTCTACTCGGCCGATGTCACAATCCTTCACGAGGAGGGCGTGACGACTGGGGCACTGCCGAGCGATCGTAAGATGCGGCTCGGGTATGAAAACGCAGCGACATCGGCTCGCCTGGCTCTCACGGAGCTTGATGCCTTTGCCGCGGCATGCCGGGGCGAACCGCTCGCGAATGACTCGCCTGCGCTCCGACCGCTCTTGGCCGCTCCGCGGCGGCACATCCTCGTCGATCTGCTCTTCTGCCAGCCTGGTTTTCATGGTGGCGGCGAGTATGGCAAAGCCGTCTTCAAGGCGCTTGTCGCGTCGGCGGCTTCGCGTGGCGACGTGCAGCTCTGGGCCGCGCTCGATCCAGCCCTCTTCATCGACGGC
>JBGTGN010000230.1:0-4501 GCA_041746715.1 Pirellulales bacterium | reverse complement strand
TGGCCTCGATGGCCTCGGCCGTCGGCTCCAGCCCGAATCGTCGGAGGGCCGCCGACGTCACGGGGCTCAGACTCGCGATCTTCCAGCGGTGAAGTCGGATCCAGGGGCCACACAACCGGATCGCCGCCTCGGCAATGGCACCACTTGTGACCGTCAGCCATGGTGCCTTCGCAGCAGCCAGGAGCCGCTCTGTTGCGGCGCCGAGCTGCTCGACGGGCACACTTCGGTAGGCCGCCACTTCATCGACGGCATGCCCCGAGGCTTCGAGCGAACGACGCAGCACGTCGCGTCCGCGATCGGCCCGCACGAGGAGAAAGCGGCCGCCGCGAGGAGTTCCAGCAAACACTTCGACAAGCCCCTCGGAGCGAAACGTGTCGGGCACCCGGTCGCATGCATACCCCGCGTCCTCGAGGCTGCGGCGAGTCGCGGTCCCGATCGCGGCGATCCGGGCGGTGCCGAGTGCTCGGCCATCGAGGCCAGCCGCCCGCAGGCGATCGAGAAAACCGCAAACGCCGTTCCTACTGGCAAACACGATCCAGTCATACGTACCGAGGCGAGCGATCACGGCATCGAGTGGCGCCGTATCGACCGGCGGCGCGATCGCGAGCATCGGCACATGAAGGCACGTACCGCCGGCCGACCGAACGCATGACACCATCTCGCCCTCTTGGCCCGCGGGCCTCGTTACAATCACGAGCCGGCCTGCAAGCGATCCCTTCGAGATCGGCTCGACGGTGCCACCCACCAGCAGCACTGCCGGCGACTGCCAGCCCTCGCGTTCGGCGTCATCCCCGCAGGCGGCGAGTGTCGTTGTCGCGAGCCGCTGGTCGGGCCACGAGCAACGGCTCACGACCGTCACGGGCGTGGTGCCTGGTCGGCCTGCCTCAATGAGCCGCTTGGACCATGACGCGATCCGTTCGATCCCCATGTACACGGCAATGGTGCCTGGAAGCGAAGCGAGGCCGGTGAGGGTGAGGTCATGCGGTTCGACCTTGCCCCGTGCCTCATGACCGGTCACAAGTGAGAGGCTCGACGCGGCGCCGCGACTCGTGAGGGGAATCCCCGCGGCCGCAGCGGCCGCGAGCGCGGCGGTGATACCGGGCACGATCTCCACGGCAATCCCGGCATGGCGGAGTGGTTCGAGCTCCTCAGCGAGACGTGCGAAGACGGTGGGGTCGCCCCCCTTGAGCCGCACCACCTGCCGGCCGTCTCGAGCCAGCCGCACAAGCAGTTCCCCGGTGTGACAACCGGCATCGATGTCTGTCACGTCGGTTCGGTCGATACAGATTCGTTCAGCCGAGGCCGGCACGAGGGTCAGGACATCAGCATGGACGAGCCGGTCGTGCACGACGACCTCGGCCCGCTTCAGTCGATCCAAGGCCCGCAGCGTCAGGAGATCGGCCGCTCCCGGCCCGGCGCCCACGAAAATGACCGTTTCGACCGGACTCATCGGCAGGCACCCCATCGGGGGACATCACGCTTCAACAGGTCGGGTTTGTGGCAACCGCCAATGCTGCCTAAACTAAGGGGTTTCACAGGTTCCATCGGTTTTTTCCGGCGGGCCAATTCCAGGGACACGCGTCCACCGCGAATCCGGCATGGCGAACGAGTCTACAGCGACCCCACAGGTTCCGGTCGATCCCTCCCGGTGCCCGTCCTGGACAACCCTCTCCTCGGGGGAGCGGTCGAGGCTGCTCCAGTGCTACCGCACGGGCATGCAGGCCGGCGATCCCCGGTATGCCATCGACATGTTCGCGATGTGCGTCGCTGGCGATCCGGGCAATGTGGTGTTCCTCCAGGCGTTCCTGGGAGCGCTCCGACAGAAGTTCGGTGCCAAGAAGTCGACCGCGTTTGCATCGTTCATGAATACCTCCGGTCGCAGTTCCATGAAAAAGGCAGCGACCAATGCCAATTGGCGAGAGGTCGTCAAGCTGGGCGTGAACGCACTGAAGTCGAATCCTGCCGACCACACATGCCTGCTGTTCATGGCAGAGGCCTGCGAGAACCTCATGATGCCCGAGTGCCAGGCCGTCTACCTCCGCGCGGCGCTCGATGCGGCCCCCGCAGACATTGAGGTCAACCGGCAGTGCAGTCGATTCGCGGCGAGCCAGGGCCACTTCGATCAGGCGATCGAGTGCTGGCGACGAATCGCGCGAGTGAAGTCAATGGCCGAAGAGTCAGAACGAGAGATCGCCAGGCTCTCGGTCGAGAAGACAATCGCGGCCGGCCATGGGCTCACAGGCCGGCCCGGCGCCAAGCAGACGTCGGACGGAGGTGCTGCTGGGGCTGGCTTGAGCCGGCGAGCCAAGCTCGAACAGGCGGTTCGAGACAATCCCACGGAGATCGACAACTACCTCGAGCTGGCAGATGTCCTCGAGCAAGAAGCGACGATCGAAGACGCCGAGAAGGTGCTGACCAAGGCGCTCGCCGCGTCGGGCAACGCCTTGAAGGTGCAGGAGCATATCGAGGATCGTCAGCTCCGGTGGGGCCGCGCCAAACTCATGCTTGCAGAGAAGCGGCTCGAGGCCGAAGACTCACCCGACAACCGCTTGGCGGTCGAGAAACTCAAGACGGCGAGTGTTCGGCAGGAGATTCATATCTTCGAGACCCGCTGCCGCCGCTATCCCGACAATGTCACCTGGAAATACGAGCTCGCCCTTCGACTCAAGGTGGCTGGCAAGGTTCAAGAGGCCATACGCCACTTCCAGGAATCGCTCAAGGATGTCCGCCGCAAGGGCGTGATCTCGCTCGAGCTCGGTGAATGCTTCCAGGCCATCAAGCAATACCAGCTCGCGATGCAAAACTACGAGGCTGCCATCGAGGTGCTCACGGACCGGGAAATCGAGCTCCGCAAGCGGGCTCTCTACCGAGCGGGGGTGCTCGCCGCCGCCCTCAAGGACACCGACACCGCCCAGAAACACCTCTCCGCCGTGGCGACGCTCGATTTCGGATACCGGGATGTGGCCCAGCGTCTGGACAAACTCCGGTCGGGGAAGGATAAAGACGAGTCTGACGACTGAGCCTCTGTGGCTCGGCCTCCCCATCGCACGACTGTTTTTTCACTAGGAAGCCCCCATGCCTCATTCGGCCAGCGCCAAGAAGCGTCACCGCCAAAACCTTCGCGACCGGGAAACGAACCGTGCCGTGAGATCCACCCTCAAGACCTCGATTCGCAAAGCGCTCGATGCGGCGTCGAGCGGCGATGCCGTCGCCGCGAAGGAAAGTCTCCGAGGCGTGTCGAAGACGGCCGATCAGGCAGCGGCGAAAGGCACGATCCACAAGAACCGTGCCGCGCGGATCAAGTCACGGCTCTCGGCGCGGCTGCTCGCAGCCTCGAGGGGCGAGGCTGCCCCAGCCGTGAGCAAGGGCCGCAAGGCTGCTAAGGCCTGACGTGGCCGGGAGCATTGCTACCAGGCCACAGCCGCCGCATCGAAAACAGGCCCTTCGACGCACGTGCGTCGATAGTCCCAGCCACCAGCAGCATCGCGAATCGGTGCGACGCAGGTGAAACAGATACCGATGCCACAGGCCATCGGCGTCTCAAGAGAAACGGTGCAAGGCAGCGCGCGGGATGCCGTCCATCGGGCCACGGCCGCCATCATCGCCTCGGGGCCACACGTGACGACATGGGTGCCTGCCGCATCGATGCGACCGTTGCCCGCGAGCGTGTTGAGGAGGTCGATCACAGTACCGTGATGCCCGACCGATCCGTCAAGCGTAGCCAGATGAACGTCACACCCGGCTGAGCGGAAGTCGTCGAGATCGCCAAACAGCGACGCCGTGCGAGCCCCCCAACAAAAGGTGATGCGGCTCGCCCGAGGAGTTGCTCGCGGTGGTAAGCCAAACGCCGCCAGGCCGGATCGTTCACGAGCGAGGGCCACAAGCGCCGTCTGGCCGATGCCACCGGCCACGAGCACGAGGTGATCGATGGGTGGGAGTACGAAACCGTTGCCCAGTGGCCCCCACACAAGGATGTCGTTGCCAGGCGGCCGCCCCGCGAGGGCCGTTGTGAACCGGCCGTGGATCGCGTAGATAAAATCGACGTACCGCAGATCCCCGTCGGGGCCCGGAAACACGTCGTAAACCGCAAGAGGACGGCCGAGGAGCGGGTCGGTGCGGTGAGGGAGGCGAACCATCGCAAACTGCCCGGGTATGGCCTCTGCGGCGATCGCTGGCGATTCGATCCGAAGCCGCCAGGTTCGTTCCGCGATAGGCCGATGATCGACGATGGCCGCCCGCTCATGGCGGCCGTGATCGGCATGACATGGCCCAGAGGGCAACGCGAGTGTCATTCCTTGCCCCGCTTGGCCGCTCGCCACGAGGATGCCTTGCCGGCCCGCTTCCGCCTCGTGATTTGGCCTGTGGGCCGCCCGTCTGGTTTGGCAGCCGCAGGACGGCCGGAGGGCTTGGCACCTGTCGGCCGACCCGTGGGCTTTTTCCCACGCGGCCGGCCATCACTCGGACGGCCGGAGCCTGGTCGGTCACCGCCGGGACGTCCCCC
>JBGTGN010000229.1:0-27516 GCA_041746715.1 Pirellulales bacterium | reverse complement strand
ATGCCCCAGGCCGTGCCTGCGGCAGGTCTCGACAAGCCCGAGATTTCGTTCGCCAGCTTCGAGGAGGTAGGCCGCCAGGAGTGTGTCGAACGAGGCCCCCCCGAGCGTGATGCCAAACGCACGAAGGGCCACATCATGCCGCTTGAGGTCGTGGCCGACCTTCCGAAGAGAAGCGTTCGCGAGGAGCGACCGCAGGGGCTGATGATGCTCGAGTTGATCGACCGAAAACCAGGCCACCGAATCCGACGTGGCAAGAGCCATCCCTGTGGGCCGCGACATCGGAGTCGCCGGCTTCGGCAGAGCCACGCAGACCACGAGCTCGGGCTCAGTCTTCAGGCGATCGACGATCGCCGTCACATCGCCCTCGGTGACCGGCACGATCACATCGGACGTCTTGGATGAAACCGGCGCCGCCCCGGCGACTGGATCAGCATCCATGTCAAAGAGGGTCGCGGCCTGCCGGCGAGGAGCCGGCGCAGCCACCCGCACCTGCACTCGGCCCAGCAGGCTTCGGAAGCCCATCTCGCGGAGAAACGCTGCAAGCGACTCGGCGTCGGGCTCATGCCGCAAGCCGGCAGCCCATGGGATCTCGAGGGGTACTGCCGTTTCGAGCCGGATGAGCTCGCGGCCTTTCCTCGCAGTTGCCGCGTGCGCTGTCAGATTCTCCTTCCGCTTCACTCCCGACACCTTCTCGATGTTGGCAAGCACCCCGTCGAGCGTGCCGAAGGTCTTGAGGAGCTCACCAGCGATCTTTGGCCCAACCCCCGGCACGCCAGGAACGTTATCGACCGCGTCGCCGACGAGCGCGAGGAAATCGACGACCTGATCGGGGCGGATGCCCCACTCGCTTTCGAGCTCGGCCACGCCGAGCTTGGAATTATTTCTCAGATTGAGAAGTTCCACGCGTTCGCCAAGCAACTGCCGGGCGTCTTTGTCGCTCGTTGCGATGATGCAGGTGCCCCCCGCGGCCGCGACCTGGGTGGCAAGCGTGGCGAGCACGTCATCGGCCTCAAAGCCTGCGAGCTCCAGGCAGGGAATGCCGGTCACCTCGAGCAGCCGACGAACGAGTGGAATCTGGAGCACGAGATTGTCGGGCATCTCAGCGCGGTTGGCCTTGTAGGCGTCGAACCGCTCATGGCGAAACGTCGGCCCCGCCGCATCCATGCCACAGAAGAGATAGTCGGGCTTTCGTTTTTCGACGATGTCGAGGAGGTCTCGAGTGAGACCGAAGACGACCGACACAGGCCGGCCATCTGGCGCCGTCATCTCGGGCAGCGCGTGGAAGAGCTGGTAGACCCGCGACAAGAGATCAATCGCGAAGACAGTTTTGCCTGAGAGCTCGGGCAGGCTTGGCGTGGTATCCAATGGCACTCGGTCCTAGGCTCTGGAGGGCGATACGAGCCTACCAAGCGTTCGCCCGGTACTGGCGTCCGGCACGAGCGACTGCCCGCGTCAATCGCCGCTTCGCGGTTCGTACTCGAAGTCTTTCCACTTCATCGCACGGCGGAACGGCTCGATCCGAAGGACGACTTCCCCGTCGTGAAAAATCCGCACGGTGCCGCTCGTTTCGCTGACGGCCACGGCGACGCACTTTGTGCGGCGGGTGATCGCGGCGGCCGCCCAGTGACGGGCCCCGAGGCCTTTGGACACCGAGACACTCTCGGCAGAGGCGTCGATATAGCGGGCTGCCCCCTCGACGGTGCCATCGGGGCCAATGACGAATGCACCGTCGAGCTGCGCGATCTCCTTGATCCCCTCACGCACCCGCGGGTCGGTCAAACGCCGCTCGCCTCGGGCATACCCGCGAACCGGATCGAAGCTGGCCGAGTGGCTCGACTGCATGACCTTGCGGGTGTCGCCAACAACAAAGAGCGTCCCGACTGGCTTCCCCTCGCGGCCCTCTCGGCCAATCTCGACGGCAAGATCGACGACCAGCTTGAGCGTCTCGAGGGGCACCTTCGTTTCGAGATTCCGGAGGTCACGAGCGGTGAGCTGGCCGAGGTGCTCGGCGAGCCGAAGGATGCTCACCGAATCCGCGGTGCCTGCCTCGAATCCGCTGTAGACGGCAATGACCTGTGCCTCGGGAAGCAAGAGGTCGGCCGCGACACACTCGAGCAGGGCCTGCGCGAGCCGCTCATAGACGGGCAGACCGGGAACATCGAGGAGAACCGTGCGGATGGCATGTTCTTCGGCGCCGGCGAGGTCGGCCTTGGAATCAGCGGCCACGAGAAGCGGCACGGCATCGGTGATCTCGCGGATGCGAGCCCAGTCCAATCGCTCGTCGGCGAGGACGAGAATCGCCTCGGCTCCCGTTGACGCATAGAGCTGTGCGGCGAGCGCGAGAAGATGTTCGAGCTGCGGGGTGGCGTTGGCTGCTGTCATCGAACCGTTCCACGCAGGGAATCCGCTCCAGGCAGGGACGCCGCTCCAGTTTGCGAATCCGCTCCGGGCAGGGACGCCGCTCCAGTTTGCGAAGCCGCTCCGGCACCGGCCGGCGGAGCGAGGAAAGGTCGTCGGGCGGCCATGAAGCGCCGCTCAAAAACCCCGCGTTGGAAGCGTACGGCCAGAGGGCCGATGGATCAAGCACCGTGGTGCTAGTACGGTCAGGCCGCCCTCGGCCGGCTACCGCTTCGTCGTTCCGCTTCGGCCCGGCTCGGTGGCCACGCGGGCCCCAGCGAGGGGCGCCTTCATGGGGCCATGGAAAGCGGCGATCCCACCAGGCAGCACCACGCCCCAGGCCCGCTCTTGGTACATGTTGAGGGCGTGGAGCGCGTGGCCGAGCGGTCCGATTTTCCATTCCCGCGAAGGCTCACGCATGAGCGCCCGACAGAGGAACTCTGCGGCGGCCACGATCCGCGGGTCGTAGAGCCGCTCCTGGTCGAGCGAGCCCACGAGCCACTCGAGGATGTGCCCGGTCGTCTGGATCTTGCGATCGACGTCGTCCTCACGATCCGCGGGATACTTGAACCACTCGGTGCTGAACGAACCGTCGCGGTTCTGGAGCTTGGTCAGCGTGAAGTTTTGGAAATCGCGAACGTACCGATCCGCACGGAGATAGACGCCGTCGAGCTGGCCCGTCGCCTTGAGCCGCCGCTGGCATCCATACGACAGCCCGAAGAGCCGGTGCGTACCGCCGCATGCCGCGCCGCGTATCGGCTGCACGATCTCTTCCTCGACCAGCCGCGGGATCGACCACGACCCGCCGTCACGACTCTTCCACGTGGCATCGGTCGGGAGGTAGTGGGCCATTGCGATGAGGGCAAAGGTGAGCTCCGAGCGAGGCGTACACGAGAGTTTTTCTTCCTCGATGAGGTCGGCCACGGTGAAACGCTCTCCGCGAACGACGATGGGCGAGCCCGCTGCGACCCGGCACTGCGCAAGGATTGCCAGATACTGAGCCGCATGTCCCTGCACGCCGTAATAGCCCTTGAGCGCATTCAAGCGGCCGTCTGTCACCGTGAGCATCGTCTGCCCCTTGCAGACCCCAGCGGAGTTTGACCATCCGATGGCACTCACAGGATCACCACTAGGGCCACCCACGCGAAGCTGCGTCGGGATACCGAATGCGATGAAGCCGTGCATCACCTCCCACGGCGTGTGCTGGGCGGTGTTGAGGGGCCGACGCTGGTAGGTCGTGAGCGTGTTTTGGATCCACGAGCGGAGCCGACGAAAGCGGGCTGTCGCAGGAGCGGACATGCCCGAGGGCTCGAGCCGCGTCACCACGAGGGGCACCGTCCGCTCGGCGCCCGTCGATCGCGGCAGCACCGTCACGGTTTGAACGGGCCGGGGTGCCGGCTGGTAATCGAGTGCGGCGGCATCCGCGACGATCATGCCGACCGATTCCCGAGTCGCCTCGATGAAGTCAGTCGTTTCCTTCCAGGATGGCAGCCTGGCGGAAGGCGGAGGCGGAGCCGGTGGGCGATTCCGAGCGGCGAGTCTCTCGAGCCGTTCGATCTGATCTTCCCCGGGCGGCGTGGGCACCGGAATGAAGGCGGGTGTCGGCTCCGGCCGGGGCTTCATGAGGCTCTCGAAGAACCTCGCGGGGCCCGTTCGGCCCCTGCCCGGCGGTGCGGCGTGGGCCAAGGCGAGCGGAAGGATGGAGGCGAGGCCAAAGAGCGCGATACAGACGCGGCGAAACCGCCGGTCATGCCCGCTCAACAGCGCGGTCTTGGGGGCGTGGGCGGTTGACAATGGCATCGATTTCGGTGTGGGGGGGCTTGGAGTCGGGGGGAGCGTGCGGCCGCGTAGAGCCAAGGGGGGTATCGGCGCGCTGGGCCACCGGAACGCGGCGGCTATCTGGCAGGCTACACGGTTGCGGCAAAGGCCCTCGTCGTCACAGCCCTCGCTGTTTGCCAAGGCCGTCCGAACAGGCGAATGCCGGCCTCCCAATCAAAACACGCTCCGGAAGCCCTCGGCGATCGTCCACTCGGTTCCTGGGGATTTTGGATCGGCGGCCCATGCTCGCCAAAGATTGACGTCGTCTCCAAGATCGCGGCCGCTCACTTCCTTGAGGGCGGCAACAGCCCGGTACTGAACGGCGGGATCGTCGCTCTCGAGGGCTCGGGCGAGCGTGGGGATCGCCGCCTTATCCTTGAGCTTGCCAAGCTCGCGAAGGGCCTTGAGGCGGACATCGATCGCTGAATCGGAGTCGTACCGAGCCGCGAGCAAGGCCACCGCCTCGGGACCACCGCGTCGCCCCCAGACCTCGCAGGCCTTGTTCCGCACCATTTCATCCGGATCGTCGAGCGCCCCCTTGCAGATGGCGATCGCCGCCGGCGCATCGAATCCGGCTGCGATGTCGAGAACGGCCCCTCGAACCCGTGGATCATGCTCCTCGGGCATGAGTGTGGCCAGCCGCTGGGCAAAATCCTGTGCTGCCTGGCTCCCTTCGTTCTTTGCCTTCTCGGCATCGGACCGCAGGTCCGCGATCCGCTGGTCGGCCGTGGCGCCATACCGCTCTCGTTCGAGCGCCACCTTTTTGGGGTCGAGACGGTTCGCCCAGCCGGCGCAGCCGGTGGCCATGAAGGCGACCGTGACCATGACGATCGCCGAAGTTCGCGTTGCGGCGGAAGAGGACATCCGGGACGATGCTCCTGGAAGGGTTGGCCGTGGCACCGAGTGGGCAGAGACGCTAGCAATCGCGGGATGCCGACGCGATGCCAGTGCAACTGATGTTCAGGGCCCCCACGCAACGAGGTTCACCCAGCCTTCCCAGTCGTTTTTGTTTTCCCGAATGGCCCCGCGATGACACGCATGTTTCCTCCTCGTCGCCACGCCCCAGCGAGGCCGCTTGCCGGTCGTGGCACGCTGGCATGGCGGGTGGTGGCTGCGGTCCATCTCGCCATGGCACCACTCATGGCCGGCGCGGAGGCACCAGCGACCGAGCCCGTTCACGTCGAACTGCGCGGTCCTGACGGCCGCGTCACCACGGGCACGATTGTCGTGGAGGCCGTCGATGGCGGACTGCTCCTCGAGCACGCCGACGGGCGGTATGAGGTCTTCGAGCCCGGATCGGTCGCCACGCGAGCGCCCGCCGGAGCTCCATCGCCCGCCCTGGCCGGTGATTTTGGTGAACAGGTGCTGGCAACCTTACCTCCTGGGTTTGAGATTCATCGCACGAAGCACTATCTCGTCTGCTTCAACACGACCCGCGACTATGCCAAGTGGTGTGCCGCCCTTTTTGAGCGGCTCCATGATGCCTTTGGAAACTACTGGACAAAGGGGGGCCTCGCGCTCTCAGACTCCGCGCGTCCGCTCGTGGTCGTGATCTTCGCAGACCGTCAATCGTATGCGGCCTCGGCAGCAGCCGACCTCGGGCCGGCAGCAGACCGGGTGGTGGGCTACTACAACCTCCTCACCAATCGGGTCATCACCTACGACCTCACTGGAAGCGACGCGCTGGCCACCGTGCGGGGCAGGCGGCCGGGCAATGTGGGCCTCGAGATTCTCACGAGCCCCGCGGCGAGCAGCATGGTTGCAACGGTCGTCCACGAGGCCACGCATCAATTGGCCTTCAACCGCGGCATGCACCGTCGCCTCGCCCCCGTGCCGCTCTGGGTGAGCGAGGGCATTGCCACCTACTTCGAGACGCCTGATCTTGAGAATGCCCGCGGGTGGCGAGCCATCGGATCGGTGAACCGTCCGCGGCTCGACCACTTCCTGGCGACCTACCGCCCAGGTGCCATCGATTCGATCATTGGTGACGACAAGGCCTTCCGAAAGGCCGAGACGGCGCTCGACGCCTATGCGGCGGCCTGGGCCCTCACGCACCATCTGCTTCAGACACGCAAGAAAGACTTTATGGCCTACCAGCGAGTCCTCGCCGCAAAAAAACCACTCGCCCCCGACTCGCCCGCGCAGCGACGCCAAGACTTCGAAGCGGTATTCGGCGATCCTCGCGCCGTCGAACAGGCGGTTTTCAAGGCGGCGGCACGGATGGCGTCGCGAACACGATAGCGTTGGGCATCGGCCGGCGGCCGGGACTACACTGTTTCCGCCGGGGCAGCCACGGTGGTCCACGGTGTTTTCTCTCGAGGAGCTGCATGCCATGCCCGCACGTGAACATTCCTCGCGGCTGAACCGCCGCGATCTCTTGGCTGGTTCGGTGGGGGCGGCCTGCGCGGCTTCAACGGGAATCCTTCCCGCCGGCGGCTTCTTCACCGGCGGCAGCGACCGTATCCGCCTTGGCCTGATCGGCTGTGGCGGACGTGGCACCGGCGCAGCGAGCCAGGCGGCCGCGTGGCACCCCTCGGTCAGGATCGTGGCGATGGGTGATCTCTTCGCCGATCACCTTGCGGAGTCCGCGAGGCTCCTTCAGGCATCCCTTGGGGACCGCTTCGAATGCCCCAGCGAGCGACAGTTCGTGGGCGATGATGCCTGGCGGGATGTCATGGGCGCCGATCTCGATGCCGTCATTCTGGCCGGCTCCTCGTGGACACGGCCGACCCACTTCGCCGCGGCCATCGCTCGTGGCCTGCATGTGTATTGTGAACGGCCGGCGGCTGTTGACGTCGAAGGCATGCGCACGGTTCGTGCCGCGGCGAGCGATGCCACGCGTCGTGGGCTTGTGGTGGTCTCGGGGCTCGCGGGACGGCATCATGCGGCGACCATCGACACCGTCGCACGCATTCGCGACGGCGGGATTGGCCATCCTGTCCTGGCCATCTGCAAGGCCGACCTCGGCCTCGCTTGGCACCGGCCGATGCGGTCTTCATGGACGGCCGAGGAATACCGGCATCGCAACTGGGTGACGGATTCGATGTTGGCCGGTGGCCTGCTCGTCGAAACCCATCTCGACGCACTTGATCGCGGCCTCTGGGCCATGGGCGATGCGTGCCCCGTGGCTGCCATCCCTGCCGCTTCGAGGCAAGGGCTCGCCGTGCGATACCGCTTCGCCCATGGCCGGGAGCTCCATGCCGAGATCACGCGGTCCGCCGGGGCGACGGGGCAGCGTGAGGAGACGGTGCGGGGCCCCCGCGGCGTCGCCGACCTCGTGCGGCACGAAATCGTCGGCAGGCAGGCCTGGCAGGCGGATGGGTCACCAGCCAACCCCTGGCAGGTCTGCATGGGCGGATTCGTGGATGCAATTCGCTCCGGCAGCCGTGGCGACGGTGGCCAGCCGCTGATCCGCAGCAATCTCGTAGCCTTACTCGGACGAACCGCGCTGGAAACCGGCCGTGAGGTGGCGTGGTCAGAAGTGGCAGGCCCTTCAGGTGGCGCGACCGTTATAATCTGAGCATTCGTGTACGGTCGGTGCGGTGGATGACGATGCTCGAGGAAGGGAGCCACCGGCTACCATTGTGCTGGGGTTCTTCCTTGGCGGCTCGATGACAGGATTCCTGAGCGAGAGGGACGGCGAAGCATGGCTGGCAGTCGCACGACAACCACGGCCCTGACGATTGCGTTGAGCATTTTCGTGATGCTCGCGTTCGCGCTGGGTGTCACGACGTATCTCTACTTCGACAAGGCCGAGCAGGCCGAGGCCGCGAAGGCCCAAGCAGCGTCGGAGGCGACCCGTGCCGAAACAAAGACCCGCGACACGCTCGATGAAATGAACCGCCTCCGGGAGATCATCGGCGTCGCTGCCGATCTCCCGGTCGACGATATCGACACACAGTTCAACGCGCTCGTCACGGGCGACTTCGCTGGATTTCAGGATGATGCCCCGACCTACCTCAAGCTTCTCGAATGGGTGCGGCAGGAGTTTCGCCAAAAGAACACACAAGTGAAGACGGTCGAAGAGGAAAAGAAGACGCTTGCCGCGCAGAAAGACGCGGAGGTGGCTGCTGCCGAGAAAGCCAAACAAGACGCCCTCGCCGCGGCGCAGGAGGCCTTAGGCAAGAAGGACGACGACAAAAAAGAGTTCGATGAGAAGTGGAAGGGCCACGAAGCTGAGCAGGCCAAGGTGATGGACGCGCGGCGGATCGCTGAAGATCGAGCCCGCGAAATGGACAGCCTCAAGGCCGAGGTCGAGAAGGGCCTCGACTACATGCCACCCTCGCGGCGGGCGGAATTCCGTGCCGCGATCGAGGCTGGGGATGTGATCAAGCAGCTCGATCTCCTTCGCTTCGATCTCCGAATTCGTGCTAAGGAAATCGAGAATCTCAACGCCGTGCTCGCCAAGGTGCGGGTTGCTGATCCCGATCTCCAGAAGACCATCGCCGACACCCGCGCTGCCGATGACCGCATCGACGGCTTCAATGGTCACGTCGTGAATGTCGATCCGCGGACCCGCACGGCGCTCGTTTCCTGCCGGAGCACGGCTGGCATTCGTCCGGGCCTCGTGCTTCACGTCTTCCCGCCTGGGGATCCGCGGCCCGAGTTCGGAACGAATAAGGGCATGATCGAGGTGACCGAGGTCGAGGGGCAAACACTCATCAAGGCCGTCGTTCGCAGGGAGAATTCCCGCAATCCGATCCTCTCCGGTGACGGTGTGGCGTCGAGCCTCTGGGGTGGCGGCGGCGCCCCCGAGATCGTCGTCGTGGGCTTTAGCGATCTGGACGGTGACGGCCGAACGGATCTCGCCGCACTGACGGCCACGGTGGAACGAGCTGGGGCACGGATTGTCGATGGGGTCGAGCCGAATACCGCAGTCGTGGTGGATCTTGGTCAGCCCCCGTCAGGCCAAGACGATCGCGAACTACCGGGATGGCCGGCCGAGGCCAAGCGGCGAACGCGAAATCTGGATGCCGCCCGCACGTTCAATATCCGTGTCACAGGCATTGAAGGCCTGCTCGACATGCTCGGGCTCGAGGCTGATTCGTTCCGCCCCGGCAGCCTTCCGAAGTCCCGCGCCGTCGGACGTCTTCCTGCGCGGCAGTAGCCACACCCTCCGAGCATGGCATACTAGGCGCCCGAGGTGGGCAGCGCTGCCGACCTCGTGTCACTCTGGCTTCATGTCTCTGGCTTCATTTCTTTTGGGAGGCCCGCCTCGTGTCGATCGCTCTTTCTGTTTCCCGAGCACTTCTTTGCTGGGGGCTCGCGTGTGGATTCCTCGTTGTCGAGAGCCTCGCTGGAGACTCAGACCCCGGCCTCGTCTCGATCTTCGACGGCGAGACCCTGAATGGATGGGAGGGAAAACCCGAGTTTTGGCGTGTCGAGGATGGCACGATCATCGGCGAGACCACGCCTGAGAATCCCACCAAGGGCAACACGTTTCTCATCTGGCGAGCCGGGCTCGTAGACGACTTCGAACTCGAGCTCGAGTATCGCCTGACTGGTGGCAATAGCGGCATCCAGTATCGCAGCGGTGATCTGGGCGACTTCGTCGTCGGCGGCTATCAGGCTGACTTCGAGGCAGGCACGAAGCACTCGGGGATCATGTATGAGGAAAAGGGACGGGGCATCCTCTGCCAGCGAGGGCAGCGGGTCACGATTGACGCCGACGGAAAAAAGATCCCCGGTGAACCGATCGGCGACTCCGCCAAACTCCAGGAGGCGATCAAGCCAGGCGACTGGAACACGTATCGGGTGATCGCGAAGGGCCCGAAACTCTCACATTTCATCAACGGCCAGCTCATGAGCGAGACGATCGACGAGCAGCCGGGGAAGCGGTCTGAGCAGGGAGTCTTGGCCCTTCAGGTTCACGCCGGGCCGCCGATGAAGGCGGAGTTCAAGAACATCCGCCTGAAGCGAACCCGCCTCGCGGACGGTCGCAAGAAGCTCGTCATGGTCGCCGGCAAGCCGAGCCACGGCCCGGGCCAGCATGAGTTTCGTGCCGGCTGCATGCTCATGAAAAAATGTCTCGCCGAGGCCTGCCCGCAGCTTGTATCGGAGGTGTACTCAGGCGGTTGGCCCACCGACGCGACCGCGTTCGACAACGCCGATGCTGTCTTCTTCTTTGCCGACGGGGGCAATGGCCACCCGGTGCTCCAGAGCAATCGCCTGGCCCAGATGAACGCCCTGGCCAAGCGGGGCGTGGGGATCGCATGCCTGCATTACGCGGTGGAGGTCACCAAGGAGAACGGCGGCCCCGAGTTTCTCGAGTGGATGGGTGGCTACTTCGAGCCGCACTGGTCGGTGAATCCCCACTGGACGCTTGCCGAGACGGAGGTCGCCGAAGGTCACCCGATCACCCGTGGCGTGAAGCCCTTCGAGATCAACGACGAGTGGTACTACAACATGCGGTTCGTGGAGCCGACCACGGGGCTCACGATGATCCTCACCGCGGTGCCACCCGACTCCACGCGGGAGCGGCCCGACGGCCCCCACAGCAACAACCCGACGGTCCGAGCCAACCGCGGCGGCCGCGAGGTGCTCGCCTGGGCGTATGAGCGGCCTGAAGGAGGCCGAGGTTTCGGCTGCACCGGTGGCCACTACCATGCAAACTTTGCCGATGACGATTTCCGGAAACTCATGCTCAACGCACTGGCCTGGACGGCTGGGCTCGATATCCCGAGCGAAGGCCTCGTAGCACCGGTGACGGAGGACGACCTGGCAGCGAATCTCGATCCCAAACGCAAGAAAGGAAGCAAGTAGTCATGCCGAATCTCACCGTGGAAGACGTCGGAACATTCGAGGTGCCGACCGGCATGAGGCTCGTCAATGCCTTGGAAGACGAGTGCGGGGTGGATCAACTCCATGCGTGTGGGGGCGTTGCCCGATGCACAACCTGCCGGGTTGTGTTTGTCGCGGGTGAACCCACGACCATGACCAAGGCCGAGAAGGATGTGCTCACGGCCAAGGGCCTCGCCGGCACGCCGTCGCTGCGGCTCTCCTGCCAGATTGCCTGCGACGCCGACATGACCGTGAAGGCTATCAGCCGGCTCGAAGGCTCGGGCCGCAAAGACGCCGGCAAGCGGCCGGCCGACGCGATCGAACCGCCGCCCGAATGGACCTGATGGGTCGTTCAGACGAGCCGCTCGAGAAACCGGGCTGATTCACGGGCCGTGTCGAGCCAGCGGTGGGCTTGCCTCGGGAGCTCGACGTGGAGGCCGCCCGTGTAGCCGCCTTCCGCAAGCGCGGCGATGAGCGATGAAAAATCGACGTCGCCCGCGCCGAGCGGCAGGTGCTCGTGGCGGCAGGCAAGCATGTCATCGACATGCACATTCACGATGCGGTTTCGCCATGGCGTCATCACGTCGGCAGCCGGCCGCTCACCGAGGCATTCGAGATGACCCGTGTCGATCGTGAGGCCGAGGCCGCCAGGCGTCCCGAGCCGCTCGAGAAGCTGGCCATACCTGGCGACCGTGTCGATCACCATGCCCGGCTCGGGCTCGAAGCCGAGCCGAACACCCAGGGCCGTGGCATGTTCGAGGATCGCTTCGAGCCCTTCGGCGAGCCTGGCCTCGATCGCCATCGCATCGGCCGAGTCGCGGGCAATCCCACTCCAGAGCGAGACACACCCGGCACCGAGATCCGCCGCGATGTCGATGGCCCGCCGCGTGAAGGCGACGCGGCGAGAACGGGCTTCGCGGTCGGCAGAGACGAGTGTCGGCTCGTGCTTGACGAGCGGGTCGAGCACGTGCCGGCCACCGGTTTCGATGACGCAGGCCATGCCGTGGGCGGCAAGGGTTCGCTGCCAGCGGGCAACCTCGTCGGCCAGCCCCGTCACGAAGGGATTGAGTAGGTGCCGATCGGGCGTGATGGCAAGCGAGCGATAGCCGAGGTCAGCAAGGATCGGTACCGCGTCGAGCGGATCGATCTCGCCGATGCTGTTCGTGCTGAAGCCGAGGAGCATATGGCACGCCGCCGCGCGAGGCCGCAGGTCAGGTGGGTGGGACGATCCGCTTGAACATCATGAACCATGCCAAGAGGCAGAGCACCACGATCGCCCACATCTCGCCGCAGACGGCCAGCACGAGCACCGCATCGAGCGTGATGATCGACATGATCGCGTTGCCAACGGCAAACCGCACGCGGCTTGGGTCAGGGTCACCGATGCCGACGGCAACACGGTAGAGGATCGATGTGCCGATGATGGACCACATCAGAAGCCACGTTGATACCGGCATGGGTATCCCGCGAGCGAGTTCGATGGGGCCGCGGTCGGGCAGCCAGACCGAGCCTCCTGCCACCACGAGCCCCGTGAGCATGATGATCGCGCCGGAGGCGAGTGTCGTCCGACGGCTCGTCGCCGCCTCATCGCGTGCATAGAGCGTGATGCCCGCAACATAGAGCCCCATCCCTGCGGGAATGAGCCACTCGTGAATCTCATTCGGGCCACCGGCCGCAGTCATGCCGACGAGCCAGGCGAGGCCCCGGCAGATTCCCATGACCACAGGCCCGGTCGGCGTGCCTTTCGCATGACGGTCATAAAGCCACACGCAGCCGCCGAGGATGGCCGCCGTTGCCGCGGGCCATGGAGACGCAACCTGGTAGCTGGCTCCTGTGGCTAGGATCAAGCCGGTCGCAAGAAGGCCTCCAGCCGCAACGGCCGCGGCCCGAATATCAACGGCGCCGCTCGGGAGCGGCCGCTCCGGTCGCTCCCGCCGATCGATCTCCACATCGCACACGTCGTTGAGCACCATCCCCGCGGCATAGAGGGCGACGACAGCCGCGACGGCGAGGCCACATGCAGCCGGAGGCCACGCAAGCTCGCGGAGCCCTGACACGATGAGGTAGCCGGCAAGCGGATCGGCAGCCGCTGTCGCGAGGTTCGGAATCCGCACAAGTCGAAGCCATGGAAGCATCAGAGAATCTCCACACCCGCATCTCGCGCGACCGCGAGCAGATGGGCTCGTGCGGCGCGGGCCGCGTCGTCGGGGCGATCACGGTAGGGATAGAGCTCAACAGTCACCCAGAGATCAGGCGTGTGCATGGCGATCGCCTCGAGCACGGCCGTGAAGTCGATCGCCCCCTCGCCCGGCACGAGATGGTGATGGACCCGCGTGGCGGCGATATCTTCGACGTGGTAGTGCCGGGTGTGGCCCACGAGCTTGGGCACCCAGGCCGCCGGATCGTCGTTCACACAGTAGGCGTGGCCCACATCAAAATTGAGACCGAGCGAGGGATGGTTCACCCGCGCAGCAAACGTGAGATATTGGTCGAACGTCTCGATGAGGAGGCCGGGTTCGGGCTCGATGAGGAGCGCGACGTTGCACGACGCCGCTACGTCGAGGACGGGCATGATCTCGTCATAGAAAATGGTTTCGGCATCCTGCCGCGACTGGCCCGGTGCGACCTCGCCACCGGGCTCGGTCGAAATCGAGGTCGCGCCAAGCTCCGCAGCAAGGCGAAGAGCCCGCTTCGTGTGCTCCCGGCGGATAGCCCGGTAGTGCGGATCGGGATCGGTCCAGCCCGGGTGCCAGTAGGGCTGCCGCGGGTCGGCCACGGCGTTCATCATGAACGCGTTGATATTCGAGATCGTGAGGCCGTGCTCACGAAGCGCCCGTCGGATCGTTTCCTTCTGAATTTCGAGCAGTCCCGCAGGCCAGGCATGCGGCACGTCGGCCAGCAGCTCGATGCCCTGATATCCCGCCTGGGCAATCCTGGCGATGGCGTCCTCGACCGGCATGTCGAGGTAGGCGTTGGAACTGAAGGCAAGCGGAAGCGGCATGCGGAGGCCCTGGCGGAAAAACACGATTCTAACACGAGGGTGATCACTGATCGAAGGGGTTGGATCAGACGTCGGGAGAGAGAACGTCAGGGCCAGAGGACGATGACTTTCTCGATCCACACAGGCCGAAGGGGCAGTTGCTCGAGCTCGGTGTAGTACATCGCGGCGGGATTGACGCCTCGCTCCTCCATGAGGGCAACATGTTCTCGAACCGGGCCCACGTCGAGGAGTCGCGGCAAGAGGACGCACCACACGACCGTCGTGATCATCGCGCCGAGCGTGAGTCGGAGCATCGCCGCATACTGGCTCAGAACTTTCACGGCTCCACCACCTTTCGAAAGAGCCAGCCAAACGTGAGGCTCGCCATCGCGAGGGTGAGCGCGAGATTGAGCGACTGCCCAGCGAGGTAAAGCACCACAGGCCGGCCGCTCGCAAGCATGGGGGCAAGCTCGCGAAAGTTCGTCTGAAGGCCGATGCAGACAAACCCCACGCAAAAAAGCCAGCCGCGAAGCTTTGACGTGATTCCACCCGTGGCACCTTCGATCCAGAGCTCCTGCTCCGGACCAGCCGCATGGAGGAACGTGCAGACCAGCGACGCGGCGAGAAAGCCAAGGATGAAGCGAGGGAAACGCCGCCACACTTCAGTGATGAGTGTGCTCCGCGGAGCATTCGGATCGCGATCGATCCAGCCAGCCCAGTACGCGGCAACGGCAAACGCCACGAGGCCGATCATCGAGTTTTGGATCATTTTCACCGTTGCCGCCACTTCAGCCGCCTGCTTTCCCGCTGCCTCGCCCAGGAGCGAGCCGAGCGACTCTCCGGCGGCGACAACAGCCCCCGTGGCATCAATCGTGCCTCCGATCCAGGCGCCCCCGACGATCGGATCGAGTCCCATTTCACGAATCACCGCTGGCATCACGACCATCATGATCACCGTGAAGAAGAGCGAGAGACCGATCGTGAGCGATATCTCTTCTTTCTTCGCACGGCAGGCCGCCCCAGTCGCGATCGCGGCCGACACACCGCACACCGACATGTCGGCCGAGAGCGTCATGCAGAGCGATCGCGACGGGATCCGCAGCACATGGACACCGAAGAGATACGTCGAGACGAGCACGATGGGCGTCACGATCCAAGCCGTCATGACGCCCGGCAGCCCGAGGGCGAGGAGTCGGCTGCCGAGCACCTCCGCACCGAAGATCACGAGCCCTGTCTTGATGAAGAACTCACCGACAAGCGCCGGACTGAGCCAACGTGGCGCGCCCGCGGCGTTCCCGACAAAGAGCCCCACGGCAAGCGCCCAGAGCGGGTATTCGAGGTTGTAGTACGTGACGAGCTTTTGCGATGCGAGGAGATACGCCAGACACGTGAGTCCAGCGAGAAGCACAAAACCAAGAACGGCAGTGCGGGCTGTTCGGCCACCAAGGACCACACCAAGCACGCCAACTGCCACGACCCACGCCATGCCGACGGCCACCGGCGCGACATCAAAATTGCCGTCGGCGTCTTGAAAGGCTGTGAGCGGAGAGTCGGTCCACGTCTTCGGCGTGCCGATCCACGAAGCCGCAGGCGTTGGCCAGCCCTTCGCATAGCGGTCGCGGTTTCCAGCGTCATCCTGCGGTCGCGCCTGCCAGGTGATGGCCAGCGCGAGCGCGACCGTCGTCAGGCCGATGATGACGGCGGCAACGTCTTCGTGAAGTCCGTAGCGGGTACGGGGCGGATTCATGTCAGCTTGAGGCACTTCGGTAACGGGCCAGTGACCACTGAAACACCACCCGCGAGACGGCCAGCGATGCAATCGCCGCGACCACCATCCCGACCACAGGCCACCACGCGTTGCCCAACAGTGGCATGGCCAATACACGGGCGGGAACATTGACCACCAGCAGAATCGGGATCACGAACGTACACACCGAGCGAAGTGGTCCTCCCCAAGGCCCTGTATAAATTTCGGCGGGATACCGAGAAAAGTTTGTGAGATAGAACCAGAAATCATAAAGGCTCTGGTTGCGACCCATGTGAATCGTGGCGGCTGCCAGCATCATCATGATCGAGTAGAGGATCGCGACGCCACCCAGCACCAGCAGCGGGTAGATGGCCCACGCGACGGGTGGCGGTGGCGTCTTAAACCGTGAGACAGCCCAGCCGAGAAGCGCGACGCCGACAAAACCATTGGCGAAGGCCGCGAATTCGATGCGGTGCATCGAGAGGAGAAACTGGGCATCGAGGGGCTTTACGAGCACCGTATCGAGCCCCCCTGTCCGAACCATCTCGGTCAGTTCTTCGGCGCTCGGCATGAAAATCGCCTGCACGATCGAGTTGATGATGAGGCCGGTGGCGACGAACGCGAAGAATGGCTCCCGCGTCCAGCCTGTGCCCTTTCCGATCTCGGGCGTGAACGTGAAGACAAGAACATAGAGGGCGAGGTTCATCGACATCCACCCGAGGCTTGTGAGGCACTCGAGCAGGAAATTGGCCCGGAAGGTCATGTCACGAACGAGGCAGGCCCGCATGAACATGCCGAGGATCGTGAGGTAGCGAACCATCTCACCCTCCGAAGGCGCTATACCGCCATGTGCCATGGGCCCACGCGATCCGGCAGGCAACAATCATGATGATCACCCAGGCCACCTCAACGAGAAGGAGCCGCGTGAGTTCGGCGCCCTCGATCTTGCCCAGCCAGACCGCGGCCGGGAAGTAGGCGGTGAAATGGAAGGGAAGCAGTTTGACGACATCGGCAAGCATCACCCCTGAAATGCCCGTTGGCACGTCCGAGAGCATGTCAATCGGAAACATGTGGCCCGAGAGAAAGTATTGCACGAGCATGTATCCAAAAATAATGCTCGAGACCTCCATGAACCAAAACCCGAGCATGCCAAGCGTGGCCTCCATGAAGAAGCCGATCAGGAACGAGAGCACGAGGGAGAGCACGAAGACCGCGATCGTGTCGGCACTCGGTACCGGCGGAAAGAAATCGGCGAAGATCCAGAACACGACGGCAAAGGGGATCACAGCGACGGCATAGTAGACGAGTTTGTGAGCCACGCGGGAGGCGAGCAGGAAGGCGATGTAGTCGACCGGCTGGACGAGGAATTTCTTGATGGAGCCATCGCGGATGCTGCGGCTGATTCCACCGGCGAGCCCTGGCATGCTTGAGAAGGCCCGCGCGACCATCGTGAGGAGGTAGTAGGCGATGATGTCGTTTCGCGTGTAGCCCGCGATCGTGTCGCGCGAGGCAGCCGAATAGACGGCGGTCCAAAGAAAAACCTGCGTCACGATCGGCAGGAACCGCATGAGCGTGCCCAGGGCGAAGTCGCCTCGATAGACAAGCCGTTCTTCGATCGAGATGACGAGCATCGTCCACCAGATCCGCAGGGCCCCAAACGACTGCCCTCGAAAGGATGGCGGCGCCTCGAGCGACGTCATAGCACCACCTCCGTGACCTGTTGTCCCGATCGCCCCTGGCGGAAGAGGTCGGCGACGATTTCTTCGAGGGGCACGTCTTCGACTGATACGTCTCGCACGCCGTCGCCACGCAACAGTGACGGGAGGACATCAGCGATGCAGGTACGGTCGATGCGAAAAATCACCCGCGGGCCGCGAATCTCGCACCGGAAGCCGAGCCCCTCGATGGCAGCACGGTCGGGTTCTTCGTCGAAGTCGAGCGTGACCACCTTGTGCGTCGTGAAACGATCGACGATCTGGGCGAGCGAGCCGTCGTAGAGGATCGTGCCGTCTGTAATCACAACGAGCCGCTCGCACAGCGCGGCGACATCCTTCATGTAGTGGGTCGTGAGAATCACTGTCATCTGCCGTTCGGCCTGGACATGACGCAGAAACCCGTGGATCGCATGCTGGGCCACGACATCGAGCCCGATGGTGGGCTCGTCGAGGAAGAGCACCTCCGGCTCATGGAGAAGCGCCGCGACGAGCTCGAGTTTCATCCGCTCGCCAAGCGAAAGCTCTCGCACGGGCTGAAGGATGAGTTTCTTGACGTCGAGCAGTTCGACCAGCTCATCTCGCGTGCGGGTGAACCGGGCCGGGTCGATCCGATAGATCTCCTGATGGAGCCGAAAGCTCTCGGCGGCAGGAAGATCCCACCAGAGCTGGTTCCGTTGCCCCATGACGAGAGCGAACCGCCGTCGAAAGTCATCCGGCCGTTCCCAGGGCACGTGGCCCAGCACCGTCGCCGTGCCCCGAGTTGGCGTGATGATTCCGGAAAGGAGCTTGAGGAGCGTGGTCTTGCCAGCACCGTTTGGCCCAAGGAGTGCCACGAACTCCCCGCGATTGACGGCGAGGTCCACGCCTCGCACCGCCTCGACGAGCCTGCTCGTTCGGCGAAAGAGCGACCGCACGCTTGCCAGGAGGCCCTCGGGCTTGTCGTGGACCCGGTATTCCTTGGCCAGGGCGGCCACGCTGATCACCGGCCCAGCCGCTTCGACTCCTCCGGCGTTGTGCATCGCGGGAGTATAGGCGAAAACGTGGAGACCTCGTGGAGTCAGTTCATTCATGGCAGGGACGATTCGGATTGGTCTCGGGCACGATACGCATCGCCTCGGCCCCGGCGACCGCCTCATGCTCGGCGGCATCGAGATCCCGCATGACCGCGCCGCGATCGGGCACTCCGACGCCGATGTCCTCCTCCATGCGATCACCGACGCCCTCCTTGGGGCCGCCGCCCTGGGCGATATCGGCGAGATGTTTCCCGACTCCGATCCGGCCAATCGGGGCCGCGATTCCGCGGAGATGCTGCGAGCCGCGGCGGCACGGGTCACCGCGGCTGGCTGGCAGGTGACAAACCTGGATTGCGTGATATTCGCCCAGCGGCCCAGAATCTTGCCTCACCGACCCGCTATCCGGCGTCGGATCGCCGAGATTCTAGGGCTCGACGAATCGGCTGTCTGGCTCAAGGCGAAAACCGGCGAACATGTCGGGCCAATCGGTGAAGAACTGGCCATCGCGGCAGAATGCGTCGTGCTGGTCGAGCGATCGTAAACGAGAGATCTACGAAAGGATGCCTGATGGCGACGGTTGAATCGAAGCATGATGAGGCGACGCATGGCGCCCCCCTGCCGGTGATCGAGGTCTACAACACGCTCACACGAACGAAGACGCCGCTCGTCACGGTTCGCCCCGGGCATGTGGGCATGTATCTCTGTGGGCCGACGGTCTACAAGCCGAGCCACATCGGCCACATGGTTGGCCCGGTGATCTTCGATACGGTGAAGCGGCATCTCGTCTATTCCGGGTACGGCGTCACCTGGGTCGTGAATGTCACCGATGTGGACGACAAGATTATCGCCGAGAGCACAACCCGCGGCATGACCATGGCCGCACTCGCCGAGACCATGACCGCCGACTACCTCGACAACCTCGCCGCCCTCGGCGTCACGGGCATCGACACAATGCCAAAGGCGACCGAACACATCGGCACGATCATCGCGTTCATCGAAGCCCTCATTGCCAAGGGTTTTGCGTATGCAAGTGATGGCGACGTCTATTTCGACGTCACGAAAGACACCGACTACGGCAAGCTCACGAATCGGTCGATTGACCAGACCCAGGGCGAAGGGGGTTCGACCGCCGAACGCAAGCGATCGGCCGCTGACTTCGCGCTTTGGAAGAAGGCCAAGGCTGGCGAGCCCTCGTGGGAGAGCCCGTGGGGCCCCGGACGCCCCGGCTGGCACATCGAATGTTCGGCCATGAGCAAAGCGATCCTCGGGGAGACCTTTGATATTCACGGAGGTGGGCTCGATCTCGTCTTCCCGCATCATGAAAACGAGATCGCACAGAGCGAGTCGCTCCACTCGGCGCCGATGGCCACGTATTGGATGCACAACGGTCTCATGCAGGCGGCTGGCGCCGCGGGCAAGGTGGGCGGGAGACCTCGCAACGGCGGTGCCGACGACGCCGCAGCCCAGGCCGCGACCAAAATATCCAAATCGACGGGCGCCGAGCCGTTCAAGAATCTACTGGCACGCCACCGCCCTGAAGCCATCCGTCTCCTGCTGCTTTCGACGCACTACCGAAGCCCCATCCACTTCGGCGAAGAGCCACTCGCGGAGACGGCTCGCGCGATGGAGGCGTTTGAGCGGCTCTTTGCCCGCTCCGAGCGGATTACTGGCCGATCGTTCTATACACTCCCGTCGCGTGACCGGCTCGCCGGCGATGCCGCGGCAGGCGCTGCCGGCGAGGAAATCGCAGGGCTCCGAGAAAAATTCGTGGCCGCGATGGACGACGACTTCAATACCGCGATCGCCGTGGCCTCGCTCTACGATGCCGTGCGGAGCGTCAACAAGTTCATCGACCAGCACTCACTCGAGGCTACGAAGCCGCCAGCGGAGCTTGCTGGCCTCGACGCCCGGATGCTCGTGATGCGTGAGCTGACCTCAGTGCTCGGAATGTTCCTTGTGCCACCGAAAGCTGGCGGTGGCGATGCCGACGAAGGGCTCGTGGCCAAGCTCATGGAGCTCGTCATCGAGATTCGTGCCAACGCCCGCAAGGCCAAGGATTTTGCAACCGCCGACCTCGTACGAAACCGGCTCACCGACGCAGGCATCGTGCTCGAGGATCGTCCCGACGGCACCGGCTGGTCCAAGAAATAAGAGCCTGTCCGCGGGTTACAGCGGGCGAAACCGGACCGTGAGCGAGTCGTAGCCGAGCTGCCTGTCGTAGGCGGCCGTGCGCTCGATGCGGTCGTGTTTCTCGACGAGATCGATTCGGTCCACGCGGCGGCACAGCACCGCGAGCAGCGTTCGCACCACCGTGCGGGCATGGGCGGCCCCCAGGCAGAGGTGGGCCCCGAACCCAAATGCCACATGCGGATTCGGCCGCCGGTCGAGATGGATCGTATCGGCTTCCTCAAAGACAGTCTCGTCGAGGTTCGCGGACGCCCAGCAGAGGCTTGCCCGATCCCCGGGCCTTACCTCGATGCCATGCACGTCGGCCCCCACAGGGCACACGCGGCCAATGTGCGAGAGCGGCATGAACACCCTGAAGAACTCTTCGCTCGCGAGCACGATTCGGTCGGCATCGGCCCGTAGAAACTCGAGCGCCTCGGGCCGCCCGGCGAACGAGCCGATGATCGACGAGACGGTGTGGATGATCGTGTCGCGGCCCCCGGCAAACATGAGGTTGGCAAAGCCGAGCAGTTCCGGCCTCGTGAGGGCACGCCCTTGGAACGTGGCCTTCGTGAGGACACCGTAGAAATCATCACCGGGCGCCGCGGCCACGCGGTCGAACTGCTCGTTCAAATACCGCTCGAGCTCGGCTCCCTGTGATTCGCCGCGATCATTGTGAAACACATGCACGCCCCAACCGATAAACCGCTCGGCCTCCGCCTCGGGCACGTCGAGCAGCACCGTGAGAGCCAGCGACTGGAGCGGCAACGCGAATCCGCCAACGGCCTCGACCGTGTCGGCGGCGAGAGAGGCGGCCACGAGACGTTCTGTGATCGCCTCGACCCTCGCCACGAACACCGGCTGCTTGGCCCGCAGGAAAAACGGCTCGACGAGTTTTCGATACTCGGTGTGCTCCGGCGGATCCACTTCGATCGGCAGTTGCCGCACCGTGCGAACGCGTTCCTCCGATGGAATCGGCACCCGGAAGGGAGCATCCGAGCTGAACGCCCGGATGTCTTTGGCCGCTCGTCGCACGTCCTCGTGGCGGAGGATGAGCGGGATCACTTCCTTGTCGGTCGGCAGACCAAGCACCCCCTGCTCGCGGCGGGCGTCACGAAACGGATCAGGCACATCACCCATACCCATCATCCACAGCCCGCTTTCGGCTCAGGCCCTGGCTCACGGCAGCGTGATCGCCACAGGCTCGCTCGAAGGCGTGCCCCCCTGCTCTGCTGCCATGTCCCGAATGTCTTGTGTGATCTTCATCGAGCAATACTTCGGTCCGCACATGCTGCAGAAGTGGGCGCTCTTGAAGGTTTCTTGCGGCAACGTCTGGTCGTGGTATTCACGGGCACGTTCCGGATCGAGCGACAACCGGAACTGCTCATTCCAGTCGAAGCCGAACCGGGCACGCGACAGCGCGTCGTCTCGCGTTCGGGCGTTCTTTCGATGCCGGGCCAGGTCGGCCGCGTGGGCGGCAATCTTGTAGGCGATCACACCCTGGCGAACATCCTCGGCATCGGGGAGGCCGAGGTGTTCCTTCGGCGTCACATAGCAGAGCATGGCCGCCCCGCTCCAGCCAGCGAGGGCCGCGCCGATGGCGCTTGTGATGTGGTCGTAGCCCGGGGCGATGTCGGTGACGAGCGGTCCGAGCACATAGAACGGCGCCTCGTCGCACTCCTGCATCTGCCGCTTCACGTTCATGTCGATCTGGTCCATCGGCACATGCCCTGGCCCCTCGACCATCACCTGGCAGCCCTTTGCCCATGCACGCCTTGTGAGCTCACCGAGCACATGGAGCTCGGCAAACTGCGCCTCGTCGCTGGCATCGGCGATGCAACCCGGCCGCAGGCCGTCACCGAGGCTCCACGTGACGTCATACGCTCGAAAGATGTCGCAGAGATCTTCAAAGTGCATGTAGAGCGGGTTCTGCTCTTGGTGGGTCATCATCCAGCGTGCGATGAGCGATCCGCCGCGGCTGACGATTCCTGTGATCCGTTTCATCGTGAGCGGCAGGTGCTCGCGAAGGAGTCCGGCGTGGACGGTCATGTAGTCCACGCCTTGCTGGGCCTGCTTCTCGCACATGTCGAGAAAATGCTGCGGCCGCATGTCGTCGATGTCGCCGCCGAGCTCTTCGAGCATCTGGTAGATCGGAACCGTCCCGATCGGCACGGGCGACGCGTCGATGATCGCCTGTCGGATGCCGTCGATGTCTTTTCCAGTCGACAGGTCCATCACGGTGTCGGAACCGTAGTGAACTGCCATGTGGAGTTTTTCCAGTTCCGTGCCGACGTCACTGGTCACGGCGGAGTTACCGATATTTGCATTGATCTTCGTGCGGGCCGCGATCCCAATCGCCATCGGCTCGAGGGTTTTGGAGAGGTGCACGGTGTTCGCGGGAATGACCATCCGCCCGCGGGCCACTTCATCGCGAATGAGCTCAGGAGCAAGCTCCTCTCGATTCGCCACAAACTCCATCTCGGGAGTGATCTCGTTTTGTCGGGCCCGCTCAATCTGCGTCATCGTTCGTTCTCCATCACGTGTCTCGCGGGCTCATGCCGCGGCGCAGCATAGTAGCAGATTCGCCGCTCATTTCGTGGCTATGGTGCCTGGGCTCGTGTGATCATGCTGCCAATACGGGTTCCGGCACGGGCAGCCCCGAGCCACACTGGGCATTACCGTACGGGCACTTCGTTCACGGTGTAGTAAGCGTTTCGGTGCACCAGGGCTGCATCGTCGCGTGAACGCAGGGCGTCGAGGTCGAACTCATACACGAAGCCCTTCTCGAGCTTGTCGAGCGTGATCAGTGCCGTGAGCCCGTCAGCAGACAACTCGACGCCCGTCACCCCTGCCATATGCCGCTCAATCTCCGGGCCGCCGTAGGCTCCGTGATACGGGTGCGTGAACGCGGATACGGCATACGACTCCTTCGCGGTGCCCGTGGATGACTCCACGGGCTTCGTGAACGTAACCCTAAATCCCTTCGGCTCGATCATGATCCTGTTGATCTCAAACGGCATCTTGCCCGACCATTCGACGCGCTCGAGCGCGAACGGCTTGATGCCGCGGACGGGCCAGCCGCGATTGGTGCCGCCGCAGACGAGTTTGCCTTCGGGCGTGAACGTGATAGAGAGAATCCCCGTGGAGAGTCCTTCTCGAAAGGGATAGCAGGCACCCTGCCACACACCGTTCACCTGCTCCGTCGTGGCCCGCATGAGAATGGACTGGGTGTAGTCGCCCACGAAAAGCTGATTCTCGAACGGGCCAAACCTGCCGCCGGTGTCATCGACCACGAAGCCCGTAATCGATCGCCCCATGCGGATATACGGGAAGATCACGGCGTAGGGTACGAGCTCTTTCACGCGGGCCTTCTCGGTCACGATGCGTGACGGCGACTTCGGCGTCTCGGGCACGGCCCCGAGCTCGGGTGCGTAGGGATACCACTTGAAGCTTGCCGGATGGCCGTGAAAGCTTCCTTGAGAAACCGCTTTGAGGCTGCATGAACAATTCCACGGCCCCTGGCTTTCGACGTAGAAGAGCTCGCCGTGTTCATCAAACCCGATGCCCCCTGGGCTCCGCACGCCGGCGGCAAACGCGGTGGTCTTCCCCTGGGGGTTTACTTTCATGATGAATCCACGGTTCAGGGCATAGGAGTGGTACGACGCCGATAGCCCCAGCGCGATGTATTGATTGCCTTCGGCGTCAGGCTTCGAGCCAAACGCGTACTCGTGGTAGTTCGCATACCCCCAGGCGTCGGAGATCGTCTCGAAACGGTCGGCCGTTCCGTCACGATCGCTGTCGCTCACGCGGGTCAGCTCGCAGCTCTGCGTGACGACGAACGCGTCGTCTTTCCACGCGAGCCCAAAAATCTCGTCGAGCCCCGTCGCGAACCGGTGAAACGTGGGCGTCGGCTTGGCCGCATCGACTCCGTCGATCAGAAAAATCTCGCCATGCCGTGTTCCGACGGCGACCTTGCCATCGGGCAGCACCGCAAATGCCCCCGCCTCGATGACCGTGTCCTTTGGCAGCGGGATGTTGACGATCGGGTAGTACTCCCGCTCGCGCTCCTCAGTGCCCCAACGTTCCCCCACCTCTTCGGCGTGGAGCGCAGACCACGCGAGTAGCACGAGTGGCCATGCGAACCAAAACGCTCGGCGAGCGTTACTCGGAAAGCAGTTCATACGCGAATTCCAAAGTTGAGTTGCCCTCCGGCACATCGAGCCGCAGAAGCAGCTCCGATAAATCAGGCTCACCGGGAAGCGGCCGGAGCCGCATTTCGGCTTCGGGAATGGTCAGCCGCAGCGATTCGCTGGCAAACACACGATCCGACTCCTGACGAATTTGTCCCGTGAGGGCACGAAACCACACGGTTTGCGGCGAGGGCGACCGGAGTGTCAGCATGCGTGTGAGACTCTGGTGTTCCGCCGTGCTGCGCGCCGTCGCCGCCACCGATTGATCCTCGACGTCGATCGTGCCGATGCGGTACTGAAACGTCGGAACGCCCGCGTGCCCCAGGAAATATCCGCGGAACTGATAGCCCACGTTCTTCGGATAGAGCGGATCGGGATTCGTTGGGGCTTCCTTGGTCATCACTGGTTTCAGTGGCCACGGAGCCCGCGCGTCGGTGAGATACGCAAACGAGACATCTTGCGGAAGGAGGACGGGCGTGCTGCTCGGCTGAAAATCTCCGGACCCCTGGCCGCTCCAGTTGACGCTCACGAAATCGCCCGTCCAGATCGCGGTAAGCGTGCCGGTTTCGGCATTGAACGCGTAGCTGAGCTTTTCAGGGAGCCCGACGGCAATCCCGCGAAAGCCAGCGACTCGGCTTCGGCCACGATGGACTTCGGTCCGGTCACCAACGGCGAGCTTTGTGCTCACCTGTTTGATACCCGATGGGTCGGCCGCCGACGTGCCGAGCGAAAGGTAGTACCAGATGGCCGCGATCTGCTTGTCGGTATCGCCGTCCAGGATCGTCTTGTGAATGGCCACGCCGCCAGGCCAGGCGCTGGGCATGACGGTTCGCGGACGAAACTCACCAGGATTCCGCAGGTAGCGGTTGAACCACTCAGGCAGGAGTCGGGGGTAGGTCGTCATTAGTTCCATTCCCTGGTTCGCGATCGCTGGCTTGCCGTTGAACGTGTGGCACGCGACGCAGCTCAGCCCCTTGTCTCCGAGGAGCTCACGTCCAGCGGCCCGAAGCTCCTTCTCCAGCGACTGCTCGCTCGGCGAGCGATTCTCGGCGGGAGGGATATTCATAGCCGGGCTTGTGACGACGTCGGTTTCGCTCAGGAGCGGTGGCAGGTGCCTGAGATTCGCCGAGCCGTATTGGGGCATGCGGGTTGCCATGTAGGGGCGAACACTTTCGCCATCGAAGAGCACCTTCTTCATCCATTCCGGCCGCAGCTTGGCCCCCACCACGGTGAGTGGCGGAGGGATTCGGCCGTCATCCCCAAGGTTGTGCTCGCTGCTAGTAAAAAACAGGTTGTACTCCTCCGGTACACCGCCGTAGTCGTCCCGCACATGGCAGGCAATGCAACGGAACGCTGTCATTGTCTTCGCGATGGCAAGGCTGGCCGGCTCAGCTTCCGGCTGCGCTCGCAGCGAGGCACCGATCGCATTGGCCTGCGATTCCGTAAGCTGGAACCGTGGACCAGCGCCGCTGGTCGAAGATAGGCAGCCCCTCGCGAGATCCGCCTTCGCCAGGGACACCAGTCGTGGGGCAGGCTCGATGCCGGGAAGTGCATGGCACGCGGCACAGTTCAGCTCCCGAAAGTATTTCTTCCCCTCGGCCACCAGCGACTCGCCTGGGAAGAATTCGCCGTGCTTGCCCTGGCCGTCGCCGATCAGATAGCCGGCGATGGCCGCTGCCTCAGCCGGAGTGAGTTTCATGTCTGGCATGCGGCCTGACGGTCTCGTTCGCAGCGGCTGAAACAGGAAGTCACTGAGTGATGTGACACTGTATTTCTCCCCGACGTGCCCCAGAGGGATCGCGGTTGGTGTCACCGGTGGTGCGGTGGGGCGATCGTTGTCTTCTTCCTCGTCGTCATCGTCGTCATCGCCCTCCCCAAGCTCCCCACCGGCCGGCGCATCGGCAAGCGGTTCTCGCGGCCCATGGCATGCCACACACCCCACCGAGTGAAAGAGGGCCTTGCCCGACGCCAGATGAATAGGGGCATCCCATTCGGCCGAAAAGGTTCCCTTCGACTGCGACACAAGAAAGTGTGTGAGAGCTTCGGCAATGCGATCACGATCTTCCTTCGATCGTGATGCCAGCACATCCGGCATGGTGGTGCCCGGATGCGCCGCGGATGGTGAGGCGAGGAACCGCCGCATGTAGTCGGGCGACACACGTGAACCGACGGTGGTCAGGTCGGGCGCTGATTTCGAGAGAACACTGCCATCTTCGACGCCCGCATGGCATGCCGCGCACCGCAGCTCTGCCACCATCACATCTCCGGTCTGGGCTTGGGAGAGCGGATGGTTCCCGGGCCACGCGACGTCGCCAGCCGTGGCCTGGGAGGCTGCTGCTGCGAGAACGAGCACGACGATCGCAGCGGCTCGCATCAAACGGTTTCTCACGTCGGCTCACCAAACGGACGGGCCTCGAGACACTGCGCAACCCTTCAGAAGCCAATGTAACGAATGAATGACCGAGCGGGCAGTTCTACCAGGCTTCTGCTTCGATGGCGTCGATCGGAGACGGAACGTATTTACCCGGTCCCGGAGATCCCGGGCTCCATGGCGGCATCAGCTCGGGGTTGCCCGTGCCATGGAGTCGGCGTTGTTTGCGAGCGAAGCCAGGATGGCGAAGCGAAGCATGCTATCTGTACGATTGCAGGGCCATCCATGGCCCCTGCTGTCTTCGCGGCCCTCCGGCCGCCGGTCGCACCTCCGGGCTCC
>JBGTGN010000228.1:0-6436 GCA_041746715.1 Pirellulales bacterium | reverse complement strand
ACCCGACCTGCTACTCGAGGCGGCGGACTCATTGAAGGGGGTGCGTCGATGCCAGTCCGGCAATACGCTCTTGGTCTGTTGATTCCCCACGTGCCCGCAGAGCGTTGTGGCCGACGAACAGACCGCACGCCCCGAGTCCGTGCAGGTACCCGTCGATGAGTCGCACATCGCTGCGACCTATGCCAACTTCTGCCGCGTGACGGGAACACCGGAGGAGCTGATCGTGGACTTTGGACTCAACAAGCAGGTGGGCGGGACGGCTCCCGAGACGATCCAGCTCACGCAGCGGCTCATCGCAAACTTCTTCACGGCCAAGCGGCTGGCGTACGCTCTCGGCCATGCGGTGGCGAGGCATGAGCAGGCATTCGGGACGCTCGAGATCGATGTCCAGAAGCGCGGCACAGTCGCAGGCGGGAAAGGGGTAGGCGAAGTCCGGAGTAAGCAGCCTGGATGATCATCGCCCAAGGGTTTGAGCCAAGCTCAGTAAACTTCGTCCCGGCTTGCTGGAGTTCTTCGTTTCGCTCAAAATGGCGGCCCCGCTCTCGGCCGGCTCAGATTCAGGCCGCAGGACGCCGAGAACACGTTTGCACCTATTGCCCCCCTTTTAGCTTTCTTCGAACAGCGGGCAACGCGTGGTAGAACTTGCTAAACTCCTCACGAGTGATCGCCGTATTGTCGACCGTGACGCTCGTTAGATTGGGATGTTCTTGAAGATGCATTAACCCCCGAATAGTCACGTGCGTACGACTGAGGTCGAGGGAGTACAGTCTAGGCACTTGCGCTAACGTCAATAGTCCAGTGTCGGTGATGCGAGTGCCATCCAACCGCAAGTCCCGAAGGTTCGGAAGCTTAAGAAGCACGTCAATTCCGTGATCACCGACCGACGTGTCGTCTAGTAGAAGCCCTTCAAGGCGTTCGAGTTCTCCCAGAAAGACCATCGCCTTGTCGTCGATATTCGCATGGCTTAGTGATAGCCAGGTGAGCTTCGAGCACCTGCCTATAGCCGGAAGGCATTGTGACGTAATGCAGCATTCATTTAGCGACAATGTCTCGAGACATTGATATTGATTGACAAGGAGGAAGTCGTCGTCACCAAAGTTTGTGTTCCGAAAATGCAACGTATCGAAGCGCTGAAACGGCAGCATCTTCTCGAGTAATCGCTTATCTACATTGGCCCTTGCAAGCGAAAACCTCCTCAATTGCCCCGGCCGCGGCTCAGCGAAATCATCAGAATCTAGCCTGACGTCGCTGCAACCAAACCCCGCCGCGTTTGGGAAACTCTCCCACAACCTACCAAGACCCCCACTCGTCATCGATGCTTTCCCGACATTGATATAACACGACGGCGGAAAATGCTTTCCTTCAAGCAGCGCTAGCAACGAGTCATCAAACCGTTGCCCCGTCACAATCACCTCCTCGAGCGTTCTGGGATCCTGTTGATCCCAGACAAGTACAACGCCGTGCTTATCCAATACCCCAAGGACCCGTACCTGTTCCTGAGAATTTGGAAAGTCCAACTGTTCAGCCGGCATGCATGGCTCTCCTGCCATTACTAGAAAAACCCAGCAAACTGAGCGAAAGACGGTGTTCAAGGCCCTTCTCCACCCATAGCTGGAATCATCACTCTATAAATATAGCCTAAGAACACAATGTTAGCCGCGCCATCTAGCGTGCCACCAGAAAGCGTTTCAATCACGTCTCTCAGTTTGGCCATTACTATAGCCGATTGCTCAAAGCGATCGTCTGGTGTGTGTGCCGCTTTGAGGTTCTCAAGCGACTCTTCCAGGGCAGCGATCGCTTGGTCGGCGCTGGCAAAGGCAACAACGGCCGAAACAATTGCAGCCCCTGTGCCTAGGCGGTCGCCGCCAGCCGCTAGCCCGTCGCGTAACCGCTTATGCCTGACATTTTCTACCAACTCATTGCCGTTCTGGAGCCACTTATGGGGGGATAGAACTCGCTTGATATCACCACCCTGGATCGCCCTTAGTTTAGCCAACTGAGTGGCATCAATGGTTCCCGTGGCAGATGTCTTGATTTCGTATACGATAAGTTTAGTCTGATCTATTGGCTGACCAAGCGTCGGCTTGTATCCCTCTTTCAGGTACATTACGTCGACTTCGGTCTGGGTTGCCGTACCAGTATCAAAGCCAGCGCCGCGATAAATGTAATCGCCGCCGACCTGCTCAATTCGTACGCCTGTGAGCCATCGGTCGCGTTCGCCGAACGGCCAGCCCCATTGCCCCTCGATTCGCGCACGCACTTGTCGAGACATCTCCTTGCCAAACGATCCGGAGTCACTCGGCGTCGCGGAAGTCCACCCATCCGCAACCAGTTCGGCGTCGATTTCGTGAACGAGATCGGCGATCACACGATCCGGCCCCGCCGCCAACTCCTTGAAAAGTGTCTCGACCCCCGGTTGCTCGGGATTGTAAGCAATCGCGGATTCTGCACCGTCCGAGAGTGCAAGAATCTCACTAGAACCGACTATATCCGATGGCCGCTCCTCGTACATTGGAGGTGCGTCGATCGTGTTCCCATACAAATCAATGAAGTTGTAGTCCAAAACCACAGCTTGGTCTGCGACCAGCACTGCGGATTCCGTCGAGCGAGTCACAACAAATGTCGGCGAAATGTACCCCGCGCCGCTTGGGGTTAACGGAAGTACATGCCCGGCAACCGTGACGGTTGTAAGATTAGCGCGAGGGTCCCAAACGCGAACGTTGTATTGGATGACGCCATCGTTCACCATCGCGGTGTCTATATCCCCGGGTTGCTGGGGAAGGCTCGCCGCTATAAGGCCGTGAGTCTCGTAGGTTCCGTTCGCCCAAAGTTCGATTTTGGAGGTCGTAATGCGAATGCGATCCTCGAGTACAACACCCGACGGGAGTCCACCTCCCCATACGTGTGCTTCGATGACTTCTCCGGCGGTTTGGGAGCTGGGATTCACAGCCTCGACATATAGGCGATTCGTGCCATGAACAAGCCCTACCTGTGCCGCTGAGTAGATCCCGCTTGGAATAAAATGGCCCCCGTAGGCCTTTGACACCGGGTTCCGTGGCGAGGAGGAATCGATCGACCACAGTCGAAGAGTTCCGTCTGTAGGCGCATTAAATGGGCTGCCATTTGGGGATGCACCAAACAGTAGTGGATCTGAATCGTCGTACTCAATGCTGATAAAGGTCGTCGACAGGTTGAGTCCGGGCGACAATATTATTTCCATTGGCTCGAAGCTAGTTCCCACTGAAGTATTATCCGCATCCGACGCGGCCAGCCAGTCAAAGCCATCCGCCCAATCTAACAAACCGTCTCCGTCGGTATCGACATTGGACACAAGAATCTTATTTCCTGGGTATGCATCGTCTCCGGCGATGTCCTCGATCAGGTCATCCTCGTCCGTTATCGTGTCGTCATTGTTCGAATCGATGGCCACGTCGAAGCCCACGGCGGTAGCAAGGACTGTTTCAATCAATTCAGCACCGGAAGCCTCGTTTATTGGCCTGAGCGTGAAGGCAACATCGGCAATCTGTTGACTGAAATGGACTGCCTCAATCCAATACGTCCAAGTCACTGACGAGCGACCAGCCTGCGGCTCGGCAAATCGGATGATCGGTCCGGTCGCCAGTACGTCACTGCCACCTGTAGGCGCGGACCAGAGAGTGACCTTGCCATCGCCGTTCGCGAGCGTCAGCTGCGCCGTCGTGCCGGAGGCGACTTCAACGACCATCTTGACCCGCTCGCCGCCAACAGCGACCATCACGCCGAGCCTTGCCGCATCGTCTTCAATGAGGTCTTCGGCGAGCGACCGCTCAAGCCCGTTTGCGTTGTCGCTATCGACATCTAAGTCGACGGCCGTGTAATCCACCACCTCCACACTCATCCACAAGTCATTGAAATCTGTGTCTCGGTAGCCACCAGGATTAGGTAGCACGTAGAACAGGTCCTCCCAAGACAACTGAAGTACTGTGGGACTGAGGTCATATGCTCGCACATGCTGACGTTCCTCAGCATTTTGGTCTTTCGTGTTCTTGGCGTTTTCAGAGTAAAAGCGAGTGCGAGCTTCACCATTAAACCCGTCAACGCCGTTCTGCAGGATGTAGAATCCAAGCGCCGTGCCTGCCGGATACGACCTCGGGACCACCGTTCCCTCCGCCGTTTCATTGCCGGTGAACAGGTACTCACCGCTTGGTTCTTGCCCTGGCTGCAAAGCATCGGCGTCGTAGATATACACCGGATTGTGGTAAGCCGCCACCGCCCCACCGTACGTGAATGCGAGCGTGGTGGTCGTGCCCTCCACCCCAGGAACGGTGTAGTAACCGGCCTCATAGAGCCCACCTGCATGTGTGCCGTTATCTCCCGCACCGGGAACCCAACTCACCGCATCTGCTGCAGTGAACCGCACCCACAGCGATATCGCGACTGCCTGAACACTGGTCGACGACAAATCGAGAGCGGCAGCTGACGCATTGCCGGCGAGATCAAGCCAATCATTGTCGCTGGACGAAGCAGCACCGATTGTCTTTGTGCCGTAGTTCGTGACGATATACGCGTCGTTTCCCTCGTCGCCAGATAGGTAGTCGTTGCCTTCATTGCCATTGAGCGTGTCATCGCCCGCATGGCCATAGAGGGAATCGTTCCCACCCTTCCCAAGAAGAGTGTCATTGCCATCGCCACCGTAAAGGGTGTCGTTCCCAGCGCCACCGTCCAGCCAGTCATTGCCGCCACGGCCCCAGAGGTAGTCGTTGCCACCATTGCCCATGAGGGTGTTGCCACCGGCGTTTCCAAGGATCACGTCGTCGTAGGCCGTGCCCTGGACGTTGTCGATGCCTGCGCCATCGCTAAGCGTCAGCGTGAGCTGACCTGCGCGCACAACCTGTGGGGTCGTCATCGAAATATCGATGACGATCGCACCGCCGAGGCTTCCGAATCCAAGCGTATCGAGATTGCCGCTAGCGGCCTGGACGATGGTGTCGGATCCGAGGTCCGTCGATCCCGAGAACGAGTACATGTCGTCCCCGGCGCCACCGTCGAGAGTGTCGTCTCCAGCACCGCCAATGAGCGTGTCGTTGCCATTTCCACCGATAAGCTGGTCATTGCCGGCCCCGCCAGTGAGGGAATCGTTGCCGTCCTCACCCTTGAGAATGTCTCCCAAAGGCGAACCAACCAGTGTGTCGTTGCCGGCGCCACCCCGAATCTCGATCGACCCATCCGTGAGCCCGCTGAACTTGGCGAGGTCAAGTGTGGAGAGATTCATCGTGTCGTTGCCGCCACCGAGATTGGCGAAGATCGACGTCACAGCCGATGCATCCACGCCAGCTCCGACTCCCTGGCCGTTCACCGTCACTTGGGCTACGCCACCAACATCAACCGTACTCACGACAACGGTGTCCGCAGCCGAATCACCAACGATGCTGAGTTGGTTGTTCGCGAACGAGGCGACGACGGCCATCATGTGCCGGCCTTCAAGCTGCTCCACCCCTGCGAACCGACTGACAGGCCGTCGGCCACGCGAAGGCTTGCGCCGACGATTACCGCGGGAGAACTTGCTGACCCAGGACTTCAGGGATAGGCGCACGGTGGCGGCTCGCTTGGATGAATGAGTGTCGGAAGAGACCAAATCTCGGTGCCTCAGCGCCCCACAGTTGGTCGTGCGCTGGAGTGACCCAAACCCCGGTTGGGGGAAACTGGCGAGCAATCTAGCAGCGCCCAGCGCCAAACGAAAAACAAAATTGGTCAGCCACGTTCACAAAACCTTGCAGGGCCGACAGTTTCCATGGGCGGAGAGCTACCGCCTGATGGCGTCACCGGCGAAATCCGAACCCTGTTGCGAAACCGATGCGATTCTCGTTGCAATTCTTTGGCTAGGGAACGTTTGAGAACTGATCGCTCAACACGAGAAGGTCCCCATTGATCCCGAGAGCGACGGGCTGATGTGAGTTCTTCGTTATAAGCGTCAATGCGTAGTTGGCCGCCGAACTCGCCTCTGAGTTGACTCCAGCACTGACCCGCTGCCTGCAGGAACATGCGATTGGCAATTCCTGCACAAGATTGGATGACCCACACAGTCCAGCAGCCTTTTGGGGCAAGATTCCGTCCAGGCGATCATTTCGGCCCCGCATGTATCCGCCAGGGATGTCGCTATTCCCCTTCTCTAATGCCCCCGCGGACCTCATGAGCCCGGAACCGGGGCCAAGCCTGGAGCCGCAAGGAGGCGGCTCCTCCCCTGGGGGCCCCAACAGCCGATCACCCCTTTTCCGTGGACCTGCCTGGAAGAACCAGGGCCATCTGCGGAATCGCAGCCCTACTGCCGAAAACTAGCGAGGGCCTGGCTGCGTAGGTATGGTGTTTTGCCGGTCCGACCAATCGTCAAGGACGCCCTACCGATGAGCCATAGACGCCCCCGTTCCCGCGACCGCTTCGGCCTCATCGAGCAGCTCGA
>JBGTGN010000227.1:0-63705 GCA_041746715.1 Pirellulales bacterium | reverse complement strand
CCAGCAGTTTGCCCCCCAGCCGCTCCCGGCGCCGCAGGGCTTCGCGCCGCCGCCCGACCAGGGGCTCATGCTCCCACCGCAGTCGCCCGCTCCGTGGCAAGGACTCCAGCCGCCTCCGCAAAACTCGCCTCAGCAGGGAATTCCGAGTCTCGGCCTGCCATAATCTATCGGTATGGCCGAATCCGCTCCGTCTGACCGAGCCGCTCCTCCAACACGGGCCGCGCTCGACGCGTTCAAGCTCGACCGCCTGCTCGGGCTTGTGCGGGATATCCTGCCGCATAATAAGTTCTATGCGGCCAAGCTCGGTCGCGTCGCTGCGCAGGAACTGGCGTCGCTCGACGACCTCGCCTCGTGGCCGTTTACGTTCAAGGAAGGGCTCGTCGCTGCTGCCGAGAATGGCATTCCTGGCAATCTCACATGGCCAGTCGAGCGGTATACCCGGTTCCACCAGACAAGCGGCACGCACGGCCGACCGCTTCCAGTCTTCGACACGCCTGACGACTGGGCTTGGTGGATGGAGTGCTGGAGGGTGATCCTCGACCGCGGCGGCGTGCGGCCAAGCGACCGTGTGCTCGTGGCATCGTCGTTTGGCCCTTACGCAGGCTTCTGGAGCTGCTTCGATGCGGTCGTAGCGAGAGAGGCCCTGGCCATTCCCACCGGCGGCATGCCGAGCCTGGGACGTCTTCAGCTCGCCCGCAGTCTCGCCGCGACCGTCCTCGTGGCGACACCGAGCTATGCCCTCCACCTCGCGGAAGTCGCGAAGGAAAACAAGATTGACTTGGCAGCGACATCGGTGCGACTCGTCGTCGTCGTTGGTGAGCCCGGTGGCTCGATCCCGGCCACGCGGGCGCGAATTGCTGACGCCTGGGGGAGTGATGTCCTCGACCATGCGGGGGCCACTGAGGTGGGGCCGTGGGGCGTTGGCGACATGGTTGGCGGCGGGCTTGATGTGATCGAGACGGCGTTTCATCCAGAGTTCCTCGCGCTCGATAGCGGTCGCCCCGCTGGCCCGGGGGAGCTTGCCGAGCTCGTACTCACCACGCTCGGTCGCACCGGCGCCCCCGTGATTCGCTACCGCACCGGCGACGTCGTTCGCCCTGTCTGGACGACCGATTCGGATCTGTCCGAGGGAGCTTCTCCCTGGGTGCGACTCGAGGGAGGCATCCTCGGACGGGTCGATGACATGCTCGTGGTGCGGGGTGTCAACATCTTTCCTGGCGCGATCGACGACATCGCGAGGAGCTTTCCTGAGGTGGTTGAGCATCGCCTGACAGTGGCGACCCGCGGAAGTCTCGACGTACTCAGTTTGGAGATTGAGGATCGACTCGACGACCCGGCTCGCGTGGCCAAAGAGCTCGAGCTTCGGCTTGGCCTCAAAGTGACAGTGAGCACTGTGCCGTTTGGCAGCCTGCCACGGTTCGAGGGCAAAGGCCGTCGTCTTGTCGATCGCCGTTGCAACCGAGCCGCCGTTCACAAGCAAGCCCCCGAGACTTCACCGTGACGCAGCCGCTTCCGACCAGTATCGCCCGCCGCGAGACCGAGCCTGGTCGTCCGCCGGCTATCGAGATCCTGTGGAGCGACGGTCGCACGGCCATCTACCCACCGCGTCTCCTTCGTGACGCCTGCCCTTGCGCCACGTGTCGCGACAAGCGGGCAGCGCCCGTCGCCACGACCCTCTTGCCGGTTCTCACGCCCCACGAAGCGCTCCCGCTCGCGGTCGTGGGCATGACGCCCGTTGGCCAATACGCCTACTCGATCGAGTTTTCCGACGGCCACTCGAGCGGCATCTACACGCTCGACTATCTCCGCGAGCTGGCCTGATCGCTACGGAATGTCGTATCCACACGCGGCGGCGGCGATGACGGCGGCGATGCGCACGGCATCGTGGCAGGCTTCCTCGCTCACGCCTTCGGCTACGAGCTTGGCCTCGTGGCTACCGAGGCAGAACTCGCAGCCTGCGAGCGCCGCGCAGGCGAGGCTCATGAGCTCGAAGTCGGTCGCCGACGTCACCGGCTTGGCCATCCGTTGCATCCGGAGCCTCGGCGACCTCACCGCGTAGCTCTCCTTGCCGGTCGCGTGAGCGATCATGTGACGAGAGCGGTAGTAGACCGTGTTCATCGCCATGAGGCCGGCGGCGGCCTTGGCGTCTGAGATCACGGCGGGGCCGGTGTCGCCGAGGCCGGCCGTGATGTCGCTTTCAAGGGCTGCCGCGAGCATGGCTGAACGCTCGAAAAAGGCACAGGCGAGGGCCACGCCCCAGGCCTGCGAGTCGGCAAGATTTTCCCCGGCGAGCACGCTCGCGAGATTGAGCCTCGTGTCCTTGAATTCCTCGGGGAGTGTTTCGCGAAGCGAGTCGAGGGCAGGGGAAGGGATCGGCATGGCGGTCCTTATAGAGAGGGGTGGATGGCCTCGGATAACGCCGAACTATAGCCCGTGTGCGGCAACGGCCTACGAACACCGCGAATCGACGCGGCTCGTTGAAATCCGACACGGGATGATGCTACGCTCGGGAAATTTGTTTTTTCTCGCCCCACGACCCTCTCCATGCCACGCCGCGACGACATCCACACGATTCTCCTTATCGGTTCCGGGCCCATCGTCATCGGCCAGGCCTGTGAGTTCGACTACTCGGGCACGCAGGCCTGCAAGGCCCTCCGCGAAGACGGATACCGTGTCGTGCTCGTGAATTCGAACCCGGCCACGATCATGACCGACCCGGGTACGGCCGACCGCACCTACATCGAGCCGCTCACGGTGGAGATGCTCGAGAAGGTCATTGAAGCCGAGAAACCAGACGCCGTGCTCCCTACGCTCGGCGGCCAGACGGCACTCAACCTGGCCATGGAGCTCGAACGCCGCGGCATCCTCGCCAAGCACGGCGTTGAGATGATCGGCGCCAAGGCCGATGCCATCCAGCGGGGCGAAGACCGTGAGGTGTTCAAGGCCCTCATGGACACGATCGGCCTCGAATCATGTCGGAGTCGCATCGTTCGGAGCTTGGCCGAGGCACGGGAGGCGGTGGCAGAGATTGGCCTGCCAGCGGTGATCCGGCCGAGTTTTACCCTCGGCGGTTCGGGCTCGGGTATTGCGTTCAACCGTGAGGAATTTGATACCAAGGTTCAGCGAGGCCTCGACCTCTCACCGGTGACTGAGGTGCTCGTCGAGGAGTCGATCCTCGGCTGGAAGGAATACGAGATGGAGGTGATGCGGGATGCCGACGACAACGCCGTCGTCATCTGCTCCATCGAGAATTTTGATGCCTGCGGGGTCCACACCGGTGATTCCATCACCGTGGCCCCGGCCATGACGCTCACCGATCGCCAGTATCAGAAGATGCGAGACGCCAGTTTCGCGGTCATCCGGGCAGTGGGCGTGGCGACCGGTGGCTCCAACATCCAGTTTGCGGTCGAGCCGAAGACCGGCCGGATGGTGGTGATCGAGATGAACCCGCGGGTGAGTCGCTCATCGGCCCTGGCCAGTAAAGCGACCGGGTTTCCGATCGCCAAAATCGCGGCCAAGCTCGCCGTCGGCTGGCGACTCCATGAACTGCCAAACGACATCACCCGGCGTACCATGGCCTGTTTCGAGCCGTCCATCGACTATGTCGTCGTGAAGGTGCCGAGGTTTGCCTTCGAGAAGTTTCCCGAGGCCGATCCGCGACTGACCACGCAGATGAAGAGCGTTGGCGAGACGATGGCCATCGGCCGAACCTTCAAGGAGGCCTTTCAGAAGGCGCTGCGAGGGCTCGAGGTCGGGGCTTTTGGGTTTGGCTGCGACGGCAAGGATCTCTGGGGCACGCCGGCCCAGCCTGGAGTCGATGACATCCGTGCCAAGATCGCCTCGCCTGACCCCGACCGTGTGTGGTACCTGCGGTATGCCATGCTCGCCGGCCTCACCGTCGATGAGATCTACGAGATCACGGCGATCGACCCCTGGTTCCTCGATCAGCTTCATCAGCTCGTCGAGATGGAAAGCCTCCTGCGGACGGTCGGATCACTCGAGGCGATTGACGACGGCCTCTGGCGAGCAGCGAAGCAGGCGGGCTTCGCCGATCGCCAGTTGGCAACGCTTCTGGGCTCGTCGGAGATGGAGGTGCGGGCCGAACGGAAGCGGCGTGGGATCGTGGCGGTCTACAAGGCTGTCGACACCTGTGCCGCCGAATTCGAGGCGCAAACGCCCTACTACTACTCATCGTGGGAAGACGAAGACGAGACGCGGCCCAAGGAGCCGGGTCGCAAGCGGGTGATGATCCTCGGCGGCGGGCCCAACCGAATCGGGCAGGGCATCGAGTTTGACTACTGCTGCTGCCATGCGAGTTTTGCGCTCCGCGAGCTCGGCATTGAAAGCGTGATGGTCAACTCGAATCCCGAGACCGTGAGCACCGACTACGACACCAGCGACATGCTCTTCTTCGAGCCGCTCACCTGCGAGGATGTGCTCAACATCGCCGACCGCATCCAGCCCGACGGCGTGATCGTGCAGCTCGGCGGCCAGACACCACTCAACCTCGCCCGCGCCCTCCATGTCGCAGGCCTCCCGATCATCGGCACTTCGGTCGATACGATCGACATGGCCGAAGACCGGGAGCAGTTTCGGGGCCTCCTCGATCGGCTCGGTCTCCGACAGCCGGCGAGTGGCATTGCTCGCACACTCGAGCAGGCCCGCCGTGAAGTGGCCCGGATTGGCTTCCCGTCGCTCGTGCGGCCCAGCTTCGTGCTCGGCGGCCGTGCGATGGAAATCTGTTACGACCATGCCCAGTTTGAGCGGTATGTGGCCGAGGCGTTTGCCGTCGCCCAGGGCCAACCGGTTCTCATCGACCGGTTTCTCGAAGACGCCATCGAGGTCGATGTGGACTGCATCTGCGATGGCCAAGACGTGATCGTGGCCGGAGTGATGGAACACATCGAAGAGGCGGGCGTGCACTCCGGCGACTCGGCCTGCTGCATACCCCCGCACAGCCTGTCGGAAGAGGTCATTGCCGAGATCAAGGAGGCGGCAGCGAACCTCGCACGAAGCCTCGGGGTCGTAGGACTCATGAATGTCCAATTCGCTGTCAAGAAAGAGACTGATTCCGAAGGAGCTCCCCGTCCCACGCTCTATGTCATCGAGGTGAACCCGCGGGCCAGCCGTACCGTGCCGTTCGTCGCGAAGGCAACGGGGCTGCCGGTTGCGAAGGTGGCCGTGAAGGTCATGGCCGGCGCAAGCCTGGCTGAGCAGGGGGTCACGGCCGATCCCGAGCCCGCCCATGTGAGCGTGAAAGAGAGTGTGTTTCCGTTCGTGAAGTTTGCGGGCGTCGATATCGCGCTCGGGCCCGAGATGCGGAGCACCGGCGAGGTGATGGGTGTCAGCGACAATTTCGCGATCGCCTTCGCCAAAAGCCAGATTGCGGCTGGCATTCTCCTGCCGACGCAGGGACGAATTTTCCTGAGTGTCGCCAGCGAACAGGCCAAGGAGCAGATGGTGGGCCTGGCGCGGCGGCTGGTTGATCTCGGCTTTGACCTTATGGCGACGTCTGGTACGGCCCGCTCGTTGGCCGCGGCCGGCATCGCCGTGGAGACCGTCAAGAAACTTCAGGAGGGGCATCCGAATCTGATTGACCACCTCATCGACGGTCGTGTGCAACTCATCTTCAACACGCCGCGGGGCAAAGGAGCGCGGACCGACGAGGGACGTATCCGCGCGGCGAGTGTGCTTTACGGCGTGCCCTGCATCACGACGCTCCCTGCTGCGGAGGCATGTGTGCGTGCCATGGAAGGATTGCGAACTGAGCCGCTCGGAGTGCAGCCGATCCAGGACCGGTTTCCCGCCCCCGTGGTGCAGTGACTGGCTGAGTTGCTGCGACGCCGGATGCGTCGCTCACTTCCCGACGGAGGTCGGGCAAGCGAGCCGGGGCCATGGAAGGCCCGGCGAGCGTGTCGTCAGTAGTAGCTAAACAGCGTGAGGTCGCGGGCGTAGATGCGTCGAAGATTCGTGACGGCGGCCGGGCCGAGGCGATCCGCCGCGGGGCTCGTCTCATTGCCGCGGCGATTGACCGGGGCGAGCTCGCGAAACTGAATCGGTGTCTCGGCACGAATCACGTCGAGGTCGCGTGCGAACGTTTCGGTCTTGAAGACGCGATTGACTGCGAGTTGGCCGCGGATTTCGAGAAACGTGTGCTGCGGTGCGAACCAGGGGAGTGTGAGCAGATCGGAGTCGGGCTGGAGCCGCTCGGCGACCTCAGCCACGGAATTACCGTGGCGGTCCATGAGCCGCTTCATCTCGGGCAGATAGTCCCAGAGATCGTCGGTGGAGATGTGGTCGTAGGCGGACACGAACCGCGCCAGGGGATCACGAACGAACGTGAACACATAGGCCTTGGCAAAGAAGGCCGCGTCTTCTTCCCGATATCGCTCGGCGGTGACGTGACCCGTCTGGTAGCCGACCCAGGCATCGAGCAGCGCCGAGCCGGCACACTTGGGAACGTGGATGAAGATCGCACCGTCGCGGCGGAACTGTCGGGGGATGAGCCCTGGAGGTTTTTTGCGAAAGAGTCGGGCCACGATGCGTACAGCAAGGGATGACGAACAACGTTGTGATATCGCCAGGGCTGTCAGAACGGCAAGCCGGATTGCCGCTGGCAACGTCCTACGTGGCTCGGGGCTGCCCGTGTCATGTCGCCGGACGTTTGCGACGGGCATCCAGGCCCGTCGCTGCACTCGGAGAAAACCTTCGCTTCGCCATCCTGGCTGCGCTTGGTTTTCTACGCCGGCTCCATGACACGTGCAGCCCCGAGTGGAAACTCGGCATGCCCCCGGAGCTCAGGACCTCCGGGACTGGGTACATCCGTGTGACACTCGGCCCGCCGGTCATGAAACTGATTCAGGACTCCAGGGGAGAAAACGGGTTCCATTCACAGGGCCGCCAGGGCACGCCCTTGTGGTCCCGCGTGAGAGCGCACGGTACAGTCGCTTCCCATGCAGCCGCGACCGTTTCCCGATGTTTGTCCTGAGCCGAGGCCGCTGCCGGCCCCGATTGCTGACGAGTCTCCGCGACTCACCGCTCGCACGCTTGGTGGCCTCGAGTGGGTACTCGCAAAGGAGCTCGAGAGCCTTGGCGCGGTAAATCTCCGGGTGGGACGGCGGACGATCGAGTTTTCGGCACCGGAGGGGGGTGAGCGGGAGCTACTCTATCGCACGGTACTCGAATGTCGGACGGCGATCCGTGTGCTCGAGCCACTCGGGAGATTTCGAGTCGACTCACCAGAATCTCTCTATGCCGCAATGCAAGAGGTGGACTGGACCGAGCAGCTCAAGGTTGCCGACACGCTTCGCGTGGATGCTGCAATTCACGACACGTTTCTGACACACTCGCTCTACGCCGCGCAGGTCGTCAAAGACGCGGTCGTCGATCAGTTGCGAACGCCGGCTGGAAAACGACCGGGTGTGAGCCTGCGAGGGGCGACGCTCCGGCTCGCGCTGCACCTCGTGGGCAACGTAGCCACGATCTACCGGGATGCCGCAGGGAGGTCGCTCCATCAGCGGGGCTGGCGGACCGGTGAGGTGGAGGCGCCGCTCTCGGAGGTGCTCGCGGCCGGAATCCTTGCTCTTGCGGGATGGTGGCAGCCTGGTGAGGAACGCCACGGAAGTGATGGTGTGACTACCGGCGAGCTCGTGCTCGACCCCATGTGCGGCTCGGGCACCCTTGTCATTGAAGCGGCCACCATCGCCGCAGGCATGGCACCGGGCCTCTGGCGAGCGCGTCGGAAGGGGCATGGATTTTTTCGTTTTCGCGACTACGACCGTGCGCTCGCCGATCGACTGGTGGCCGCGCTCGAGGGCCGCGTGCGGCCGACGCAGAGCGGCTTTCATGCCAGCGATCTCGATCCTGAAGCCGTCGCCGCGGCGCGGTCGTGTGCGGTGAGCGCCGGTGTGGCCGACGCGATCACGCTCGAGCAGAAGCATTTTGAAGAGGTCGTGCCGCCGCCAGGGCACGGGTTCATCGTCATGAATCCACCGTATGGTGAACGGCTGCCGCTCCCTCGCGCGGCGGCCATCCTCCGCCGACTCGGCGACTGGCTCGTGGCCCGTTGCGGTGGGTGGCGAGCGGCGATCCTGACGGCCGACACTCCCGCCACCAAACACTTCGGGCTCCGCACGACCGCCCGCGTGCCGCTCATGAACGGCCCGATCGCGTGCAAGCTTTTGGAGGTCGAGATTCGAGAGCGGTCGCAGGCCGTGCAGTCGCCATCAGCGGAGACGCCAGCGCGGCCTGTGAAGCGGGCGGTGGGCGACCAGATTGGTGACTTTCGGCGTCGCTTGGCCAAGCGGTTCAAGCACCTATCGAAGTGGGCTCGCCGACAGAACATCGAGGCGTTTCGCGTCTACGACCGTGATATCCCCGAGATTCCACTGGCGATCGATTGGTATGCGGGCTGGCTGCATGCCGCGGAGTACGACCGCCCTCATGAGCGGAGCGAGATCGAGCATGATGTCTGGCTCGATCGAATGATGGAGGCGGCTGCATCCGAACTTGGCGTCGCTCCAGGGCGATCGTTCTTGAAGGCACGCAGGCGGCAGCGAGGGACGTCGCAGTACGAGAAAGTCGGCGAGCAGAAGGACATGCTCACAGTGCGGGAGGGCGACCTTTCGTTTGAGGTGAATCTCTCCGACTACCTTGACACGGGGCTCTTCCTGGATCATCGCACGACCCGGTCGCTCGTGCGGGCCGAGGCCTCAGGAAAACGGATGCTCAATCTCTTCTGCTACACCGGCGCATTCAGCGTGTATGCCGCGGCGGGGGGTGCGAAGGAGACCGTGAGCGTGGATCTTTCCAACACCTACCTCGACTGGACGCGGACCAACCTCGCCAAGAATGGCTTCACCGATGCTGGCCGTCACCGGACGGTTCGGGATGAGGCGAGAGCCTTCCTGCTTCACCGAGCCCGTCGTGGCGAGTCTCCCTTCGACCTTGTGGTTGTCGATCCGCCGACGTTCTCACGATCGGCAAAGAGCGACGTGCCGTGGGATATCGAGCGGAATCACGCCGAACTGCTTGGCCTGGTCGCAGACAATCTCGCACCCGACGGCGTCGTCTATTTCTCGACCAACTTCCGCCGCTTTCACCTCGATACCGAAAGCCTTCCAGCTCGCTACGCGATCCGCGAGGTCACAGCCCGCACGATCCCCGAGGACTTTCGTGACCGTCGGCCGCACCGCGCCTGGCGAATGGTGCTCAAGCCGCCTGCGTGACTCGCATTTGGCGTGTCACTCCATCCAGTTGAGCTGCTTCCAGTGGGCTGGCCCATCATTGGCTTGTTTCTCGCCGGGCGTACTGCGGCCTTCCTTGATGATCCGCGTGAGGAGGGATGTGAGCTTCGCCACGACTGCTGGGTGCTCGGCCTGGACGTTTTTGGTTTCACCGGGATCGTTTGTCAGGTCATAGAGTTGAACGGGAGGCAGATCCTTGGCCGCCTTGGGGCCGGGACGCGGTGCGCTCCAGCCGCCGGAGTCAGCCGCCATCAGAAGTTTCCAGTTGTCTTTGCGGATGGCGAACGAACCATTGATGGAATGATGGACCGTCGCCTCGCGAATGGGTTTCTCGGTCTTGCCGAGAAGGCAGGGAAGCATGCTGACGGAGTCGGAAGCTGCCGTATTTGTGAGCGTCTTCTCGCAGAGATCGGCGCACGTCGCATAGAGATCCACGAGGCACACCGTCTCATCACATGTTGTCTCCGCGGGGACGGTTCCCTTCCAGCGGGCAATGAAAGGGACGCGATGGCCTCCTTCGAAGAGATCGGCCTTGTGTCCACGATAGATGCTTGAAGGGTAGTGGGCGTCGGGGTTGTCTGGGGTTGGCTCCGGCGTCCTGAACGCAAGGCCCGCCATCCCGCCTTGGGCAGCCGGGCTGCACCCGTTGTCGGCGGTCACGACGATCAGCGTGTTGTTGGCGATGCCTGCGTCATCAACGGCATTCACGATCTCGCCGATCGCGTGGTCGGTTTCCATCACGAAATCCCCGTAGGAGCCGAGGCCACTTTTCCCCTGCCACGCCTTGGATGGCACGATCGGCGTGTGCGGGCTGGCAAGCGGGATGTACATGAACATGGGTTTGTCTTTGTTTGCAAGGATGAACTCCACGCTCTTGCTCGCGATGGTGCCCAAGACATCGACCGCCTCGAAATCCGCCTGGGCTGGGCCGCGGCGGTGGAACGCCTTCTCGACCGTGCATTCGCCAACAAACGCATCGTTATGAATCCAGATATACGGTGGCATGTCGAGCGATGCGCTGATGCCATAGAACGTGTCGAACCCGACCGCGTTTGGCCCACCAGTGATCGTGCCATGCCAATCGACGTTCGTCCCGGAGGGAGCGCGAGGTTTGCCACGGTTCGCCTTGCCCACGTCGTCCGCCGGCTCGTTGCCGTCCGTGAGCGGCAGATTCATGCCGAGGTGCCACTTGCCGATGCAGGCCGTTGTGTAGCCCTGGTCTTTCATGAAGCGGGCCACGGTCGGACGAGTCTCCTCGATCAGCGGCGGGCTGAACCCATTCAAGACCCCGTCCTTCAGCGGGCTCCGCCAGTTGTACCGCCCGGTGAGCACGCTGTATCGAGTGGGCGTGCAGACCGAAGAGGTCGAGTGGGCATCTCGGAACACCATGCCTTCTTTGGCAAGCCGGTCCATGGTGGGCGTCTCGATCTTTGAGGTCTTGCCGCCAAGGCACTTCACGTCGCCAATGCCCATGTCATCGGCCAGGATGAAGATGACGTTGGGGCGGGGGGCTTCCGATCCAGCGGCAAAGCCGGACATGATCGCCATGGCAATGAGGAGGCCCGGCACCAGGAGATGTGTTTGTGTGATCTTCATGGTGCTGCGTTTCCTCTCGTCCTCATGATCACTCGCGGGGGTTCGCCGCCGCTGCCAGTTTTCGGAGCATCGATTCGACCGTCTTCGGATCACGGATATTCAGGAAGCCCACGTCGGTCGCCTGGTGTCCGCCTTCGGAGTCGGTCGAGATTTGGCGCCCCATGATGACGTCGCCAGTGCCGTCACGTCGCTCCTTGCGGTAGATGTCTCCGAGCCGTTCGGGTGGAAAGCTGCGAACGGTCGTGGACCATCCCCCTTCGAAGATGATCGCCCGTTGATCGGTGACGACATAGGCGGTGCGGACTGCCTTTCGGAACGTCCAGAACGGCGACGACAGCAGGCCGATGCCAAGAAGCACAAACGGGACACCGAAGAGTGGGAAGAGGAGCTCAGGGCCCTTAGTGAAGTCGGGCACCTTGAAGCCCGCTGCCCCGCACATCCAGAACAACGCAAAGGCAGTCCACGGAATCGCGAACAGAAACAGACTGATCGATGCACCTGTGAAATACCGCGGCACTGGCTGGTCCATCCACACCACCCGCTCGCTTGATTCCAGTTCGCGGTCGACCTTGTCCTGAAGATCGAACGGAATGGTGCCGGTATGGATCATGCTGTTGGTCCTGGGAATCGCACGAGAGTCTAGTTCATCGCACCGCCTGGTGCCGCAGCTCGCCGTCCCCCGTGTCATGTCACCGAACGACGGCCCGACGAGCGTAGAGAAGCGTTGCCTATGCCTTCGGCTCTCGGCCGTCGATGAGGTCGAGGATCGCTTCGCCGAAATCGGCGAGACGTTTCTCGCCGATGCCTTTGCAGCGTGCGAGTGAGCTGAGGGTCGATGGTTTTTCACGGGCGATGGTCCGCAGGGCCTTGTCGTCCAGGATCGTCCAGGCCGGTTTGCCACGGGCCTCGGCCAGCCGCCTTCGCCATCGCCTGAGCCGCTCGAAGAGGTCACGGTCTACGCCTCGCCAGTCGTCGGCTTCGGCCTTTGTCACCTTCGCCTTGCTCACGCCCGGCTCAAGGAGAACAACCTCCCTTCCGCCTCGCATCACTTCCCATGATCGCTCGTTGAGCCGGATCACCGGGCGATCGCCAGGCGTTCGCACGAGGATTTCCTGGTCAAGCAATTGGTGGACAAGGTTTTCGGCGGATCGCTGGTCAAGCTGCGCGAGCAAGCCGTAGGTGGAGAGCCTGTCGTGGCCGTTCCGCATCACGGCGTCGGTCTTTGCCCCCCGCAGGACTTCGCAGATATGCTTCACGCCAAACCGCTGATCCACGCGGGCCACGCACGACAGGATTTTCTGAGCCGTAACGGTCGCATCAGGAAAACCGGCGGTCTCGCCGAGGCACACGTCACATGCTTCGCACGACGTGGTCGGATAGCCCTGCCCAAAATACTCGGAGAGCGCTGCGTGACGACAGCGGGCCGCCTGGGCATACCGACGCATCGCATGGAGATGGTGCATCTGTGAGGCGATGAGTGTCTCCTGCTCCTCCTCATCGAGGTCACTTTCCGCCGCGCTCTTGCGGGTAAGGGCCTCCCAACTGAAGACGTCTGCCGACGAATAGAGCAGCACACATTCGGCAGCGAGCCCATCGCGGCCTGCCCGCCCCGTCTCCTGCTGATACGCCTCAAGACTCTTCGGGAGGGACGTGTGGAGCACGAGTCGTACGTCGGAACGATCGATCCCCATCCCGAAGGCCACGGTAGCCACGACGACGTCGATCGTTTCCTTGGCAAAGGCGTCCTGGGTGCGGTGCCGTTCCTTCGACTCGAGGCCGGCGTGGTAGGGCCGCGCGAGAAGGCCCTCCGCGGTGAGTCGTGCTGCAAGGCGTTCGGTTTCCTTGCGCGAGATGCAATAAACGATCGACGCCTCCCCCTGATGCCGCCCCAGGATCGCGAGCGTTTGGGCCACGCGGTCAGTTCGCGGCACGATGCGGTAGACGAGGTTGGGCCGGTCGAACGTGCCGACGAGGACGGCCGGATCGCGAAGGCCGAGCTGGCTTGCGATGTCGTCGCGAACTCGCGGCGTGGCCGTCGCCGTGAAGGCATGGAGGCTCGCCTGCGGGAATCGCTCGCGAAGGAGCGCGAGCTGGCGATACTCCGGACGGAAGTCATGTCCCCAGTGGCTGATGCAGTGGGCCTCGTCGATCGCGAATCGCTTCACGCCCACATGCGCGAGCGTGTCGAGGAGCCCCGAGTTCACGAGCCGCTCAGGGGCCGAAAACAGAAGCCGCAGTTCACCCGCCCGAAGTCGGTCAAAAATCGCGGAACGCTCCTTTGGGGAGAGCCCCGAGTGGAGGGCAGCCGCGGGATAGCCGATCGCCTCGAGGGCATCGACCTGGTCTTTCATGAGGGCAACCAGCGGCGAGATCACAACGTCGGTGGAATCACTCACGAGCGGCGGAAGCTGATAGCAGAGGCTCTTGCCACCGCCGGTGGGCATCACAACGAGCGAGTCGCGGCCGGTGAGGGCCGCATCGATCGCCCCCCCCTGCATCGGGCGGAGCGTCTCGAAGCCCCACCACCGCTTGAGCACATCGGCGACTCGCGGATCGTGGGCCGCAACGGCCTGGTCTCCCGCCACATCGGTTTCGGCCGACTCGGGCAAGGGTGCGTGGCTCCTGTGACAGCGTTAAAGCACGGCAGAATACCACGGCCAAGCGTTGCCGCGGATAAGCTATCGCGATGCTCTGGGTCGCCTGGAAGATGCTTGTCGGAAACCGAGTGAAATACCTCGGGATCGTCTTTGGCGTTGTCTTCGCCGCGGTGCTCATCGCCCAGCAGGCGTCGATCTTCTGCGGCCTCATGTCGCTCACGGTCAGCCAGATTCGCGACGTCGAGGGGCCCGGCATCTGGGTCATGGACCCGAACGTCCAGTACGTCGATGACATCAAGCCTCTCGCCGATACGGAGCTCTTTCGGGTGAAGAGTGTGCCGGGAGTGGCCTGGGCGGTGCCGTTCTACAAAGGCCTCGGACGAGCTCGGCTCCCCGAGGGCACCTACGAACAGATGATCATCCTCGGCCTCGACGACGCCACCTACGTGGGCGCGCCACAGGGCATCTTCATGGGCTCGGTGGCCGATCTCCGCAAGCCCGACGCTGTCATCATGGACGACGCCGGCTACCAGCGGATCTGGCCCGGTGAGCCGTTTCGGCTCGGCCGCACATTTGAAATGAACGATCGCCGAGCCGTCATCGTCGGCATCACAAAGGCCAGCCGCACGTTCCAGAGTTTTCCGATTGTGTACACCCGGTACAGCCAGGCGGTCGCGTTTGCTCCACCGGAGCGCAAGGTGCTCTCGTTCGTGCTCGCCGATGCCCAGCCCGGAGTGCCTGCGACCGAAGTCTGCCGCCACATCCGGGAACGCACGGGCCTCCAGGCGCTCACTCGCGAAGAGTTCCTCTGGCGAACCATTCAGTACTACCTCGAGAAGTCTGGCATCCCGATCAACTTCGGGATCACCGTGCTGCTCGGGTTCCTTGTGGGCACCGCCATCGCCGGGCAAACATTCTATCTCTTCACCGTCGAGAACATCCGGCAATATGGCGCGCTCAAGGCGATGGGCGCGAGCAATTGGACGATTCTCCTGATGGTGCTTGGCCAGGGGATGCAGGTGGGCCTTGTTGGCTACGGCCTGGGCGTTGGCCTGGCAAGCCTCTTCGGCTGGTTCGTCAAGGGAGCGTCGCGCCTCGCCTTCTTCATGCCATGGCAGGTGCTCGCGCTCACCGCGGTCGCCGTGTTTGTGATCGTGCTCGTGGCGAGCCTCCTCTCGATTCGCAAGGTGCTCTTCGTCGAGCCCGCGATCGTCTTCCGAGCGTAGCGTGGACCACGTCATGACAGAATCCGACGAGTATGCCGATATCGCCATCCGTGTCCGCGGCGTGACCAAGGATTTTGGAAGCGGCGCCGCGCTCACGCGGGCGCTGCGGGGGGTCGATCTCGATGTGCCCTATGGCGAACTCCTGATGCTGGTGGGCCCGAGCGGCTGTGGCAAAACCACACTCGTGTCCATCGTCGCGGGAACCCTCGAGCCGACCGCGGGCGACGTCCGCGTGTTCGGGCAGGATTTGCGAACGATATCCGCCGCCCGAAAAGTGAAATTTCGCCGTGACAACGTCGGCTTTGTCTTTCAAGCGTTCAACCTTCTGCCGACGCTCACAGCCGTTGAAAACGCCGCGGTGCCACTCCTCATCGCAGGCTGGCCGAGGCGGCGAGCCGTTGAGGCGGCTGCCGACGTTCTCGAGCAACTGGGCATGGGGGACCGCCTCCCAAATCTCCCGAGTGAGCTTTCCGGCGGTCAGCAGCAACGGGTGGCGATCGCGAGGGCGCTCGTCCACAAGCCACGGCTGCTCGTGTGTGATGAGCCGACGAGCGCCCTCGATGCCGAAAACGGTCGCATCACGATGGAGCTCATCCAGGAGGTCGCTGTGCAGCCTGGCCGCGCGGTCATCGTGGTGACACACGACTCCCGCGTCTATCCTTTCGCCGGCCGGATCGCCTCGATGGAGGATGGCCGCATCGACACGGTTGCCCGCGGGCCGTTTCCCGTAGGATTTTCTGGTGTGTGATGGTGCTCCCCCCACCGGTGTCAATCACGGGACCTCTCGAGCAGGATTATGGAGTTCAAGACCGCACGATGCCATCTGACTCAGACACGCCGCACGCATCGCAACCACGTCGGATGAACCGGCCGAGAACGATCGCCGACGTCATCACGCAGATCCTCCTGCCACTCGGCGCCATCGGGTTGCTTGGCTTCGCCGGCTGGTATGTCTGGACGACGCGAGCGGTGACGCGGAATCCCCAGCCCCTGATTCCGCCGGCCACAAATCCCTACAGCGACGCGCTCGCCGCCGCGGGCATTGTCGAGGCGCAGACCGAGAACATTGCCGTGGGGTCCGCTACCGCAGGCGTCGTGGTCGAGGTTTTTGTGAAGGTGGGAGATGACGTCACGCCGGGGCAGCCCTTGTTTCGACTCGACGACCGGCAGATGCGAAGCGAACTTGCTATCAAGCAGGCAGCGGTCGCCCAGGCCCGCAGTGAGCTTGTGAAGCTGGAGGCCGAGCCGCGAAAAGAAAAAATCCCCGTGCTCGCCGCCGCGGTCGATGAGGCTCGATCGACCGTCGTTCGTGAGCAGGACGCCATGAAGCGGGCCGAGGAGACGTTCGCCCGACGGGTGAGCACCGAACAGGATCTGGTCGAGCGGCGAGAAGCCCTGGCGGCGGCTGAGGCGACGCTCGCTCGAGCTACCGCGGACCTCGACCTGCTCCGCGCGGGGTCATGGGAGTACGACCGCGATGTGACCAAAGCCGCGCTCGCACGAGCGGAGGCCGATGCGGCGAAGATCGAGGTCGAGATCGATCGCCTCGTCCCGCGGGCACTCGTCGCCGGCCGCGTGCTTCAGGTGAATGTGCGGCCTGGCGAGTTTGTCGGCACACCGCCGAATCAGCCGTTGGTAATCCTGGGGAACATCGATCGTCTCCATGTGCGGGTCGATATCGACGAGTACGACATCCCTCGCTTCCGAAAGGAGGCATCCGCGGTCGCCGTGCCGCGAGGAAGCCTCCAGGAGGAGTATCCGCTCAGCTTCGTTCGTGTGGAGCCATTCGTCGTGCCCAAGAAGTCGCTTACCGGCGATGCGACAGAGCGGGTCGATACAAGAGTGCTCCAGGTGATCTACCAGTTTGACCCGACGGGCCGGCCACCGCTCTTCGTGGGCCAGCAGGTGGAGGTCTTCATCAAGGCCATGAATTGAGGGTTTTGCACGCTTTTCGGGCGTGAAATCCGGGTTGCGGCCCACTCCAACGGGTGCGACAGTCCCGCCGCACATGTCTATGATTTCTCGCTCATTCTCCGAGGCCCCGTGGTGGTGCGCCATGGCGTGCCGCATGCTCATGGCCTGCGCACTCATGCCAGCGTGCATCACCGATGCCGCCGGTGAGGACGTTGAGAAAGCCGTGTCGGCTCCCGACGAGGTTCCGGGAGGAATGTTCCTGCCTGGAGCGAACGGACGTGCCATGTGGGAACGGACGCTTGCGACAGTGGCCGCCGAATGGCCCGTTGTGCGGGCGGTTGAGCCTGATTTCACGTCCATACCTCCGAGGGCAGGTGTGATCGAATCGGCCTGGGTCGAGCCCCCTGGCTGTGGGCAGGCCACCTGGCCGCCGCGGCGTCAGCGGGTTGTCGTTCGCGTTGTGCCAGCCGTGGCCGGTGCCTGGGTCGATGCGGCGGTCCAAACCGAATCCCTCTCGGGCACCGCTGCGGATGGCCGCGGCGTTCAGCTCGTAGGGGGTTGGCAGCCATCGACGCATCACGACAGCCTGACGATCGAGCTCGCTGCCCGCCTCGCCCCAACCACCGATCCAGTGTATTCACTTCCGCCCATTGATGGCGGCGGGATGACGGTGCCTCGTTCAAACGATCCCCCCTGGGCGAAGAGCCGGTTTCCAAGGGTCTCACGGGCCGGTCACAAGATCCTCGAGGACTATCGCAACTTCTACGACTGCGAGAGCCTCGTCTGCCTCACCGCGGCCTTTGGAGCCGGTGCCCTCATGGCAAACACTGGCTTCGACGACACGATGCAGAATGCCTGGCAGCGAGGGGTTGCGCCGACGAGCGTTGGGACGTTCTTCTCGGACGTGAAGGACGTCGGCGAAGGCCGCTACGCACTGGCCGTCTTCGGAGCCGCGGCAGCCACGGGGCTCGTTTTTGAGGGCAATCCCGCGGGTGATATCGTCGGTGAGTGGGGGTCGCGGTCGCTTCGAATGTTCGTTGTGGGGGCGCCACCGCTTTATGTCTTGCAGATGGCCACGGGGGCGTCGCGACCGTCGGAGGATGTCGGAAGCCAATGGCACTTCTTCAACGACAACAACGGCGTGAGCGGTCACGCGTTTGTCGGGGCGGTGCCATTTCTGGCCGCTGCCGACATGGTGGAGAGCCCCCTGCTCAAGGGCACGCTCTACGTCTGTTCAACGTTCGTGGGCTTCTCTCGGATGACCGATGACGCCCACTATCCATCCCAGATTTTCCTGGGCTGGTATCTCGCCTGGGCGAGCGCCCGGGCGGTGGATGCCACCGAGCTTCAGTTCGCCGGCATGGAACTGCAGGTCATGCCGCTGCCCATCGGTGATCTCGGCGGCGTCGGCGTGACCGGCCGCTGGTAGCCGCTAGCCCATCATCAAGACGGCGATGGCAAGCATGGCCGCGCCAACGCCGATGGGAAGCGAGAGCAGGGCCCGTGTGCGACTCGTCTCGTTGGCCGCGACATCAACGGCAGTCTTTGTCGCTGGCGAACGGAGAACAGCCTCAATCGCATCGAGCGAGATCGGATGGTGGAGGGCGTCCGCCGTTTTGGGTGACCCCGATGGAGCGACCATGGCCACCGCGTGTGAGGAGCGGTTCGGCAGTGATTCGAGGAGCGAGACAAAGTCATTGCCAGCCATGTCGTCAAGCTCAGGCGACACAAGCCACGCGTCAACATTCAGGCGACGGCCCAGTTTAAGAGCCTCAGCGCCGCTGGCTCGCAGGTGCAGGTTCAGTCGCCCAGCCCGGGCGGCCGCAACGAGCGGAGCGTAGAGCTGAAAATTTGGATCGACGACGACGACGTCGGGGATCATGGGCAACGTCGAGAGCTCAGACAGACTGACCATTTCGTGGACTCCAAGCAAAATGTGAAAACAGCGAAAGGTGAAAAATTGGACTTCCGATTGGGTCTTCCAGTTGGAACAAGCGATCGATTCGGATACTCAGCTCTTCGAGGACACGGTGTCAGCCTCACCAACCATCACTGGCGAACGACTCGCCCGAATGGTGTCTACGGTCACCGGCCGCACGAGATAGCCCGCGACACCCGACGACAGGGCTCGCTGCTCGTCCTCGAGCCGGTAATCATCCGACATCATGAAGATGCCTGACCGCATGCCATGGCCTACCGCGCCCAGTGAGATTCGCGATCCCGCCAGAAGCGGATCGACATCCCCCTGGAGCACATGGGCCGAAAGCATTTCAAGCAGATCGAAGCCCGACATGTCTGGCAGCTCGGAGGCCACCAGCCACACATCAGCCCTGAATCGACGAGCCAGCCTCACGGCCGACTGCCCATCCACACAAAAGTGGAGGCCCACATGACCTTCCTGAGCAGCTTCGACGAAGTCGCCGTAGCGGTCACATACGGGATCGACAATGACGATCTCGCGGATGCCCGCAGCCTGCAACGAGCGAAGCACGCCAAAGCAGCGATCGGCAGACGAAGGTTCAGAAGGGGTCATGACGGCAATCTCCTTGAATCACGCAAAACTCAGGCAGGACTCAAACAAGCGACACGATTGAAAGGAACAGCACGATGGGGAGGGCACACAGCAGGACATCAGCCTGCGTGAGCGACCAGCCCCGTCGGGCGTGCCCAACGGAACACGATTTGGGGTTCATGAGCGCACTCTTTCCTCACGTTGTGCCACGACCGAGACTTTTCAGACCCCGAGCGCAGCGTGGAAATCGACATCCCGACGGACACGACCATGCCCGACCGGGAACCTCAGGCCGAAGCCCGGGGCAAAGGAATTCAATGCACGATGCGTGCCGAACGGCCACATGGACTGCGAAAATTGATGAAAGTGATGATTTCTCGATGAATCATGCTGTTTTGTGAAATCCCCTCATTGCTCGCTGAGGTGAATCGCTCCAGGGAGGTGGAGCGATTCGCCCCAGCGCTGGTCGCCTCCGCCCATCGCGCTGGAGCGATTCGCTCCAGCGAACCCCCCTTATGGGCAAGTGATTCCCGTGCCGTATGGGAGATCAGCCGTCGGCGAGCACGCGCCGGACAAGGCCCTCATCGACACCATCCACGAGCGCGACGTGGCCGAGTCTCGACGGCAGCACGAACCGCAGCCGACCGGCCTCGGCCTTCTTATCTCGCCCCATGATGGCAAGGAGCAGGTCAGAATCGAGGGAGCCTAGGCCGGCGTGCGACACCGGAAGGCCGAGGGCTGCAAGGAGCCGGTCCTGACGGGCGACCACGTCGCCCTGGATGCGACCCATGGCCTCAGCCAGTCTCGCGGCACGCGTCATGCCGATCGAGACCGCCTCTCCATGCAGGAGCGTTCCGTAGCCGAGGGCTGTTTCGTAGGCATGGGCGAAGGTGTGGCCGTAGTTGAGGGCCGCCCGGAGCCCTAAAATCTCCCGCTCGTCCTGCTCCACAACCCCCGCCTTGATCGCGGCCGACCGCTCCACGGCATGGGCCAATGCCGCGTGTTCACGGTCCCGCAGCAAGCCCGCATTGGCCTCGAGCCAGGCAAAGAACGAGGGGGCAAGAATCACGCCATATTTCACGACCTCAGCCAAGCCACTGAGGTACTCCCGTTCGGGAAGCGTGCCGAGGGTATCGATATCCGCCACCACGCCACGGGGCTGCCAGAACGCCCCAACCAGGTTTTTGCCACCGGCCAGGTTGATCCCGGTTTTACCGCCGATGGCGCTGTCCACCTGGGCCACGAGGGTGGTCGGGACATGCCAAAGCGAGAGGCCTCGGGCAAACGAGGCGGCCGCAAAACCGGCCAAATCACCAACCACACCACCACCGACGGCCACGATATGCGTGCCACGATCCACGGCCAACTCGGCCATGGCATCCCAGAGCGTTCCCAGGGCCGCAAGCGACTTGGAACCCTCGCCGGACGGCACCGTGAGCGACTGGACGGCAACCCCGGCCGCGATCAAAGAATCTGTTGTGCGGGCGGCATGGGTGCCTGCCACCGCCGCGTCCGCCACAACGACCGCCCGGCGACCTCCAGCCGCCTCTACGAGGCCACCCACCGTGCCCAGCAGGCCGCTCCCGCAATGAATGTCGTAGGAGCGATCGACACCACTGCTCGGAAGGTGGACGCGTATCGTGGCCACGGTCAGGACACGCCCACGCGGGCCAGGTCGTCTGGCGTGACCGAAATCACGCGGGCGAAGCCGGTATGCTGTCGAACATAGTCGAGCTCGGCCGCCTCGGTAGGGCTCGCATGGAGTAATTCATCGATGCGAGCCTTGTCGGCAGCCGACCAATCCTCATAGTCGGTGGGCCAGGCAGTGTGGTGCTCGACCACAAGTGCTTCGCGGTAGGCGTCAAACGCGTTCGCCATGACAAAATTCCCTCAGAGTTCACGATCCTCCGACGGTAGCATAGGTGCCGGCCAGAGCAACCTCTCCCGACCGTCGTCCGGAACAGGCACGGTGGTCGTTGTCTCGGTCGTGCTCATGGCCTCGGCGCTCGGGGCGTTTGCGGTCTGGTTTCAGTGGAAGCAGACCCGCCGCTGCCTCGGCTTTTTTGGCCCCGACGTGGCAGGCGCCATCCAGTCGGCACCGACCGTCGAACTGTGGGGACTTACCGCAGAGGGTGGGCGAGTTATCCAGACGTCCACTCACGACGTCTCGCAGGCCCCTGGGCTTGTCCACCTGCGTCGGGGGCTCATCGAGGATGTGAACTACGACTGGGCCACGGGAGGCCACGCCGGGCGGCCGGCCCGTCTCCCGTCAGCCGACTGGGATGTAGCAATCGCCTTCCGCGATCCCGATGACAGCGAGCAGGGAAATGTGGTCCTGGCGATTGATCTCGACGCCCCCGGAGCGCTCACGGTCGTCGGACGCCCTGGTCGAGTCGCGCTGGGACGGGTGCGGGCAGGCCTCACCAAGTGGGTGGAGGCAACGCAAAAAGCCGCATATTCGCCTGGAAAATCGGGCTATTGAGAACCCGCCCCCTGGGCGTATCCTCCCCGCTCCCTGTCCCGAGATTGCCGCTTCAGAACAAGGACGATTCAATGCGCTCCATCGCCGTTGCCAATCAGAAGGGGGGAGTTGGGAAGACCACCACATCGGTCAACCTCGCCGTGGCATTGTCGCGGGCCGGGCACCGGGTATGCCTTCTCGACCTCGATTCTCAGGCCCACGCGACGCTCCATGTCGGTGTGTCGCCGGGAGGGGACGGCGTGTCGGCCTTCGATGTGCTCACCGCCGGTCGGCCACTCGCCGACGCGGTCGTGACGGTGTCCGAAACCCTTTCGGTCGTGCCTGCACATATTGATCTCTCGGCGGTCGAGCTGGCGTTGGCCGGCAAGGCCGGTCGGGAGTCGATTCTCCGCGAGCGCATTGCGGCCGACCCCCGGTTTTCCGGCACCGCCGGCCCTGGCGCTGGCTTCGACTACCTTGTCATCGACTGCCCGCCATCCCTCGGGCTCTTGTCGCTCAATGCGATGGCTGCCGCCGGCGAAGTGCTGCTCCCACTCCAGCCTCATTTCCTCGCGCTCCACGGCCTGAGCAAGCTGCTCGAGACGATCGAGCTCGTTTCGGAGCGAGTCAATCCGCGGCTCTGTCTTTTGGGAGTCGTGCTCTGCATGTACGAGGCCGGCACGCGGCTGGCCGCCGAAATCGCCCGCGATGTCGATGCGTTTTTCACCGATACCGAAGCGGCCCACCCAGCCTGGGCTGGCGCCCGTCTTTTCGCGACCCGCATTCGCCGCAATATCCGCCTCGCCGAGGCGCCGAGTTTCGGCCAGTCAATCTTCGATTATGCCGCCGGATCGCATGGCTCCGAGGATTACGCCTCACTTGCGGCGGAAGTCGCTCAGGCAGCAGCAGGCGAACGCGTTGTTGAGCGTCGTGCCGCGTAAGCATCGCCAGCTTCGACGCCAGCGGGCCACCCTCCATGGAGCTCAGGCATCCACCAATACCTCGACTCGCAGGGATCCACGCCGGTCAGGATGCCCGTTGTATCGTAGGCCTCGGCCGAGATCAGCCATCTCTGATCAATGGTCTGCCGCGGCTTCGGTCGGCTCAATGCTTCTTCATGCATGAGGTTGGTTTGTGACGTTCTGATGGCCGGGACCGTGGGGTGCCCCGCATCGTCCCCCGTTGCTTCAAGCATCAAAAACGGTCGTGGCGGCTGAAGCGGATTTACGCGGAGCATGATGGCGGGTTCGTCGAAATGCCGAATCACTTGGCGCGGGTTAGCGGCGGTCAAGGGCCGCGCCCGAAGTCTGTTGTCGGAGAGGTTGCCAGCGAAGCCCAGTTTTCCTTGGCCCTTTCCGGGTCATTCGTTAGTGTGAACGGAAAATACGGGCAATCAAGGGAATTTGGGAAGCACAGGAAAGAAATGACGATTCTGCGAGATGTTGGCCGAAATGGTTAGGATTGCGACGCCATGACACTCCCACAAAAAACGCTCCTCAGCGGGGTTTCCTTCGCCTGCTGGTCTCGCTGGGTCGCGGTTTTGTTCACGGCCGTTTTTCTTGCCCCTTCACTTCTCGTTTGTGCCGACGATGGCTTTCGGCCCCTGGCCCCTGGCGTGCTCACTGTTATCCCGACCGATCTCGCGCTCGATGACCCGCTCCAGCGCGGGTCCCTGGTGGAGGTGACCGAGGGGCTTTCCGCCTTGCAGTGGGTGCCGCAGCGGGCGGCGGTCAATACAACGCTCGTGAGTCGGGCCGGCAGGGTGGAGTACCCGCGGGATATATGGTGTCTCGAGTTCGCCTTCAAGCCGCCCCGAACGGTCGCCGTCGATATCCCGGTGGGCGATCGACGGATGCGGCGGACGAGCGTGACCTATCTCGTCTACCGAGTGAAAAACGTGGGTGGCCGTCGCATCGAAACCAAGCGACTCGAGGAAGCGGGCCAAGCCGACCCGGTCGAGCGTGTCATGGAGCGGTTCGAGAAGCCGGTCCGATTCCTGCCCCAGTTCGTGCTCGAGACTCGCGAGGGCCTGGGCGACACCGAGGGCATCTCGACGTACCGAGCCTATCTCGACAGGCTCGTTCCATCGGCGATGGACGCCATCCGCCTCCGAGAAGATCCTGCTCGTGAACTGCTCGATAGCGCCTCGATTTCGGCCACGGAAATCGCACCTGGCGAAGAGCGGTGGGGCGTGGCGATCTGGGAAGCGATTGATCCGCGAATCGATTATTTCTCGATTTACGTTCGAGGCCTCACCAACGCGATCCGATGGCGGCAGCGGAGTGGCACGCAGATCGGCCCCGACGATCCACCCGGCAAACACATCCAGCAAACGCTCAAAAGTCTGCGGCTCGATTTCTGGCGACCTGGTGACGCCGCAGGCGAAAAGATGGCCGTCGGTTTTCGCGGCATGTTCGAGCGGATGGCGCTTGGCGGTCGCGTGCTCTCAGCGCTTGGCTGGCCTGGATATACCTCATCGAGGCCTCAGGTTGGGCTCGAGCGACTGGGTATCCCATGGGACGACGCGCGGCTTTTGGAGCCAGCCGGCGGTAGTGGAACGAGCCTTCTGCCGCTCGTCGGTGTGCTCGACACCCTCGCGAAGGTCGATGACATCGACACTCGGAGTCAGTCTGCCCGCGAAGTTTTTGGAGATGTGGGGGTGCGGGCCATCGAGGAATTGGCGAAGTCCGCGGCTGGTCCTGTTGATCCCGATCGTGATCGCATCCGACGGCAGGCCATGCAGCCGATGGGGCTCGCGCCAGAGGCGGTCGAGGCCGATCCACTCGTCGCGCTCGCGAAAATCGTCCGTGGCCTTGAGTCGGCGCCAAGCGTGGCCGACCGACGCGAGGAGGCCATGGAAATTTTTGGCGAGGCAGCCCCTCGGGTCGAATGGCTCGCGAGGGCCGTGGGGATGGCCCGCGTGCTTGCCGCACTCGATGCCACCGATGCCGATCCAGTGGCGATCGCTCGGATGGACGCCCGGGATGCCTTCGAGGCCACATCTGACGCGATCGGTGCGGCTCCCGAGGGGGACCAGGACAAGCTCGCTCAGGCGATGTTCGGCCCAGACGGCCCAGAGTTGCTGGTCGAGGCTCGCGCCGTTCACGAGGGCATTACCCATTCCTGGGGTTTCCGGTACGAGGATTGATTGGCTCTCCCAACCACCGGGGCGTTCCTCCAGCCACCCGGTGCGAGGAGCGTGGCCTCGCGGAGGGGCTTTCGGAACCAGCATGGAGCAGGTATTCTTCGGGGCTCGGGCATCCCATGGCGGCACACGTTCCGCCGAAGCCCTGACACCGCAAAGGTTGCTGCAATGGCACATAAAAAAGGACAGGGCTCAAGCCGAAACGGTCGCGACTCCAACGCGCAGCGGCGCGGCGTGAAGAAGTTCGGTGGCCAGGCCGTCATCGCCGGCAACATTCTGATTCGCCAAGTGGGCACCAAGTTTCATCCGGGTGCCAATGTTGGCATGGGGTCTGACTACACACTCTACGCCCTCACCGAAGGCGTGGTGATGTTTGACCGCGAGGGCCGCCGCGTGAACGTGGTGGCCAGTCCGTCGGCCTGATCCACTGCGCCGCCGCATCATTGACGGCGGTCGGCCTCGTCCACCGCTTCTGAAAGACCTCCGCACGTGTTCGTCGATCGTGTTCAGATCGAGGTGACTGCGGGCGACGGTGGTCGCGGCATCTGTAGTTTCAGGCGTGAGAAGTATGTGCCCCGTGGCGGTCCCGACGGCGGTGACGGCGGTCATGGTGGGAGTGTGATTCTGCGTGCCGAAAGCGGCGTCGATTCCCTCTCGGCGCTCGCTCACCGGAAGCAGTGGAAGGCCGATTCTGGCACGGCTGGTGGCCCGGCCAATCGAACCGGCGCGTGCGCCTCCGACCTCACGCTCCTCGTCCCCCCAGGCACGATCGTGATGGACGAGGCTACCAGGCTCGTCCTCAAGGATCTTGCCGTGCCTGGCCAATCCATCATCGCCGCCCGCGGCGGCGCCGGCGGCCATGGCAACCAATATTTCAAGTCATCGACCAACCGGGCGCCGCGGGAGTGTACGCCCGGCGAGGCCGGTGAGAGTCGTCGTCTCCTGCTCGAGCTCAAGGTCATCGCCGACGTGGGGCTCGTGGGCAAGCCAAACGCCGGCAAGAGCACGCTCCTCTCACGGCTGTCGCGGGCCCGCCCTGAAATCGCCGACTATCCCTTCACGACCAAGTCGCCGATCCTGGGCATGGTGTCGATCGATCGCGAACGTGAGTTTGTGCTGGCCGATCTGCCTGGGCTCATCGAGGGGGCGCATGCTGGCGTAGGACTGGGACATGAGTTCCTTCGGCATGTCGAGCGAGCGGGAATCTTGATCCATGTCGTTGAGCCATGTCCGATTGATGGCACCGATCCGCTGTCCAATTACCGGGCCATTCGCGAAGAGCTTGTGCTGTACGATGCGACTCTGGGGACGAGGCCGGAGATCGTCGTCGTGAGTAAGTGTGAACTGCCAGGAGCCGATGCGGTGCGGGACGAGCTTGCCGCCGCCCTTGGCCGCGATGTGCTCGCCGCAAGCGCCGCGACTGGCGCTGGGCTCGACATGCTCGTGTGGACGATCGCCGCGGAGCTCGACCGCCGGGAGCCGGCCGCATGAGCCCTTCCGACCAACCCTCTGAGAACCTCGCCGGCCGAGGCATTTGCTCGGGCGACACCGTGCTTCTCGCGGATGTGGGCAACTCTCGAATCAAGTTCGCGCGGCTGGCTGAGGCCGCGGCCGGGGCTGCCGCTGGGGGGGTTGGGCTGCCCGAAGTGACGCATCGGCACGACCTCGACAGCCGTCGGTTCCATCCCGACAACCTGGAGCGATGGCTCCTGGCCGCAGCTCCAGGTCCCGCGGTCATCCTCATCGCGAGCGTGTCCGAGGGGGCTGCCACGCGACTCGAGGCAGCCGTTGCCGCGATCTCGGCCACACGGCACAGGCCCATCCGGCAGCGTCGGGTAGGGCATGCCGACTTGCCGCTTGCGATCGATCTGCCAGCCCCACAGCGGGTCGGCATCGACCGGCTTGCCGCCGCCGCGGCTGCGGTGCATGCGAAGCCAGCAGGAAAGCCGGCAATTGTCGTCGACTGCGGCACGGCCGCCACGGTTGACCTCGTGGCGGCCGACGGCACGTTTCTCGGTGGCGCGATTCTGCCTGGCCCTGACCTCATGGCCCAGTCACTCGCATCGGGCACGAGTCAGCTCCCGACTCTTTCCGAGGCCATGTGGGCATCCCCGCCGCGGATGCCGGGGCGTGCGACAGACGAGGCGATTGCGGCGGGCGTGGGGCATGGATTTCGCGGGGCAATCGTTCGCCTCGTGGTCGAAGCTGCTCGGGAGCTCGGGGGCGACGCGGTCACGATCCTTGCCGGGGGCTGGCGAGCGATGGTTCGGGAATCGCTGCCCGCCGCCATCGAGATTCCAGATATCGTGCTCTGCGGCATCGCCCTGGCGGCCGGGCGAGCGTGCGCGCGGTAGGAGTCGCTCGTGTAGACTTCCTCGGGATTTTCCCTCTCTCGGATCTGTGAACCTCCCGTGTCGAAGGCCACCCCCGCATCCACGTCTGTTTCCGCCTCGAGCGCTGCCGCGGCGCTCGATCTGGCCATGCTTGCAGCCCGAGTGGCGGGCGAGACGCGTGGTACCGATGTTCGTATCCTCGATCTGCGGGAGCTTACGCCGGTCGTTGACTATTTCGTTGTTGTCACCGGGGCGAGCCGTCGGCAGATGCATGCCATGGCCGACGAGATCGAGAAGGTTGTCAAGCATGATCTGCACGACCGCTCTCGCGGGAGCGATGGCTACGAAGAAGGCCGCTGGATCGTGCTCGACTACGGCAACGTGATGGTGCATCTCTTTGATCCCGACGCCCGCGGGTACTGGGATCTCGAGGGGCTCTGGAGCGACGCGGTACGGGTGCCGGTGCCAGGGAGCGAAGGGGCGGCGGCATCATGAGCCTCGCTGAGCCGCAGGCGACGACGGCAGGCGTGCCGCCGAGGGTGAATTTTCGAACGGCCTTGAGGCGAGCCTTTGCCGCGGCCCTCGAGGAGCTCTCAGCCAAGGGTGTGGTGGCCATCGACCCTGCCGAGATGCCTGTCCTTCTGGAACAGGTTCGCGAGGCAGCCGATCCGAAATTTGGCGACTACTCTGGCACGATGGCGATGGCGCTGGCCAAGCGTGCCGGTCGCAAACCGCGGGAACTGGCCTCTGAGATCGCGGCGAGTCTTGTGGCGGTCCCCGGTTACACCGCGCTCTTCGAGCCGCCGGGCGATCCCGTTGGCCCGGGCTTTATCAATGTCCGCATCCGTGACGACGCCCTCGCGGCGGCAGTTGGCGCTGCTGTGGCCGACGAGCGGCTCGGCGTGCCGCCGGTGGAGACACCGCTTACGATCGTGGTTGATTTCTCAAGCCCAAATGTCGCCAAGCCGATGCACGTGGGCCACATCCGCTCGACCGTGATCGGCGACTCCCTCGCCCGGATCCTGCGGTTCCGCGGCCACCGGGTGATCACCGACAACCATCTCGGTGACTGGGGCACCCAGTTTGGGATGATCCTCTGGGGCTGGAAACACTGCCGCAACGATGCAGCCTTTGCTGCTGACCCCACGGCTGAGTTGGGGCGCCTCTATCGGCTGGTCCGCACGGTCGCAGACGCGAAGCCGGAAGAGCTTGCGGCCGACCCTGAGGCCGCGGCCCTCGTGGCGGAGTTTCCTGATGCGGCCCGCGAGGTGCTTGCCGAAACCGCAAAGCTCCATGCCGGTGACCCTGAAAACCGTGGGCTGTGGGAGCAGTTCATGCCTTTCTGCCTGGCCGAAATCGAGCGGCTCTACCGGCGGCTCGATGTCAGCTTCGACCACTGGCTTGGCGAGAGTTTTTTCCAGCCGATGCTGGCCGGCGTGGTGGACGACCTCATGGCGAAGGGGCTCGCCCGCGAGAGCCGAGGTGCCGTGGGCGTTTTCTTGGATGGCGAAGACTCACCGCCGTTTTTGATTCGCAAGGCCGACGGGGCGTTTCTCTACGCCACGACTGACCTCGCGACCATCCAGTGGCGGCTTGCGCGCTGGCAGCCCGACCGCATTCTCTATGTCGTGGATCATCGGCAGGGCCGGCATTTTGAGCAGCTCTTTGAGACGGTGCGCCGGTGGGGCGTCGGTGACGTCGATCTTGTCCACGTCGCGTTCGGCACCGTGCTGGGCGACGATGGGCGGCCCTTCAAGACGCGGGCGGGCGACACCGTCGGCCTCGAGGCGCTGCTCGATGAGGGGGTCGAACGGGCGGCAGCCGTTGTGGCCGCAGCAGGCCGTGGCGAGATGGACACGGCGACCCAGAAACGGGTTGCTGAAACGGTGGGCATCGGGGCGATCAAGTACGCCGACCTTTCACAGAACCGCACGAGCGACTACGTCTTCAGCTTCGACAAGATGCTCGAGCTCAAAGGCAACACGGCCGCGTACATGCAATATGCAGTGGCCCGCGTGGAGGGCATTTGTGTAAAGGGCTGCATCGATCGTGATGTCCTTCGTGCCGCGGCCGCTTCGGTTTCCGTGGCTGCCCCCCAGGAGCGAGCGCTCGCCCTCGCCCTCGTGCGGTTTGCCGAGGTTCTCGAGGATGTGGAGGCCGACAATCGGCCCAATCTCCTCACAGCCTGGCTCTACGATCTTGCCGGACGTTTCTCATCGTTCTACGACGCCCTGCCGGTGCTGAAGGCCGAGGGGGAAGCAGCCGCGAGCCGGCTCGCGCTCTGCGACCTGACAGGCCGTGTGTTGCGGCATGGTCTTGGCCTCCTCGGCATTGGCACCGTGGAGAGAATGTGACTATGGCCACCAAGCACGACCTCCAGACAATCCGCAATATCGGCATCGTGGCCCACATCGATGCCGGGAAGACGACGCTCACCGAGCGGATGCTCTTCTTCACGAAGACAAGCCATCGGCTCGGTGAGGTCGATCGCGGCACGACGATCACCGACTTCGACCCGGAGGAGCAGGAGCGGGGGATCACGATCTATTCCGCGGCGGTCTCTTTCCGCTGGCAGGGCATGACGGTGAACCTCATCGATACGCCGGGCCATGTCGATTTCACGGCCGAGGTCGAGCGGAGCCTGCGGGTGCTCGATGGGGCGGTGGTCGTTTTCAGCGCCCGCGAGGGCGTGGAGGCTCAGAGCGAAACGGTCTGGCGTCAGGCCGACAAGTATGGCGTGCCTCGGATCGCGATGGTCAACAAGCTCGACCGTGAGGGGGCCGATTTCTTCGGGACTGTCGCGCAGATCGAAAAGCGACTTGGCGCCAAGCCGCTGGTGCTCCAGGTTCCGGTAGGGCTTGGGCCACCCCACGTGAAGGATCCGTTTCGCGGGCTCGTCGATCTTGTGACGATGGAGCTGCTCACCTTTCCGCCGAAGGAGGAGGCTCTTTCGGCCGATGGCCAGGGGCTCGGGGCGACCCGTGGGCCGATCCCTCCTGAGATCGCGGAGCTGGTCGCCGAGTGGCGGGAAGAGCTTGTCTCCACGCTCTTTGACTATTCCGATGAGGTGGCGGAGCTTGCGCTCGCCGAGGCGCCACTCCCGCCGGAGCTCATGCGAAAGGTGATTCGTAATGCCACGATCGCCCGCCTGGTCGTGCCGGTACTGGGTGGCTCGGCGCTCGATTGCATCGGTGTGCAGCCGGTCCTCGATGCCGTCGCCTGGTATCTGCCAAGCCCGGCCGACGTGCCGCCGGTGGAGGGCGTCGATCCATCCAAAAAAACGCCTACGGTGGTCATCCGAAAGCCCGATCCATCAGAGCCTTTCTGTGGGCTTGTCTTCAAGATTCTGGCTGAAAAACATGGTGATCTTGCGTTTCTGCGGGTCTATTCCGGCACGCTCAAGGCGGGCAGCCGAGCCTGGAATCCGGCCAAGCAGAAGAAGGAAAATATTGCCCAGCTCTGGCATGTTCAGGCCGACCGCCGCGAGCAGGTTCCGGAGGCGAGGGCAGGGGACATCGTGGGGGTAATCGGGCCTCGCTTGAGTGTCACGGGCGACACGCTCTGCGACGCAAACGCCCCGGTCCTCCTTGAGACCATCACGTTTCCGGAGACGGTCATCTCGATGGCGATCGAGCCCGAGACGAGTCTCGAACGGAAAAAGCTCAGCGATGCCCTCGAGATGATGAAACGGCAAGATCCCACCTTTCGGGCCATCGAGAGCGAAGAGACGGGCCAGACGCTCATCGCGGGCATGGGCGAGCTCCACCTTGAAGTGATCCGGCATCGGCTCGAACGCGACTTCAACCTGACGTGCCGCGTCCATCGGCCAAGAGTGAGCTACAAGGAGACGCTTGAGCGAGCCGCGACCGTTTCGGGTGAGGCCAACCGCCAGGTCGCCGGGCAGACGCTCGTGGCCACGGTGACCGTCCGTGGCGAGCCGACGGACGGGCAGGGGCCAGTGGTGGTTGAGCAGGGATGGTTTCCGGAAAGCGATGCGCTCGCCGCCATTGCCGCGACGATGACCGAGGCCGTTCGTGAGAGCGCCGAGCGGGGGGGGCTCAAGGGCTGTCCGCTGTGGGGCGTGCGAATCGTGGTCTTGGAGAGCCCGATCCCCGAGCCGCTCCCAGGAGACGTCGCCATCCGCATTGCCGCGGCCGACGCCATTGAACGCCTCCTTGCAGCCGCTGGGAGCGTCCTGCTCGAGCCTGTTATGAAGGTCGAAGTGACCGTGCCCGAGGACTATCTTGGCGACGTGATCAACGACCTGCAGCAGCGGCGGTCGATCATCACGGCGACGGAAATTCGTGGCGTGGCCACCGTCCTTACCGCTGAGGCGCCGCTGGCAAGCATGTTTGGCTACTCGCAGGCGGTCCGAAGCGTGAGCCAGGGGCGGGCGAGCTTCACGATGGCCCCGCTCAAATACGGTCCCGCCTCGGCGGAAACCGCTGATTCGTTCATGTGACGGTGGCCCAAGCCCTTTTCCAACGGGGGTCATTGACACGTTGGCAGAGCGTCTTTAGATTCCGTGACTCGCTCGTTGCGGCAACCGCGTTCCGTGGAATGTGGATCCTGCCGCCGAAGGGAAGACTCCTCGTCTCCCTTGCGACGGAGGATCCTGTGGTCCCCCGGCCGCGCGAAAGAGTCGTGTCGGAGCTCGCACTGTGGCCGGTCCCACCCAAGAAATCATTCGTATCCGGATGGAAGCCTACGACCACGCGGTGCTCGACCAGAGCGCGGCGGAGATCGTAGACACCGCCAAACGAACCAATTCCGAAGTTCACGGGCCGATCCCGCTCCCCACGCGGATTGAGCGATACACCGTGCTTTCGGGCCCCCACATCGACAAGAAGGCCCGGCAGCAATATGAAATTCGGACGCACAAGCGGGTAATCGACATCGTTCAGGCCACGGCTAAGACGATCGAGGCGCTCAATAAGCTCAGCCTGCCCGCTGGCGTGGACATCAAGATCAAGGCCTCATCGCGGTCGTAGCCGCAATGGGGTTCGGGAAAGCGTAGGACACTCAGGACATCGGAGCATCGACGAACGGCATGCTTGGAAGGCCTCGCAGGTAAGGCCCAGTCATACTGCCTCAAGAAGGCAGGGAATCATCGGTCACGCGACGGATGATTCGGTCTGGGTGCTCCTGGAGCCAGCAGTTTCGAGCGTGAAGGCGATTTTGTCTGAGGGGCTTTTGTCTCTCAGATACCGTCGCGTCGATGGTCACATCCGTGACAACTATCTATCATGGCAACCACCTCGAAACCCGCCGCTGACAAGCCTGGACGACCTGGTCTGCTGGGCCGCAAAGTCGGCATGACGCAGATTTTTGACCCGGAGTCGGGTGCGGTCGTTCCGGTCACTGTGATCGAGGCCGGCCCGTGTCCGGTCACCTCGGTGCGGACGCCCGGCAAGGATGGCTACTCGGCCATTCAGATCGGCTTCGCTGACAAGCCCCGTCGGCTCGCCAGTCGTTCCGTGCGTGGCCAGGTCGCGAATCTCGATGGCCGGCGTGCGAAGAAGCGTACCGAGGCTGGTGTGGCTCTTGTGCCGAAGGCCGGTTGTGAGCCGCAGCGTTTCGTGCGAGAGCTTCGCGGTATTTATGACGGCGTCGAGGTCGGGCAGGTGCTCACGGTCGCCGTGTTTGACGGGGTCGAGTTTGTAGACGTCGTCGGGGTCACGAAAGGCCGTGGAACCGCCGGCGTCATGAAGCGTCATGGCTTTAAGGGCCAGCGAGCCACTCACGGTGTCAAGAAGGTGCATCGCCATCAGGGTGGCACGGGGCAAAACACCTCTCCTGCTCGCGTGTTCAAGGGCAAGCGTATGGCTGGCCGGTATGGCAATGAGCGGTCCACGATGCGAAACGTGAAGCTCGTCCGGGTTGATGCCGACTCGAACCTGATTCTCCTGCGTGGGGCGGTGCCCGGGCCGGAGGGGGCGTTTGTAACAGTCTGCAAAACGAACAAGCTCAAGAAAGTCGGCGGCCCTGTGGCTGTTGGCAAGAAGAAGGGCGGTGCCAAATGAATCTCGCCGTCTATGACATGGCTGGCAAGCAGGTCGGCAGTTACGAGATTGATCCCGCCGAGCTTGCTCCCCGTATTAGCAAGCAACTCCTCCATGATGCGGTGGTCATGTATCAGGCCAACGCTCGTCAGGGAACTCAAAAGACCAAGACTCGCGGCGAAGTGGCTGGGTCCACCAAGAAGCTCTACCGCCAGAAGGGTACGGGCAATGCTCGTGCCGGTGGAAGGCGAAGCGGTACGCGTCGTGGCGGCGGTCATATCTTCGCCAAGAGTCCTCGTGACTTCGGCTGGAAAATGCCTCGCAAGGCGCTTCAGTCGGCTGCCCGGATGGCGCTTGCGGCTCGCTTGACCGATGACGAGGTGAAGCTCGTTGATGCCATCACGGTGGCCGGGCCGAAGACGGGTCCGGTGGCGAAGATGCTCCAGGCCCTTGGGGTTGGCGAAGCCACGGTGCTTGTCTCGCCTGAGAAGCACGATTCAAACTTCTGGAAGAGTGCCCGCAATATCGCTGGCGTGTCTGTGTCGCCAGTTGCCGAGCTCAATGCTTGGTCAATTCTACGTCCCCGCGCGATTGTCATGACACGAGGGGCGCTTGATGCGTTTCGCGAGTCGGCCAAGGCGGCTCGGGCCGTGAACTCCAAGCTTCCCAAGCCGGCTCGGCGGTCTGCGGCTCGGGCCAAGCCTGCTCGTGCCGGAAAGCCCGCGACTCAGAAGGAGGCAACGTAAGCCATGGCTGTGCCTGTTCCTCCCGCCCCTGCGTTGAATCCCCGTCTTGAGCCCTCGCATGTGATTGTGCGGCCGCTCGTGACCGAGAAGGGAATGCACCGAGCGAATCGCCACAACGCCTATTCATTCGAGGTGGCGACGGCGGCAACCAAGGCAGACATTCGTCGGGCTGTTGAAGAGCTGTTCAGTGTCAAGGTCGAGAAGGTTGCTGTTCAGAATCGTCGCGGGAAGGTTCGTCGCGGGCGGACCCGAAAAATCGTGACGAAGCCATGGAAGAAGGCGGTTGTGTACCTGGCCCCCGATTCCAAGATCAATCTGTTCTGAGCCGAGCGAGCCAACGTCACACGTATTTCATGAGCTGAAACGATGGGCATCCGAACTTACAAGCCGACCAGTGCAGGCCGCCGCAACGCGAGCGTCTCCGACTTTGCCGATCTCACGCCAGGTGCCGCGGTGCCGAAGGGGCTGCGAGTCCGCAAGCAGAAGAACGGTGGCCGCAACAACCAGGGTAAGATCACGGCCCGCCATCGCGGCGGTGGTCATAAGCAGCACTACCGGTTGATTGATTTCCGTCGCAACAAGGATGGCGTGCCGGGGAAGGTTGATTCGATTCAGTATGATCCGAATCGCACCTGTCGCGTGGCGCTCATTCACTACGCCGACGGTGAGAAGCGATTCATTCTTGCCCCCGATGGGCTTGCTGTTGGCCGTATCGTCATGAGTGGCGAGGCTGCGGCGCCTGAGGTTGGAAATTGCCTCCCGCTGTCGGCGATTCCACTCAGCTCGCAGGTTCACAATGTCGAGATGCAGGCGGGGCGCGGTGGGCGAATGTGCCGTTCTGCCGGTGCGTCAGCGACTCTGCTTGCTCGCGAGGCAGGGTGGGCCCAGCTCTCGCTTCCCTCGGGCGAGGTTCGTCGCGTGCCTGCGGATTGTCGGGCGACGGTCGGGGCGATTGGCAATTCCGAGCACATGAATATCCGGCTCGGCAAGGCTGGTCGTTCACGATGGCTTGGCATTCGTCCGCACGTTCGTGGCACGGCCATGAATCCGATCGATCATCCGCACGGTGGTGGTGAAGGCAAGACCAAGGGTGGTCGGCATCCGGTCAGCCCGACGGGCAAGAGTGCCAAGGGGGGTGGAACCCGAAAGCCTCGGAAGCCATCGGGTGCATCCATCGTTCGTCGCCGCAAGAGCCGTCGTTACGGCCAATTGAAGCTGAGGTAATTTGTTATGGGGCGTAGCGCCAAAAAAGGACCGTTCGTTGATCCCCGCCTTTTTGAGAAGGTTGAGGGGCAGCTTTCAAGCGGGCGTCGTGACCCCATTAAAACCTGGGCACGATCATGCACGATCGTGCCTGAGTTTGTCGGGCTCACCTTCATGGTTCACAACGGCAAGCAGCATCTCAAGGTCTTCGTGACGGAAGACATGGTGGGCCACAAGCTCGGTGAGTTTTCTCCCACGCGGACCTTCCGCGGGCACGGTGGCAAGGCGAAGGGTTAGGGACGTCATCCCGAGTAGGTGAGCAAGCATGTCTTACACAGCAACACATAAGTACGCTCGGATCAGTCCTCGCAAAGTGCGGGCACTGGCCGATCTCGTTCGCGGCAAGTTCGCCGATGAGGCGCTCGATATTCTCCGCTTCCAGCCTCACCGTGGAGCTCGGATGCTTGAGAAGGTGATCAAGAGCGCTCTCGGCAATGCCGAGAACCGTCAGGCGTCTGGGATTGACGATCTCGTCGTCGTTGATGCTCGAATTGACCCGGGGCCGATGTTCAAGCGGATTCGCCCGCGGGCTCGTGGAATGGCGTTTGGAATCAAGCGACGCATGTCGCACATCAAGGTCGCGCTCGACTCCGCCCCTGTGGCGGGTGTCAGCGCGAAGTAAGGGCAGAGACCATGGGTCAAAAAGTTCATCCCACCGGATTCCGCACGGGCATCACCGAGCCGTGGAGAAGCCGTTGGTACGCGACGAAGAAGGAGTTTCGTGATCTCCTTCTCGAAGATTTCAAGGTGCGGAAATTTCTCAAGACAAAGTATCGCGCTGCCGCGATCGCAAAGGTCGAGATCGAGCGAACACGAGATGAAGTCAAGGTGATTCTCCATTCCGCGAGGCCCGGTGTAGTCATTGGCCGGAAAGGCCAGGATGTGGATCGTCTTCAAGACGAGCTCCAGGAGCTGCTCGGGCGTCGTGTGAATCTCAAGGTTGAAGAGGTGTCGCGTCCGGAGATTCAGGCTCAGCTCGTGTCTGAAGACATTGCCGATCAGCTCTCAAAGCGGGCCGCCTTTCGCCGGACCCTCAAGCGAGCGCTCGATACCACCATGGATGCGGGTGCGAAAGGCGTGAAGATTCAGCTTTCGGGCCGGCTCGGCGGGGCCGAGATGTCACGATGCGAGAAGGCGATCGCAGGCGCGATGCCGCTTTCGACGCTCCGGGCCAAGATCGATTACGGATTCTGCGAGGCACCCACCCCGCAGGGCAATATTGGAATTCAGGTTTGGGTGAACCAAGGCATGTACGAGGAGGATGGCGATGGCGCTGATGCCCAAGCGGGTGAAGCACCGAAAAAGCCAAAGAGGTCGTATAAGAGGTGATGCCTCTCGCGGGAATCGCGTTGTCTTCGGCGACTTCGGCCTTCAGGCCGAGCAGCCGGGATGGCTCCCCGCGGCGACTATCGAGGCTGGCCGTATCGCGGCCCAGCAGTACCTTCGCACGGAAGGCAGGCTCTACGTCCGCGCCTTTCCGCACAAGTCGGTCACGTCGATCCCGCTCGAGACCCGCATGGGCAAGGGCAAGGGAGAGCCTGACTTTTGGGCGGCTGTGGTGAAGCCTGGCATGGTGCTTTACGAGATCGGTGGTGTGCCGGAGGAAGCCGCTCGCGTGTGCATGGCTCGCCTTGCGCACAAGATGCCGATTCGGGTGCGATTTGTGAAACGACGGGTGATGTGAATCGTCACGGAAACAGAAGGTCGACGGATACGTCGAGAGTGAGCAGCGATCATGAATAAGGCGAAGGAAATCAGAGAGATGGCAGACGACCAGATCCGGCTCGTCTGGAAAGACGCGTCGGAATCGCTTTTTCGTCTGCGGATCCAGTCCCAGACGGAAAAGCTCGCAGCGCCCTCGGAGATGCGAAAGCACCGTAAGACCATCGCCCGGTGCCAGACCATCCTGGCCGAACGAGCGGCCTCTGTCATCGCAGGCGGGGCCACGGCGTAGGCACGCAGAACACCGCACGACAATCGAACACGTACAGGAAACGAGACGATGCCCAAGCGAGTCGAGACAGGAACCGTGACAAGTGCCGCCGCCCAAAAAACGCGACGGGTGGAGATTCCGCGCATTGTTCGCGACCCCAAGTATGGGCGAATCCTCCACCGACGGACGGTGTGTCACGTTCATGACGAGGCGAATGAGTCGGCGCCGGGTGACCTGGTGGAGATCATCGAGTGTCGTCCACGAAGCAAAACAAAGCGGTGGGAGCTCGTGCGGGTGGTGGCGAAGAGTACGGCAGTCGATCTGGCGTCGCTTCGAAGTGGTGCCAGGGCGACGGAGCTCAGGGAGACGGCGGCGCGGGCCGAAGAGGCTGCTGCCACCGGCAGCGACGAGAAGACCGCCGCGAGTGACCGAAGCGCGGAAGGGCAGACCACATGATTCAAATGCAAACGCGGCTTGCCGTCGCGGACAATACCGGCGCGAAAGAAGTGATGTGCTTCAAGGTGCTTGGCGGAAGCAAGAAGCGAACCGCTGGCCTTGGCGACATCATTGTGTGCAGTGTTAAAAGCGTGATCCCTGGCAGTGATGTCAAGAAGAAGGCGGTCGTCAAGGCGGTCATCGTGCGATGCAAGAAAGAGACCAGGCGAGAGGACGGCAGCTACGTGCGATTTGACTCCAATGCCTGCGTGATCATCGACAACGAAAAAAATCCCAAAGGCACGCGAATTTTCGGGGCCGTGGCGCGTGAGCTGCGGGATCGTAACTTCATGAAAATCGTCAGCCTGGCGAGCGAGGTGGTGTGATGCTGATCAAGTCGGGCGATACTGTTGAAGTCACGGCCGGAAACGACCGAGGAACGCGGGCGCGGGTGGTGTCTATCCATGTTGCGGCGGCCGATGGTGGTGCCAATCGAGTCGTCGTCGAGGGTGTCAATCGTGTCTATCGTCACGTTCGCAAGAGCCAGAAAAACCAACAGGGCGGTCGCCTGAGCAAAGAGATGCCGATCGATGCATCCAACGTGCTGTTTGTCTGCTCGGCATGCGGCAAAGCTGCGCGACTCGGCGCTCGAATCAATTCAGATGGCTCCAAGGTTCGGTTTTGCAAGAAGTGTGGCGCCGAGCATGGTGTCCTGCGGCGTCCGCGGGCGGCCGCCAAAGTAACGGGCTAGGGTGGTCCACGACGAATCAATGAGCCAGAAACGTAGGTAGGAATCGAACAGATGGCAAAGAAGACAAAACCCGTAGCGACCTTGGAGCCGGCGGAGACGCCGCGGCTTCTTGAGCACTATGAATCAACGGTTCGGCCGCACCTCGAAGCGGTGCTTGGTCGCACGAATCCGCATGCCGTTCCACGGCTCGAGAAGATCGTGATCAGCATGGGTGTGGGGGCGGCCACGGCCGAAAAGAAGTATCTCGATGAGGCGCTCGGTGCCCTCGCCCAGATCGCCGGGCAGAAACCCATCGCCACGCTTTCCAAGGCGGCCGTCGCGGGCTTCAAGCTTCGGGAAAATCTGGCGATCGGGTGCAAGGTCACGCTTCGCGGGCGACGGATGTACGAGTTTTTCGACCGGCTCGTGTCGGTGGCGCTCCCTCGGGTTCGCGACTTCCGAGGGCTCTCGTCCACGGCGTTCGACGGGCACGGCAATTACAGCCTCGGGCTTTCTGAGCAGATGGTGTTTCCGGAAATCAATCCGGATCGCTTCACACGTCCGCAGGGAATGAACATCACGTTCGTGACGTCGGCCCGGACCAATGACGAAGCGAAGGAGTTTCTGGTGGCCATGGGGCTGCCACTCAAGAAGCTAGGTGATGGGGACGCCGCGGCGTAGCGGTGCGGACCAGAGAACGAGCAGGCATTCGACCGAATCATGGCAAGTAAATCAAAGATCGCGGCCGCCAAGCGGCCTCCGAAGTTCACCACACGGACCGTTCGTCGGTGCATGCTCTGTGGCCGGCCACGGGCCGTGTACCGCAAGTTCGGCATCTGCCGAATTTGTTTCCGCAAGCTCGCGGATACGGGATGCATTCCAGGCGTGAAGAAGGCGAGCTGGTAAATCCAGAATCGAGAGAAGAGGAATCAGCTGACATGATGACCGATCCCATCGCCGACATGCTCACCAGGATCCGCAATGCGGTCCGGGTTGAAAAGGCTACCGTGGATGTACCAACGTCGAAGGTAAAACGTGGACTCGCCGAGGTCCTCAAGCGAGAGGGCTTTATTTGGGACTGGCGGGAGGTTGAGGCAGGCCCCGTGCCACACATCCAACTCGAGCTCAAATATGGCCCCAACGGTGAGCGACTCATTCGCAATATTCGCCGGGTCAGTACGCCTGGCCGTCGGGTGTACAGTCGCTCCGCGAGGCTCAGGCCTGTTCTCGGAGGTCTTGGAATTCAAATCCTCTCGACCTCGAGTGGTGTTGTGAGTGATCGCGAGGCCCGGCAGAAGAAGCTCGGCGGCGAAGTGCTTTGTGAGCTTTGGTAGTTGCGAAAGGTCATGACTCATGTCGAGAATCGGTAAAAATCCAGTGCCCCTTCCGAAAGGCGTTAAGGCATCCGTGACGAGCGGCGTGCTTGTCGTGGAGGGTCCGCTTGGCAAGCTCGAGCATCCGGTTCACCCCGCCGTCACAGTGACGGTCGACGAATCAGCGGCGTCGGCTGCCTTGATCATGGTCACACGGTCAGACGATGGGCGAATCGCTCGCTCCCTGCACGGTCTGACTCGCGCCCTGGCAGCCAACATGGTCGAAGGCGTGGCGAAGGGATACGAAAAGAAACTCGAGATCGTGGGTGTCGGGTATCTGGCAGCGATCCAGAAGGATGTTCTTCAGCTTCGAGTCGGTTTCGCCAACGAGCTTCAGGTTCCAATTCCGAAGGGCCTCACCGTCACGTGCCCTGATCAAACGCATGTGTCGGTCAAAGGCATCGACAAACAGGCCGTTGGGCAGTTTGCCGCCGAGGTGCGCGCCCTCCGAAAGCCGGAGCCTTACAAGGGCAAGGGCATTCGGTATGAGAACGAGCAGGTCCGTCGCAAGGCCGGCAAGGCAGTCACGAAGTAGCCACACAACATTTGGCGGCCAGACCGCCAGGCATCCTATATCCTCAATCCCACACGACCATGAATCACTCCCGTACGATTTTTCGCCAGCGTCTTCGCCGTCGGCGCCGCGTTCGCAAGCCGCTTCTTGGAACCGCTGAGCGTCCACGGCTCGCGGTGTTTCGCACCGGCAAGCATATCTATGCTCAGGTGATCGACGATTCGGCGGGGCATACGCTCGCCTCCGCCAGTTCGGTCGATCGTGAGATTCGCGGATCGATTGAATTCGGCGGCAACAAGCAGGCCGCTGAAGCGATCGGTCGGATGGTCGCCGAGCGGGCAAAAGCAGCGGGCGTCACGAAGGTTTGTCTCGATCGAGGAAGCTATAAGTACCACGGCCGGGTCGCAGCCCTCGCCGATGCAGCCCGGTCCGCTGGCCTCGAGTTCTAAGGCCTGAGTCACGCCACATTTTCAAACGTTCAACGTCTCGCTTCCCAACCCCATTTCGCTTCGTCAGGAGAACCCCATCCCGTGTCCACCGGCAAAGATTCCAGGACCGGCGAATTCGTCGAGAAAGTCGTCAAAGTGCGACGGTGCGCCACCGTGGTGAAAGGTGGGCGTCGTTTCAGCTTTGCCGGCCTGGTCGTCGTTGGCAACGGCAGGGGGAAGGTGGGCTGTGGCTATGGCAAGGCCAATGAAGTTCCTCCGGCCGTCGAGAAAGCGATCAAGGACGGCATGAAGAACCTGATCGAAGTACCGGTCGAATCGGGGACGATTCCGCATCGAGTCGAGGGCGTTTACGAGACGGCACGCGTCATCATGCTGCCAGCCAGCCCGGGCACCGGCATTATCGCGGGGGCGGCGGTTCGAGCCGTCTGTGAATCAGCGGGTATCCATGACGTTCTCACGAAGGCCCATGGTTCGACAAACCCCGTGAACATCGTGAAGGCCGCACTCGAGGGGCTCAAGCAACTCCGGACCAAAGACGAGACTGAACGGCTCCGCGGCGTGACTCTTTAGGCCACGCGTCACCCGAAGGCATTCAACCACTGACGGAATTCCGACCATGAAACTCAATGACGTTAACAAGGGCATTCACAAGAACCGCAAGCGGCTTCGCGTGGGCCGTGGACCCGGCTCGGGGCGCGGCTGCACGGCTGGTCGCGGCGACAAAGGGCAGGGCCAGCTTGCGGGGTGGTCGGCGGCTGGAATCTTTGAAGGGGGGCGACAGCCGCTTATCCGGCGGATCCCGAAGCGAGGGTTCCACAACGCTTTCGCCCGCACCGTCAAGAGCATCAATGTCAGCCAGCTCGACGCAGTGTGCGAGGCAGGCAGTGAGGTTTCTCCCGACACGCTGCGTGCGTCTGGTGTGCTCAAGGGCATCTGGGATGATCTCAAAATCCTCGGGAATGGTGAGATTTCCAAGGCCTTGAAGGTCTCAGCCCACCACTTCAGCGCTCAGGCAAAAGAGAAGATCCTAGCTGCCGGTGGCACGATTACCGAGCTTCCCGGCCCGGCGCCGCTCGAGCGGAAGATCGGAAAGGCGTCGCGGAAAAAGCCTGCTGCCGTATAGGGTATGCGGGCCGCGAGTCGCTCATCCCGAGGAGTTCAGTTCCGTGCTCGAAAAGATCCGCGTTGTTTTTTCCATTCCGGAGTTGCGGCAGAAGATTCTGCTCACACTCGGGCTGTTGGCTATTTACCGAGTCGGTTGGCAGGTGCCCCTTCCGATCGTTGACGCCGAGGCGATGTCGGCCTTTGCCAAGCAGACAGGCGGGGTCGGGGAATTGCTCCGCACGGTGGCCGTGTTTTCCGCGAGCCAGCTTTCGCAGGCCACGATTTTCGGACTGGGTATCATGCCCTACATCTCGGCCTCAATCATCTTCCAGTTGTTGGGCACGGTGTGGCCGCCCCTCGAGCGACTTCAGAAGGAAGGCGAGGCGGGGCGCAAGAAAATCAACGAGTACACCCGGTATGCCACGGTCATCATTTGCATCGTGCAGAGCTGGGTCTACGTCGCCTTCCTCGCGAATCCGGGTCGCGAGCAGTCCCTGATCCAGTCGGGGTTTCTGGTGGATGGACGCCTTCCGTTTCTATGGCAGTTTGTCGCCGTGATGACGATGACCGCCGGCACCGTCTTTCTGATGTGGCTCGGTGAGCAGATCGACGAGTTTGGCATCGGAAACGGCATCAGCCTCCTCATCATGGCCGGCATCCTCGCCGGCATGCCCGGGGCGCTTCTCGAACTCGCCGGCGCGACCTCCTGGGAAGTCGGCGGCGGAGCCGGCACCGGCAAGCTCGGTGTCGAGATGATTCCGGTCTTGGTCGCCCTATTCATTGGTGTCGTCGCGGGCGTGGTCTTCATGACCCAGGGGCAACGGCGAATTCCTACCCAGAGCGCCAAGCACGTTCGGGGCCGCCGCGTCTACGGCGGTACCCGGCAATATCTGCCACTGCGGGTCAATCAGGCCGGTGTCATGCCGATCATCTTTGCAAGTTCGCTTTTGCTCTTCCCGCAGTTTTTGTTTAGTTACCTGGTCAAGAGTTTTCCCGAAAGTAGCGTGCTCCAATCGCTCGCGGAGTCGTTCACGCGTGGGCAGTCCTATCTCTACAACGTTCTCTACATCGCTCTCATCTACTTCTTCTGCTATTTCTGGACCGCCATCACATTCAACCCGAAGGAGATGGCTGACAACCTCAAGAATTTTGGGGCTTTTATTCCGGGCTACCGGCCCGGCAAGCGGACCGCCGACTACCTCGAGCGGGTCATGGAGCGGATCACCTATGTTGGCGCCGGCTTCCTGGCACTCGTGGCGGTTATCCCCACGGTCGCAGCTGGATTTTTGGGCATTCCCTACCAGGCCGCCAGTTTCTATGGCGGAACCGGTCTGCTCATTGCCGTGAGCGTGGTGTTCGACCTTGTTCAGAAGATCGATAGCCATCTGGTGATGCGAAACTACAGCGGCCTTCTGGAGCGGAACTGATGGATCAGCGGAGGTTCCCTGGTTCTCGATGGTAGCTGCCGAAGTGCGTGTTCGCCGGCAGCGACGTCTCTTTCCATCAGCGAGTGGCAGCCGCCATGCGGATCATCCTCATCGGGCCTCCCGGCGCTGGAAAAGGGACGCAGTGCCAGCGGCTCGTCGAATGGCTCCGGGTGCCCCATCTGTCGACCGGTGAAATGCTCCGGGCGGAGGCTCGTGCTGGAACTCCGGCGGGCCTCGAGGCGGCGAAATCGATGGAGAAAGGGCAGCTCGTGCCAGACTCGATCATTCTCGGGATGGTGAACCGCAGGCTCGCCGAACCCGACTGCCGAGGCGGCTATCTGCTCGACGGCTTTCCACGCACGCTTCCTCAGGCGGAAACACTTGATGACATGCTTGAGCGGCGAGCGATGAGCATCGATGGGGTTATCGAGCTGGTGGTGCCACGCCAAGAGCTCGTGCAGCGAATGCTGGCTCGAAAACGGGCGGATGACGATCCTGTGGTGTTTGAAGAGCGGATCGCGAGCTTCGAGCGGCAGACGGCCCCCCTGCTCGACTACTACGGCCGCCAGGGCAAGGTCGTTTCGATCGATGGCCTCGGAACCGCCGACGAAATCTTCGAACGCGTGAAGGTCGCGATCGATCGGTTTCGTCGCCGTCGGCGCTAGCGGCGGGTGCAGCCGCGGCCCTCCCGTTATACTCTCGATCTCCATATGGTGTTTCCTTCCTTTCCGATTGGTCTGTCTGTGGTGCATCCGTGGTGAATCTCAGGTCCCCCCGGGAAATCGCGCTCATGCGACGTTCCGGTCTCGTTGTATGGGGTGCCCACCAGGTGGCCGCTGCCCTCGTGCGGCCCGGTGTCACCACCGGAGAGATCGATGCTGCGGTTGAAGGTTTCTTCGAGGCGCACGGGGCGATTCCGCTCTTCAAGGGTGTTCCAGGGAAAGTGCCGTTTCCATCGGTCTGCTGCATTTCCGTGAACGACGAGGTCGTGCACGGTATTCCCGGATCACGAGTACTCCAGGTCGGCGACGTCATAAGTATCGACACCGGCTGTAGCGTGGGCGGATGGTGTGGAGACTCGGCTTTTACGCACCCCGTCGGAGAGGTTACCCCCGACGTGCAACGGCTTCTCGACTGCACGAGTGGCGTGCTTGCACTGGCCATCGAACTTATGGGCGTGCGGAATCGGTGGAGCGATGTGGCAGCCGAGATGGCCACGTATGTTCGCGACCATGGTTTTTCGGTGGTCGAAAACTTCGTGGGGCACGGCATCGGGAGGAACATGCACGAAGATCCGCAGGTGCCGAATTTCTGCACCCCAGCCTTTCGTCGGAAGCACGACTTCGACCTCGAGCCCGGGCTTGTGATTGCCGTTGAGCCCATGGTCAACATGGGGTCCAAAAAGGTTCGCGGGCTTCCCGACTATTGGACGCAGTCAACGATCGATGGGCTTCCGAGTGCCCATTTCGAGCACACCGTGGCGATCACCGATGGGGGGCCCGTGGTGCTGACCGCCCCCCCGGCACAGGGCGAGACGGTGGGGGCTGTCGACCCGGCTGCCTGAGCAGAAGCGGCAGAGTCGCGGATTTCAGGGCACCCCCTTGCGAACGGTCCCTCCGTGGGCCTATTATCTGGGACTCGATTCGTAACCCTGTTGGTTCGTTGTTTAGGTCTTTTGACTGGATTCTGGAGTGGCCGGTATCGGCCCAACTCGCTGCCATGAAAGTTCGCGCTAGCGTTCGTCGCATATGCGACAAGTGCAAAATTGTCCGGCGACGTGGCGTCGTGTTCGTGGTGTGCTCCGATCCCCGCCACAAGCAACGGCAGGGATGAGGAATCCGATCATTCTCCAGGGGCGATTCGAGGCACACGCCTCGCCGAGGATCATGCTATGCCGCGATTGATGGGTGTTGATATTCCGTCTGAGAAGAGAACAGTCTTCTCGCTCCAGTACATCTACGGTGTAGGAGCGCGGGTGGCCCGTGAGCTCTGCCAGAAGGCCGGCGTTGATCCGCAGGCTCAGGCTCGTGATCTGCATGAAGACGAGTTGGCAAGGCTCGCTACGCTTCTCGACAAGGACTACGTCGTTGAAGGACAGCTCCGTCGGCAGGTGGCCCAAAACGTTTCCCGCCTCAAAGACATTGCCAGCTACCGAGGCTTGAGGCACCGCCGCGGCCTCCCGGTTCGAGGTCAGCGGACTCGCACCAACGCCCGTACCCGAAAGGGCCCGAAGAAGACGGTAGCCGGGAAGAAGGGTGTCAAGGATCTCAAGTAAGAGCCTCGATCAGGCGAGGTGCCCCCTCGCGTGGGTTTAGGTCGTTTTAGGAAAAGACAGGATTCAGAATGTCGAAGGCAGCAAAAACAAAAAAGAAAAGCGTGACGTCGGGCATTGCCTACATCGTCGCCAGCTTCAACAACACAACCGTGACCATCACCGATGCTCGGGGTGATACGCTCTGCTGGTCAAGCGGTGGAACGTGCGGATTCAAGGGGAGCCGCAAGGGCACCCCGTTCGCCGGCCAGATGGCAGCCCAGCAGGCTGCTGAGAAAGCGGCCAAGTTTGGCGTCAAGGATCTCGAGGTGCGGGTGAAGGGTCCTGGCAGTGGTCGTGAGAGTGCCATTACCGCACTTCAGGCCGCCGGCATGAACGTCCGCAGTATCGAAGACATTACGCCGCTTCCGCACAACGGTTGTCGGCCTCCAAAAAAGCGTCGCGTCTGACTCTCCACTCGTTTCCCTCCATCACGTAACTGCCAGCTATGGGACGCATCACCGGACCTGTTTGCCGACTCTGTCGCCGCGACGGACTCAAGCTTTTTCTTAAGGGGAGTCGTTGCGATACGCCGAAGTGCGCCTTCGAGCGACGGCCCGCGCCTCCGGGCGTCATTCAGAAGCGGCGGCCCAAGCCGACGGATTACGGACTTCGGCTGCGTGAGAAGCAGAAGGTCAAGCATTACTACGGTGTGCTCGAGCGTCAGTTTCGCACCTACTTCGCCCGGGCTGTTCGCGGTAAGGGGAATACCGGGGAGTCGCTCATGGCCATGCTCGAGCGACGGCTCGACAACGTCGTGCATCGCCTCGGCTTTGCGGCGTCTCGCGCGGCTGCCCGGCAATTGGTGATGCACGGGCATGTCACGATCAACGGTCGACGGCTCGACATCCCGAGTTATCTTGTCAAGCCTGGCGATCTCGTTCGCGTCAAGAATCGTGTGAAGTCGCTTCAGCTTGTCCATCGGGCGCTCGCCGATTTTCGTCGTGACGTGCCTGACTTCTTGTCGCGGATTGAAGGGGCGATTCCGGAGGCTCGGGTCGATCGTTTGCCCGGCGCCGACGACGTGTCGTTGCCGATCCAGGCCAATCTGATTATCGAATTGTGTTCCAAGTAGTTTTTTGAAGGAGCATCGTATGCACATTCGCTGGCGCGGTCTCGAGTTGCCCGGAGCTGTGGTGGCCGATGCCGGCACGCTCACTGGCACCTACGGGAAATTCACGGCCGAACCGTTCGAACGGGGTTTTGGTACGACCGTTGGCAATAGCCTGCGGCGGGTGCTGCTCTCGAGCCTCGAGGGAAGCGCTGTCACGCAGATCAAAATGGCAGGGGCGCTCCATGAGTTCACGACGATGAAGGGCGTCCTCGACGACGTCACCGACATCGTGCTGGCCGTCAAGAGTCTTATCGTCAAGAATCACAGTGATTCCACACGCGTCATTCGGGTTGAAAAGAGCACCCGTGGTCCTGTAACGGCGGCGGACATCCAAACCGACGACGCCGTGGAGATCGTGAACAAGGATCTTGTGATTGCGACGCTCACGGATGACGTGCCGTTTGAGCTTGAAATGGTGGTTGAAAACGGCCGTGGCTACGTTCCTTCGAGCGAGCACAGCCAGGCCTCGCAGGAAATCGGGATCATTCCCCTTGATGCGGTGTTCAGCCCTGTGACGCGCGTCAAGTATGACGTTGAGGAAACCCGTGTGGGCCAAAAAACAAACTACGACAAGCTCACGCTCGAGATTTGGACCGACGGGACCGTGACGCCCGAAATGGCGCTCGTCGAGGCGTCCAAGATTCTGCGGAAGCATCTCAACCCGTTCGTGGGGTACACGAAGCCGGATCGTGATGTCCCTCTCCCGGCGATCTCGGATGTTTTTGCCGTCGAGGCTCCGCTCGAGAGTCGGTTGGGTATGCTCGTTGCGGACCTCCGCCTTTCTGGTCGGGCCGCGAACTGCCTCCACGAGGAGGGGGTGACAACACTGCGCGATCTTGTGTCGCGCACCCGCGAAGCCGTGCTTGGCATGCGAAATGCCGGTGAGACAACGGCTGATGAGATCGAGGAAAAACTGAACGAACTGGGCCTTCAGTTGGGCATGGATGTGCCTGCCGCTGCGGAGGCTTGATATTGAGCGTGGCGTCTTTCGCGTCACTCTCCTGTCGAGGAAAAAATCAATGCGTCATCGTCGTAAAGGCCGGATTCTCGGTCGTTCTCCCTCCCACCAGCGGGCGCTCCTCCGGAATCTGGCGTCGGCCCTCATGCTCACTGAGCAAGCCGTCGAGCCCGGCGAAATTGGGGCCGCCAAGGTCAAGGGGCGTATCATCACGACGTTGCCGAAGGCCAAGGAAGTTCGCCCGCTTGTCGAACGGTGCATCACGATTGCCCGCCGAGGGCTCGTGGCTGCGGCTGATGCCTCGGTGCATGCGACAACGGCTGACCGTGGCTCGGCTGCCTGGAAGGAATGGCGGCATGGCCCCGAGTGGCGTGCGTGGGCTCAGGCTATGGCGCCGGCGGTCAAGGCTCGGCGTCGGACGATCCAACTTCTTGGCGACAAGCAGGCCGCACGGATACTTTTCGAGGTGATTGCCCCCCGGTTTGCGGGCCGACCTGGTGGCTACACCCGGATTCTCAAGCTTGCGACCCCGCGACTTGGCGATGCCGGCGAGCGGGCCATTTTGGAGTTTGTGGGTGAGGAAACGGCCGCTCGGAATGCTTCGCCCGGCTCGAGAAAGCCAAAGGCTGACATCTGACAGCCGTCGGCAACGGATCGGGAATAGGAGCTTCCGCGTCCCCCGAATAAGATGAAGGCTCCGGGCGGATTTGCTCGGCCTCACTTTTCGGGAGCGTGCCATGCGTTTGAGCATTCGTGTCGAGCAGTATCGCCACGGTCTGATTGCCGCCGCCATGGCCGTCCTGATGGCTCCGGTCGTTTCAGCGGAAGGGGCTCCTGCGGGAAAGGGAGACGCGGTCGATCACTACGGAATCCCCCAAGTCAAATTCATCAACGAACAGGTTGCTGCCGTCTGGGCGGACGCTGGCCTTCAGCCATCGCCGGAGGCTTCTGACGGTGAGTGGTGCCGCCGCGTCTTTCTTGATCTCGTGGGTCGCGTGCCGTCGGTCAAAGAGCTCGAGGCGTATCTTTCCGATTCATCGCCGACGAAGCGGGCCGATCTCGCCGCGAAGTTGCTCGGGGATGACTATGTCGATGAGTACGCTCGGCATTTCACCGACGTGTGGACGACCGTTCTCATCGGTCGCGACGTCGAGAATGAGCGGGTGAGCCGTCCAGGGATGCGGCAATATCTCCGGCGGGCATTTTCCAAGAACCTTCCCTATGACAAGTTCATGGACGAACTCGTCACGGCGACCGGGGTGAATGCCAATCGCCAGAATCTCTCCGGCTTCAACGGCGCCGTGAATTTCCTGAGCGGCAAGATGGAGGAGATGGGCGTCGAAAACGGCGTGCAGGCCACCGCCAAGACGGCGCAGATATTCCTGGGTCTCCAGGTGCAGTGTACGCAGTGCCACAATCACCCGTTCAACAAGGGCAAGCAGAATCAGTTCTGGGAGCTCAATGCCTTCTTTCGCCAAACCCGCGCCCTCCGCAGGCGAGACGGCACACAGGACGTGCAATGGGTCGAGCTGGTCGATGAGGATTTCGCTGGCGAGGGGGGCAATCCGGAAGAGGCCGAGCTTTTCTATGAGCTTCGAAACGGGATCATGAAGGTCGCCTATCCTGTGTTCGTCGATGGGACGGAGATTTCCAAGAGCGGCTATCTTCCTGGCACGATGTCGGATGGCACGCAGTATGGCGCGAATCGTCGCCGCGAACTCGCCCAGCTCATCAAGGGCAGCCCCTATTTCACGAAGGCCATCGTGAACCGGATGTGGGGGCACTTTCTCGGTTATGGGTTTACCAAGCCTGTGGATGACCTCGGCGACCACAATCCTCCATCCCACCCGGAGCTCCTCGACGGATTGGCCGAGCGGTTTCGGGAGAGCAGTTTTGATCTCAAGGAGATTGCCCGCTGGATTGTGCTGTCGCATCCCTACTCGCTCTCGAGCCGTACGACGGTGGCCAACAAGGGTGATGATCCGTCGCTGGGCGAGCGGCCGAAGTTCACGCACTTCTATGTCCGGCAGATGCAGGCAGAGCAGCTCTACGAGTCTCTTCTCACGGCCACGCAGGCCGACCAAACCAGTCGAGGTGAAGACGCCGCCAAGATGAAAGACAAGTGGCTCGCGCAGTTTGTCATCGCGTTCGGTACCGACGAGGGAGACGATGCGACAACCTTCAACGGGTCGATTCCTCAGGCACTCATGATGTTCAACGGGGATCTCATCAAGCAGGCAACGAGTACGGGCAAGGGAGGATTTCTCGATCAGATCGCGGCCAGCGGAATGCCGCCGACGAAGAAGATTGACCTTCTTTACAAGGCAGCCCTCGCCCGTGTGCCGTCGTCAAAGGAGCGGCAGGTAGCCACGGCCCTCCTCGGGGCCCGCAAGGGCGACGTGGCCGCGGCTCTTCAGGATGTATGGTGGGCGGTTCTGAACTCGAACGAATTCATCATCAATCATTGAGCCGCCGCCAAGGCGTGTGGCCACGGGGTAGGGAATAAGCGATACTTAAGGTACCGAATAGATGCTCGGGCCGAGGGTGGCACGGCCGGGTTTCATCTTTTTCTCCAGTCGAAGGAGTTTCGTCATGTCAGTCAATTTTCGCATGCCCGGCCTGCTCGATGTCCCGGCCGGCATGAGCCGCCGTCATTTCGTGAGCCATCTTGCCGGCGCGGCAGCCTTGGCGGCACCGGCCACCGCGTTTACCAACACGATCTTTGCCAACTCCACCGACATGCGGAAGCGGCACAAGGCAGCGATCCTCCTCTGGATGGGAGGTGGGCCGAGCACGATCGACATGTGGGATCTCAAGCCGGGTCAGCCGACAGGCGGTCCTTTCAAGCCGATCCCAACGAGTGCCGATGGCGTGCAAATCTGCGAACACCTCCCGCTCATGGCCAAGCAGATGCACCAGATGGCGATCGTGCGGTCGATGAGCACCCGCGAAGCTGACCACATGCGGGGCCGCTACTACATGCACACCGGCTACGTTCCGAATCCGAACGTGGAGCACCCCAGCTATGGGTCGGTCATCGCGCACGAGCTCATCGACCAGGTGCCGCACCTCGAGATTCCGCCGTTCGTGTCGGTGGGGGGCAGCAGCGTGGGCCCCGGTTTTCTGGGCATGACCTGGGCGCCGTTCGTGGTTGACTCCAACGGCAATGTTCGCAACCTCGACATGGGGATTGACCCAGCGAGGCTGTCGCAGCGGCTCGAGATGCTGGCGACGATCGAGAAGAAGTTCATCGGTGAGAGTCGAGGTGGCGCGGCGGATGACCACATGAAGGTGCTCGATAAGACCGTCAAGCTCATGACGAGCGATCAGATGAGTGCGTTCAAGGTCATGCAAGAGCCGGCCGATGTGCGGGAGAAGTATGGCAACACCGGCTTCGGCCGCGGCTGCCTCATGGCTCGTCGCCTGGTGGAAATGGGCGTGCCATTCGTCGAAGTCGATCTCGGCGGGTGGGACAACCATTCGGGAATTTTCCCGACGCTCCAGGATCGCAAGCTTCCCGAAGTTGATCAGGCCATGAGCGCCCTCGTGGCCGACCTTGCCGACCGCGGCATGCTCGATGACACCGTCGTGATCTGGATGGGTGAATTCAGTCGCACGCCCAACATCAATGGCGGCGCGGGCCGGGATCACTGGGCCCGCAGTTGGAGTGCCGTGGTGGGCGGCGGCGGGTTCAAGCGGGGCGTGACGGTCGGGGAAACAAGCTCGGATGGCCGCGAAGTCATTTCCGAGCCCTACACCTCCGAGGATCTCATGGCGAGCGTTCTCAAGGCCCTTGGCATCAAGCTGGAGACGACCTTTACGGCGAAGAATGGTCGGCCGATGAAGATCGCCAACTCCGGCAAGGTGATCAAGGAGTTGTTTGCCTGACACGGGCGGAACCTCAAGCGAGCCGTACGACGAGGAAGGGCGGGATTACCGTTCTCCCCGGAACCGTCTGGCCGCTCGTTGTGCTGGTGGCTCCGGTGCTGCTCGAGCAGTTCCTGGCGCTTGCCGTTGGCTTCGTCGACAAGTGGCTCGCGGGGAACCTTTTCACCGACGCCGAGCCGCTCGCCGCCATCGGTCTCGTGGCGTACTGCCTGGCATTCATGCCGGTGCTCTTTGTGGCGCCGGCGGCCGGAGCCACGGCGATGGTATCGCGCGCCGTGGGTGCGGGTGACATGGCGGCCGCCCGCCGGGCGTGGGTCGCCTGCTTGGTTGTGGCGATCGTCTTGGCCGTCGTCGCGCTTGGCCTGGCGGTCTTTGGGGGCGAGCGATTTGTGTCATGGCTGGGGCTCGCGGACGGCAGTCGTGCACTTGCGGTGCGGTATCTGGCAATCGTTGTTCCGACGCTTCCGCTCCTGGCCGTCCTCGTTGTCGGCGTGGCCACGCTGCGAGCCGTAGGCGACATGGTGGGCGGTCTCGTGGCTATGTCGGTGGTCAACCTTGTCAACGCCGGCGCGAGCTATGCCCTTGCCACTGGCTCACTTGGCCTGCCGCGGCTTGGATGGGAGGGGCTCGCCTGGGGGACGGTCGCTGGTTACGCATGCGGGACGGTGGTGGTGGTCACACTCTTGGCGCGGGGAGGCCGAGGGCTGCGGCCGCGGTGGACCGACCTGCGGCCCGGACGGATCGAGCTCTCGAGGATTGGCCAGATCGGAGGGCCAGCGGGCACCGATGCCATCGGCAACGCCGCCTGCCAACTCACGTTTCTGGGGATCGTCAATCGCCTCGGTGATGTCGATGCGGCGGCACATGCCGTGGCGGTCACGATCGAGTCACTGGCGTTTCTCCCCGGGAGTGCCTTTGGTGTGGCCGCCGCGACGCTGGCAGGCCAGTTTCTGGGGGCTGGAGATCAGCATCGGGCCCGACGGAGTGTCGGCCTAGCCGCCGTCACGGCCGCGGTGTTCATGGGCCTCGCGGGCCTCGGGTTTTTCCTCGCCGCAGACCCGTTGGCTACCTGGTTTACCGGGGGCGCAGGCCGGCAGCCTGCCGTGGCGTCGCTGGCGGCGTCGCTCGTTCGGGTTGTGGCCTTCGTGCAGCTTCCGCTTGCGCTTCTCATGGTGTTTTCCGGAGCGCTCCGAGGGGCTGGTGCCACCCGCCCCCCGATGGTCGTCAACTTCACGAGCCTGATCCTGATTCGGCTGCCGTTGGCGGTCTTTTTCGCCTGGCCGTTCATCGAACTGCCCGGAGGACTCGGCACGCTCCCCGGTTGCGGACTGGGCGTCTTCGGTGCCTGGCTTGCCATGGCCGCGGATCTCACCGCCCGTGGCCTCGCGATGCTCGTCATTTTCGCAGGTGCCCGTTGGTCAAAGACGATGGTGTGACGCTGTCTGGCGTCGATCGTGAGCAACGCACCCGCCCGCTCGGCATGACCTCGCGAGCATTCCACGATACACTTCCCTCGCGAAGGACACTGCCTGGCATTTGACCCCGAGGGCCCTCGATGGCTGCCGTCGATTTGGACGTCGAGCACTGGACCACCGCCGATGCGGCCGACCTCTACGAGGTGGCCCGGTGGGGCAATGGCTATTTCTCGGTGGGCCCCAACGGTCACCTGCTGGTCCATGGCCACAAGGACCCCACCAGGAGCATTGATCTCAAGCAGTTGATCGACCGCCTCCAGGTGCGTGGGATCGATCTGCCCATCCTGCTGCGGTTCGGCGAGATTCTCGAGCATCGGCTGGGCGAAATCCACGGGGCCTTTACCGCCGCTATGAAGGAAAGCGGCTACCACGGCGACTACTGCTGTGTGTATCCGATCAAGGTCAATCAGCAGCGGCAGGTCGTCGAAGAGGTCCTGCGGTATGGCCGACCCTACAAGTTTGGCCTCGAGGCCGGCAGCAAGCCGGAGCTGCTCGCGGTGATCGCCCTGGCTGACAACGACACGCCGATCATCTGCAACGGCTTCAAGGATGCCGAGTTCATCGAGACGGCGATGCTCGCGCAGAAGATCGGTCGGCACATCATTCCCGTCGTGGAACGATTCTCGGAGCTGAACCTCATCCTCGAGTACGCCGAGAAGGTAGGGGTTCGCCCCCGGATCGGGATGCGGGTGAAGCTCGCGTCTCGAGGGAGTGGTCGCTGGCAGGCCTCTGGGGGCTTTCGCAGCAAGTTTGGCCTCACGGCGAGCGAGCTCGTCAAAGGCCTCGACCTCCTGGCCGAGCGCGGCATGGCGGACTGCCTCCAGCTCCTTCACTTCCATCAGGGCAGTCAGATCACGAACATCCGCCACATCAAGACCGCGCTCAACGAGGCCTCGCGTATTTACGCCGAGCTTGTGAAGCGAGGGGCCGGGCTGCGCTATCTTGATGTCGGTGGTGGCCTCGGGGTTGACTACGACGGCTCGCAGACCAACTTCGAGTCGAGTGTCAATTACAGCCTTCAGGAATATGCCAACGACGTGGTGTATCACGTCCAAAACGCTTGCGATGAGGCGGGCGTTCCTCACCCAACGATCATCTCCGAGAGCGGTCGCGCGGTGGTGGCGTATCACAGCGTGCTCATCTTCGGTGTGCTCGGCGTGTCGGAGCAGGGGGGAACCGCCGAGATCGCGGAGCCTCCTGCCGATGCGGAGCAGCCTCTCGTTGATCTCTACGAGACGTACCACAACATCAATATCAGGAACGTCCTCGAGAGCTTTCACGACGCGCAGCAGTGCCTTGACACCGCCATGACCCTCTTCGCCAGCGGATACCTGCCCCTGGATCAGCGGTCGGCCGTCGAGAACCTCTACTGGGCGACCTGTCGGAGGATCCAGAAGCTAGCACGAGGAATGGACTATGTGCCGGAGGAGCTCGAAGGGCTCGAGGCGTCGCTTTCGGATACGTACTTCTGCAACTTCTCGCTCTTCCAGTCGATTCCCGATAGCTGGGCGATCAAACAGCTCTTTCCGGTGATGCCCATCCACCGGCTTGACGAGAAACCCACGCGGCCCTCGGTGCTCGGCGACGTCACCTGCGACTCCGACGGCAAGATCGACCAGTTCATCGACCGACGGGATGTGAAACGGACGCTCCCGCTCCACTCGTGGAACAACGAACCCTACTACCTCGGTGCCTTTCTCATCGGTGCCTACCAGGAAATTCTCGGCGACCTTCACAACCTCTTTGGCGACACGCATGCGGTCCACGTGAGTACCGACCACCGCGGCGAGGTGGTCGTGGATGCGGTCATCAAAGGGGATACGGTTCGCGAGGTGCTCGACTACGTGCAGTTCGATGCCAACCAGCTCGTGCAACGGCTCCGTGATTCCATCGAGCAGGCGGTTCGGGACGGCCGTATTGGCGATGGCCAGGCAGGGCGGTTCCTCAAGTTCTATGAAGAAGGCCTCGGTGGCTACACCTATCTCGAGGAACCAGGGTAGGCGCTTGCCGATGACTCACCGCCCGCCTCATCCATGCACCTGATCCGCCTCGGGGGTTCGGCCCTCAACCAGACGCCGCTCGACTGGGACGGCAATCGCGACCGGATTGGGGCCGCGATCACGGCTGCGCGAACAGCAGGCGTGTCGATCCTCTGCCTGCCGGAGCTCTGCATCACCGGGTATGGCTGCGAAGACGCCTTCCTTTCCCCCGGCGTCGTGCGCATGGCCTGGCGGACGCTCGGCGAGATCCTTCCGCATTCAGAAGGACTTGCCGTCGCGGTGGGCCTGCCGGTGCGATTCGAAAGCGGCGTCTATGACGCGGCTGCCTTGCTCGTGGATGGGCGACTCGCGGGCATTGTCTGCAAACAAAACCTTGCGGGTGACGGGATTCACTACGAGCCGCGTTGGTTCCGTCCTTGGCCGCGAGGGCGTCGGGCTATCCTCTCGGTTGACGGGGCCGCCATTCCGATCGGCGACGTGCGGTTCGACCTGGGAGGCGTGCGGGTTGGCTTCGAGATTTGCGAAGACGCGTGGGCTGCCGATCGGCCGGGCGCCTCGCTCGCGGGCCGTGGCGTGGACGTGATCCTGAACCCTTCGGCGAGTCACTTTGCCTTTGGCAAGGAAGAAATCCGTCGCCGGTTTGTCTTGGAGGGCGCGCGGGCCTTTGCCGCGGCGTACGTCTACACCAACCTCGTGGGCAACGAGGCAGGGCGGGCCATCTATGACGGAAGCGTGCTCATCGCCTCGGGCGGGCGGCTCATCGCCCAGGGGAAGCGCTTCTCCTTTGCCGATCGGGCCCAGACCGTTGCCAGCGTTGATCTTGATGCCCTCCGGCCAGCACAGTCGAGGCTCGCGACCGAGACTGGTCATCCGGCGGCTGACATTGTGCCGGTCGATTTCGTACCGCCCGCCGTGGACCCTGGCCCCGCAGGAAGCGATGGCCGTGATGCCTGGGAATGTGGGAAGCACATCAAGGAAGAGGAGTTCACTCGCGCGGTGGCGCTTGGCCTTTTTGACTACGCTCGCAAGAGCCGCTCCCGCGGGTTCGTCGTGTCGGCCAGTGGGGGCGCCGATTCGTCGGCGGTGGCATGCCTGATCGCCCTGGCATGCAGGCTCGCCGCGGCGGAACAGACGTCGCAAGCGGCCGCCGCTCGCCTCGGCCTTTTGGTCCCAACCGCCTCCACGGGAGACGCGGCGGTGCGACAACTCGTGGCGGCCGCACTGACCTGCGTCTACCAGGCGACGGCCAACTCCGGTCCTGTCACGCTGGCCGCGGCACGTGGTCTGGCCGAGGGGCTCGGTGCCGCGTTTCATGAGTTTGACGTGGAACCGATTGTCCGGGAATACGAACGAATCGTGTCTGGCGCGATCGGCCGATCCCTCTCGTGGGAGCGTGACGACATTGCGCTCCAAAACATCCAGGCGCGTTCCCGCGCTCCGGGCGTGTGGATGCTGGCCAATCTCACCGGGGCGCTCCTTGTCTCGACCAGCAACCGCTCCGAGGCTGCGGTCGGCTACGCCACCATGGACGGCGACACCGCCGGTGGCATCGCCCCAATCGCTGGCATCGACAAGGCTTACTTGAGGCGATGGCTGGTGTGGCTCGAGCGAGAAGGGCCAGAGGGAGTTGGCCCGGTGCCAGCCCTTGCCGCCGTCAACGCCCAGCAGCCAACCGCGGAACTGCGTCCGCCGGCCGAAGGGCAGACCGACGAAGCCGACCTCATGCCCTATGACATTCTTGACACCGTGGAACGCTTCGCCATCCGCGACCGACAGACACCCCTGGAATGTTGGCGCCGGCTGACAAGTGAGTTTCCAGGGCACTCCCCGGGGCAGCTCGCCCTCTGGACCGAACGGTTCTTCACGCTCTGGAGTCGGAACCAGTGGAAGAGGGAACGGTATGCCCCATCGTTTCAGCTCGACGACGAGAACCTCGACCCAAAGACCTGGTGCCGGTTTCCAATTCTGTCGGGCGGATTCGCACGGGAGCTTGCCGAGCTCCGGGCAGCGGCAGCAGGAAAGCCGAAAGCCCGGTAGCTGACTTCCGTCAGAAGCGGCCATATTTCCGGCCAGAAACGGCCTCGCCCGCCGATAGGACAGGCTGCTAGAGTCCCCGACCGTTGTGCCCCGCAGGAGCCTGTGCTGTGCGCCGTCTGACACTGATTCTTGTCTTCGCCGTCACCATTGCGGCGGCCGATCATGCGCCTGGCCAGGCTCCCACTGCCCAGCCGCCGGCCGCGGCAACGACGGTTCCAGCGCCCCGAGTGGCAGCGGTGCCAGCGGCACCCGCAACTCCGGCCCCACTCTCACCGCAGGAGCAGGCCGCCCTCGACCAATTGCTCGCCGCGTGGGAGGCCAGGAGCGCGGCTGTCCGTACATGGTCATGCACCTTCCGCAAGTGGGAGTACAACGCATGGAGCCCGATCGATGTGAATGGCGATCAACTTCCATTCTCGGAGAGTACCGGCGAGCTCAAGTATGCCGCACCAGACAAGGGGCTTTTTCGCGTCAAGGAGTTGAAGCAATGGATTCCCGAGCCCGGTACAACACCGGTCCCAGGCCTTCCACCGCGAGGACGAATGGAGGTGCAGTCAGCGGAGGCGGGCGAACACTGGGTGTGCAATGGCGAGAGCATCTATCAGTTTCTCCACAAGGAGCGCCAGCTTCGTGAGACCCGGCTCCCTCCCGAGATGCGGGGCAAGGCGATCAGCGACGGACCCTTGCCGTTTGTCTTCGGCGCGAAGGCCGAAACGCTGAAGAAGCGATACTGGATGCGGATCATTACGCCGCCCGATATTCGCGATCAGATCTGGCTCGAAGCCCTTCCCCGATTCCAGGTTGACGCGGCCAACTTCTCGAAGGTCGAGCTCATCCTCCAGGCTCGCGACCTGATGCCGTTCGCCATCCAGATGTACAAGCCCGTGGGGCAGGATCGCGACGTCTACCAGTTCGATCCGCGAACCAACCTGATCGACAAAGGCCTCGACATGATTCGAGATTTTGCCAAGCCGATGACGCCGTTTGGCTACAAGTATGTGCTCGACGACCCGCAGGCACAGACAGGCCCGCTCCCGTCGGTACCAGGCCGCTGACCCTGCCCTCGCTCGAATTTGCTCCGCGGGCACGACCCTGTCCGATCTCACTCGCTCTGCGGGCACGAGCATCGTTCGCCAGCCTTTTACGCGGGCGTTATAATCGGGCGACGCCGTCGTTTCAGGAGTGCGATCTCACATGCCCGTTGTTGATGCGGACCACCCGCTTTTTCGATTGCTTGAGCAGGATCGACGCTACACGCTCGAAGCGTATCTTTTCGTGCTCGAGGCATTGGCCTTTGCCGAGGAATCCCTCGGCCTTGGCGTAGAGCCTCCGAAGGAGGAGCTTGAGCCCGTTTCCGAGGAGACGTCGGCCCGCAGCCGTCGAGAGGCACCCCGACCCCGTCGTGGCGATCGCCGCGGCGAGCGGCATGTGTCGGGCCAGCAACTCTGCGAGGCCGCGAGGCTCTATGGACAGCAGCAGTATGGATATCTGGCCCCCACGGTGTTGGGCTCATGGGGCCTTCGCCGCACGGACGACTTCGGCGAAATCGTGTTCAATATGATCGAGATCGGGCAGATGCGGAAGACTCGCAGCGACCGCCGGGAGGACTTTCACGATGTCTTTGATTTCGACGACGCCTTCTCTCGCGACATCCCGTTTGCCGTGCCTGATCCAGCCTGACAGGGATTCGCGGCATGAAAGACGTGGCCAACTCGTCGGTTCGTCATGGATGGGGCCTCGTGGCATTCGCCGGAGCGAGCGAGGCCGCATGGCTTGCCTTTCTCGCGTGGCTGGCGTGGCGGGCATAGGAGCAAGCGAGCGATGACCATTTCGCTCACGGCCCTGCCACTTTGGGTAGCTGTCGTGCCGCTGGGGCTTTACCTCGCGGTCCTCGGCTGGCTGCATCTGCGACGGAGGCCCACTGTGTTTGGAGGCGGCCTCGATCTCATCCTCTTGGCGATGGCCGTGTCGGGCCTCGTCTTGGCGGGCCCACTCGCCCTGCTGCAACCTGCGTTTGGCACCGCCCCATGGGCCATGGGCATGCTGCTCGCCCTCTTTGTGCTCATCGTGGCGTCGGGAATCCTCGTGACCCGGCCACGTCTTGTCATCTACAACATCACGCTCGATCAACTCCGGCCGATCCTTGCGGAACTTACCACGGCGCTCGACCCATCGGCTCGATGGGCCGGGGAGAGTGTGGCGCTTCCGGCCCGCGGTCTCCAGGTACTCGTCGATGGCCATGGGCTTGCGAGGAGCGTCAGCGTGATTGCCGTGGGGCAACGCACGTCAGCCGAGACGTGGGCCGAGTTTGGTCGTCGGCTGAGGCAGGCCGTGGGAGCGCTGAGGGTGCGTCGAAACCTATGGGGCGCGGCCCTGGCCTCAATGGGCTGCGGGCTTGTGCTCGCAGCGATTGTCTGGGGAATGGTCCTCAGTCCGCGGTCCAGCGGCCCGGCCGCCGTCGCCCGAGAATCGCAATCCTTCTGATCTGCCAAGGAATTCCGTCATGACCGTTCCTGTTGATGTGTCAGCCCACGAGATCACCGTCCCGGTCGTGATTCGCAATGCCCCTCCGGGACGGCTCTACGAAGACGCCGTCTCCCGTGAGGCGGCGGGAATCATGTCATCAGGGGCGATCGCCATTCGCTCTGGTGCCAAGACAGGTCGTAGTCCGGGCGACAAGCATGTTGTGCGACATCCTGAGTCGGAGGCCGATGTCTGGTGGGGCTCCGTCAATCACCCCATCGACGACCGCACCTTTCTCCTGAACCGTCAGCGGGCGATCGATTACCTTAACACCCGCGATCAGATCTATGCGTGCGACGGCTATGCCGGCTGGAATCCAGCCACGCGGGTGAAGGTTCGCGTGCTCTGCGCCAGGGCCTATCACGCCCTCTTCATGCACAACATGCTCATGCGTCCGACGCTGGATGAGCTCGAGAGTTTTGGCGACCCCGACTATGTGATCTACAACGCCGGCCAGTTTCCGGCCAATCCCTACACCACGCAGATGACCAGTCGCACGAGCGTCGATCTCTGTCTCGAGCGGCGTGAGCAGGTGATTCTCGGCACCGAGTATGCCGGCGAGATGAAAAAGGGTGTGTTCACGTACATGCACTGGCTGCTGCCATCGAAGGGCATCCTCTCGATGCACTGCTCGGCCAACCAGGGCGTGGATGCCGGGGGCAAGCCCGGCGAGGTGTCGCTATTCTTTGGACTCTCGGGCACCGGCAAGACCACACTCTCGGCCGACCCGGCACGCCGGCTTATCGGCGATGACGAACACGGCTGGGGCGACGAGGGCGTCTTCAACATTGAAGGGGGTTGCTACGCGAAGTGCATCCACCTCGAAGAGGCGAAGGAGCCCGAGATCTGGCAAGCCATCAAGTTTGGCACGGTGCTCGAGAACGTCGTCTACGACCAGTCCACCCGCGCGGTCGATTTCGAGAGTAGCGGCATCACGGAAAATACCCGTGCGGCCTATCCGATCGAATACATCGACAACGCCAAGGTGCCGTGCATGGGCCCGCATCCACGGCATGTCATTTTTCTCACGTGTGATGCCTCGGGGGTGCTGCCGCCGGTGAGCCGGCTGTCCCGCGAACAAGCGATGTATCACTTTCTTTCTGGCTACACGGCGAGGGTGGCTGGCACCGAAATGGGCATCGTGGAACCACAGATCGCCTTCTCGGCATGCTTCAGTGCCGCGTTTCTCGTGCGGCATCCGGCTGTGTATGCCCGACTGCTTGCCGAAAAGCTCCGCCGTCACGACGCCCAGGCCTGGCTCATCAACACGGGCTGGACGGGCGGCGCCTACGGCGTGGGCCGCCGCATCGACCTGGCGAGTACGCGAAGCATCATCGACGCGATCCATGCCGGCGCCCTCGACAACGCTCCGGTGCAGCGTGACAACGTGTTTGGTCTCGACGCCGTCATTCGCGTGCCCGGCGTTGACGACAAACTCCTCGTGCCCCACCTCGCCTGGGTCGACGAAGCCTCGTGGGAGGCTGCCGCCCGCAAACTCGCCGGTCGCTTCAAAGAAAATTTCGCCGCGTATGCCGACGCGGCCGGGCCAGACGTTCTCGCTGCAGGCCCGGTGTGACAACACTGGGACTCCCGGAAGGCCAAAGTGTAGCGCTCGCCATTGAGTACCCGTCCATGGTTGAATCGTCACATGAACCACGAGTCGCGCCAGCCGCCTATTTCTCCTGCTCTGAGCCTCGCGACCGCGATGCACGTCCAGCTTCTCCTCGACTCGTTCGCCAGGCTCCTGGGACGGGAGCTCGTCGCCCGCAAGGGCACAGCGACCGATCAGGCGGAGCGGCTGTTTCGAGCGCCGTTCGTCGTCGTGTCACACGGCACGGAGGCCGACCCGATTCTCAACTACGGAAGCGCCACGGCGCTCACTCTTTGGGAGATGACCTGGGACGAGCTGACCCGCACACCATCACGGCTCACCGCCGAGCCTGTGCATCGTGATGAGCGGGCGAGGCTGCTCGAGCGGACCCGCGAACATGGCTACGTGGACGACTACTCCGGCATTCGCATCTCGAAATCCGGAAAGCGGTTCCGTATCGAGCGGGCGATCGTCTGGAGCCTCACCGACGCGACCGGACAGCATCGCGGCCAGGCGGCCACGTTCGACCAGTGGGTGCCCATCGGCGAAGGGCCGTGATATTTATTTGCCTGCGGGACTGGGGGCGCCTCTAATCAGAAGGATTCAAATTCTCACCATCTTGATTCTCCGGAGGTCGCAATGTCGTTCATGAAGTTAATTTGCTTGTTCTCGCTCGTCTGCGTGTGTGGCATGGCCCTCGCGGCTACGGCTGAGGGGCCGCTTTCCGGCACGATGAAGGCGATTGATGGAACCGACGTGGACCTCGCCTCCTACCAGGGGAAGGTTGTGCTCGTGGTCAACGTCGCGAGCAAGTGCGGGGCGACGCCGCAGTATGCGGGGCTCGAGACGCTCTATGACACGTACAAGGACAAGGGCTTGGTGGTGCTCGGCTTTCCAGCCAACGATTTTGGTGCCCAGGAGCCGGGTAGCGATGAGGAGATCAAGACGTTCTGCACGTCAAAATACGACGTCAGTTTTCCAATGTTCTCGAAGATCACCGTGAAGGGCGACGGCAAGCCGCGGCTCTACAAGGTTCTTACAGAGACAGCCGATCCGGCCGGCGACATCGGCTGGAACTTCGAGAAGTTTCTGATCGGCAAGGACGGCACGGTGGTCGGTCGCTTCAAGACCCGAGTCGCCCCCGATAACCCCGCGCTCGTCGAGGCGATCGAAGCCGAACTGGCGAAGTAAGTCGTCCGGTCACGCGGCGCGGGACGTGGTTCGCTGCACGTGAGCGGCAGCGCCGATCGTGCGGCGGATGACCCATGATGGCCGGCCTTGCACCTCGCGGTACGTTCGCGCGACGTACTCGCCGACGATCGCAATGGCGGCGGTCTGAATCGACGCGACAAAAGCAACACTGGCTGTCACGGCTGCAAGCGAAACGCCGTCGCGGGGTGGGCCGAAAAGGCTCGAGGAGGTGGCCACGGCCGTGGCGGTGATGGCCATGAGGGCCAGACTGGCCGCGGCCACCCACGTGAGCCGCAGCGGCGCATCAGAAGAAAGCACGAGCGCGTCAGCAGCGAGTTTCGCGAGCTTCCACGGCGAATACTTTGTTTCGCCAGCGGCCCGCGGGTGCCGGTCGTACCAGACAGGCTCATGGCGAAACCCGGCCCATGGCACGAGACTTCGCAGGTAACGACGCTTCTCCGGAAGGGCCACGACCGCGTCGGCGACGGCACGGTCAATGAGCTTGAAGTCGCCCGTGTCGATCGGCACGGGGTAGGGAATCATCCGTGCAAAAAGGCGGTAGTAGAGGCTTGCAGTCACGAGCTTGAATACTGTCTCGCCCTCGCGGCGGCGACGACGCCCGTAGGCTACGTCTACCCCTGAACGCCAGGCCCGTACCATGTCGGGAATGACCTCGGGAGGATCCTGGAGGTCGGCATCGGTGATCACCACGGCATCGCCGCGCGTGATCGCGAGACCGGCCGACATCGCCGCCTGCTGGCCAAAATTTCGCGAGAGCTCGATCACCGTGACTCGGGGTTCGCGGGCGGCAATGCGTTCGAGCCGCTCGAGCGTGGTGTCACGGCTGCCGTCGTCAATATAGATGATCTCGAAATCCATCCCCGTGGTCGGCAAGACGGCGACAAGCCGGTCATGCGTCGTGTCGATCACGGCTGCTTCATTGTGGCAAGGGATCACCACCGAAAGCAGGCCGCGGGCGGCGCGGCGAGCGATCGCGCGCTCGGATGGGGCAGAAGAAGTCTGATCGGTCATCGAAGCGGCTCCTTCCTTTGGGCCGTGCGGTCGCCCGGCGGCACTCGGCCAATCGCGACGACATCATGTGGCCTGAAGAGCGGTCGTGTGCGACCAATCACGCCAAACCCTCCTGGGAGCTTGGCTTCGATCATTGAGAGTTTCTGCGCAGGCACGAGGAGAATGGCATCGGGGCCGGATGCCAGGAACGCGGCCGCTGCGTCGGCATCGTCGCGAACGATCTGGTGGACGCGGCCCGACGAATAGAAGACGACGTTGGGGCTCGCTATCGTGAACGTGCCAATCTGGGCCGGATGAGCGCCGTCGTCGTGGAGCGATTGGACAAACGCCGGGATCGTGTTGGCTCGCGCGATGATCGTTGACCCGGGACCGACGGCGACTGATGTGTAGAGGATCGCCGTCCCTGCGAAGGCATAGACCGCCCCAACGGCTTTGCCCGCGGCAGCCAGACGCCAGCAGATGACGGCGCCAATGATTGGGATGATCCCGACGAGGGCCGCCGGCTCTGCGCCCGGAGCACCGAACCGCGAGGCACCAAAGACAGCGGCCGCGGTTGCAAGGCCGCCGAAGACGAGGCCGC
>JBGTGN010000226.1:0-51086 GCA_041746715.1 Pirellulales bacterium | reverse complement strand
GACGCCGCCGTCGCCGGAAGCCCGCAAAGGGCCAGCCGACGGTGCCGAAGTACCAGCAGATCGCCGCCGAAGTGGACCGGCGTCGGAAGGCAGGCGAGGGGTTTGATCGGCTGGCCCGGGAGATGAAAGTGGGCCGCAGCACGATCGTTCGAGCCTATGACTTCGCGAACCATGAGGAGGCGGTTGCTGCAGCCAAGGAGGGCCGAAAGCCAAACCGGCCAGGCTATATATGGAGCGAGGAATCACGGGCGGCCAAACGGAAGCCGGGCCCAGGTTGACGGCGCCAACAATCGGGCTGAATGAATCCGGCCGGATGGCCGCTGGATTGATCGTGGACAGCCGGAGCGTGCCGCAGTTAGGACGGAAGCGCCCCTTATTCCTGCTTCGCAGAACCGCAGCTTGTCTCGGTGATTTTGCATGTTTTCGGCGTTTCGCCCCGTTCGAACCCGGCGTTGCCGGGCAGCGGATGACCAAAATTGAGCCTCGACTGACTCCGATCGTGGATCCGGCCCGACGGTCGTGCCCCGGGCGACGGCTGCACGTCATTCGCCCGCGGCCCTCCATTCCGTGGCAATCGTGGAACGGGGGGGAACATTGTGTAGGTATGGACCATCCCACCGGCTCCAGCGTTATCGCGCCCGAGCACCAATCGCTGGCGCCCACGAAGTGGAGCGGGCGACCGGGCGACGGCGAGCCAAACCGTATGCGACCATGCCGCCAGGTGAATGCGTCGATAAGGTCTGGCCCCTCACGGTACCCGCCCGGGCATACAGTGAAACGTTTGCCAGGAATCCGAAACTCGCCAGGGGTTGGAGCGAGTGAGCCGACGAAGGCGTTGAGTACCTCGACGTTGGACCCCGCGCCGTCGCCGGTCATGGAATTCCCAGGGCACCGGGTGGCCGCAGAAGGTCGCTCGTCTCCCAGAAATGGATTGCGGCCTGTCGCGGTCTGAACGGGCGGCCTACAGAGATGGGGCAAATGGGGACGGCTCGCGATCTGCTCGGCCACGCGCTGACACCCGCACGGACACTTGATCTCGTGATCCATTGCCGCTGAACACAAAAAGCCAATCGCCTAAATTTCAGACAAAAACACGGCATATTGAATGATCAAGGTCGAGCTATTGAAACTCGACTGACTCATGCCTTCGCGTGCCGTAAATCAACAGAGGCGTCCTCAGACGAGTGCTTCTGTCGGTTCATGATCGACATCCCCCGCGCTGCCCCTTCTGGCTCGCGGGTTTTCTCGTTCTCTCGGGCGCGCTTTCGTTCCGCCCCGCTCATTCCCTCGGAGATCGCCCCTCATGACCACCGCCTTCACCGGCCTCATCGTCGTCAGTCTCGTCGCCTCTGGCTTGGTCGTCCTTTGCTTTCGCGAAATGCGCCTGCGAAGGGCTTGCCAAATGCTCATCGCGCGACTGCTGACCACGCTCCACACCTTCTACCTCAAGACCACCGGAGACTCGCCCACCCATGCAACCAAGTCCCACAAGACTCACTATCGACGCTGAACCACTCCATCACCGGCACCCACACCATGCCCACATATCTGGCCATCCGCGCTCTTCTGCCCCACCTTCGCACCGGTCTACGTTTCCGGTTTCCCTGGTCGCTCGCGCGCTACTTCTCGTTTCTGCCATCGTGCTCACCGGCTGCCCTGACAACGAACGAGAAATGCAGGCTGTCCGAGAAGCAGCCCGTATTGCTGAGAACGCCCGCCATGAGCAAGCCGAACAGACTCGGACGTTCGCGGAGTTGGAAACCAAGTTCTCGAAGGAACGCCAGAGCATCGACCAAGAGCGAGCCCAGGCAGCCGAAAGGCACGACGAAGCAGCACAGAGTCGCGAGCGGGCAATCCAGGCTCAACGTGCAGTCAACGAAGCTGCTGCCCGTGACAGGTTTCTTGGTCAGGCACTTTTGGCAGCGGCTCCGATCCTTCTTGTCGCCGTTGCCATCTGGGCGGCCTTGAGACTCGCGCAGTTCTCGTATGCAGGGTCATCAGAGAGCGACACCGCTATAGCCGAGGTGTTGCTCCTTGAATCGCACCTCAAGCCGACCTTCTACGACCCCGGTTTGGCTGCGCGGCTTGTGGCCAGTGCGCGTCTTGGCCTTCCAGGTCCCGCGAACCTTGATGACGCCGGCGAACATGAAGACGACGAACCAGGCTCGCAGGAAGATGGCCCAGGTACACGACCACAAGAACCCACCGACAAAGACGGCCAGGATCGCGAGAAGCCAATGCCGTTTTGAACACACACCACCACCCACACCCACAGGAGACCCCATAACCCTTGAGCCACATCGTCGAAATCAAAACCGAAGTCCGAGACGAGCAGGCAGTCCGGTCAGCTTGCTCTCGGCTGCAACTTGAACCACCCGAGCACAAGACCACGAAGATGTTTTCGGGAACAGCGACCGGTCTGTGCGTCTACCTTCCGAAATGGTGCTACCCGGTCGTCTGTGATCTCAAGACGGGCCAGATCAAGTACGACAACGACGAAGGCCACTGGGGCGAGCAAAAGCACCTCAACTCGTTCCTCCAGGGGTACGCGGTCGAAAAAACCAAGATCGAGGCCAGGAAGAAGGGGCACTCGGTCACGGAAACGAAGCTCCAGGACGGCTCGATTCGCGTGACGGTTCGGGTGGGAGGTGCGGCATGACGAGCACCCCAACAAGAACCATCGAGATCACCGTATCGCCCGAAGGAACCACCAGCATCAAGACATCGGGGTTCACCGGCTCCTCGTGCAAAGACGCCACGCGAGAGCTGGAGCGTGCCCTTGGTGTCGCCGGCCGTGAGAGCCTGTTGCCTGAGTTCTACGGCCAGGTCACGAACGCCGAGCAGCTTCGCCAGGGCTCGTGATCGGCGGGCCTTTCACGCGAAGTCGGTGGGTGGATGGTGGAGGTGAAACCATCTCCGCCATCCACCCACCCCGCTTTCACCCACCCACAACCAAGGAGCCTATATATGGCCACACCAGACGAAAGCTACATGGCGACGCTTCTTGCCGACATGCATAAGCGCGAAGAAGAACGGATCGAAGCGGCAAAGACCACGCTGAAACGCACGATCATTCCACGGCTCAAGAAGCAGGGAGTCGCGACGGTCGAGTCCCGCTACTCAGGCTACGGCGACTCGGGCTGCATCGAGACGGTCGAGTATTTCGATGCCCAGAACAAGCTCATGACGTTGCCGGAGTCTCGATCCAAGAAGACTCGCTCACTCGACGACGTACTCCATGACTTCTTGCCCGCTGGTTTCGAAGTCAACGACGGCGGCCAAGGCGAGATCACGATCGATGTTCAGGCCGGCACCATCACGATCGAACACCAGGAGAACTACGTGCAGCACAACGACAGCACCCAGGAGTACGTGCTCTGAGTTCCCGCAACACTACAAGAGATTTTCAATGGCAAGAACCAAAAAGCCCACGCTCGCTGAAATCGAAGCCGAACAAGCCGAATGGCAGCGAGAAGAACAGGCCCGACATGCAGACACCTTGGCGCACTTGAGAGAGGCCATCATTCCAAAGCTCGAACGATTGGGAGTGGTAAAGGTGCGACTCGCGTATTCGGGCTACGGCGATTCTGGTGCCTTTGATTTCATCGACTACTTCAACGCTGCTGGTAAGACCATCTACATCGGCTCGAATGGTCCTGACCTCGATTATGAGATCGAAATCGCCGTCGAAGACTTCTTGCCCGATGGCTTTGAGATCAACGAGGGCGGCCAGGGCAGCATCACGATTGACGTTGCCAAAGGCTGCCTCGCGATCAACCACCAAGAAAATGTCGTCGAGACCACGGACACCACCAAGGAGTTTTCATTCTGATGGCCCACGCGTACCACCATGCCGTCAGCTCGTCCCGCAAGTTCGGTGGCGAGCCTGACGAGTATCTCCAGTACCACGAATGGCTCGACGCCTCGAAGAGCCACATGGCGGACTTTCGGCACCGGGCTCTCAGGCATCACAGCGAGGGCATCTTCATGCTGGAGGCTCTCTTCGGCAGCACGATCACGCTCTCAACAGGCCGCGTTCTTCCGGTGCGGTTCATCGGAGAGCAGCACATGATCGAAGACCTTGGCAGAATCCCGACCGTGGCTGATTGGTTGGCGAAGATTCACCCGGAGCCATGGATGCTGGGACGACGCGAGGAGATTGGGGTGTAGGCGCTGTGGCCGCATGAGTGCAAAGCCGACGTCCTACTTCTGTAGGTACGCCAGCGGGTCAGTGTGATGGCCGATTACCTTCCATTGTCCGCCTTCTTTGCGGAACGTGGTCGTCGTGCGGATAGACACGGGTTGCGGCTTCCCGTCGATCACATTTTCACCCTTCTCGTAGTAGTGGACGACGGCCAAGGTGGAGCTTGCCGTGATGTGTATGTCTACAGCGTCCACCTTGCCGCCCAGTTTCTTGGCTGCCTGCTTGTCCCAGTACGGCTCGACCTGCGTCCAGCCGACCTGCATGCCGCCCACAGGCCCCATGTAGACCACGTCGTCGGCATGAGACCAGATGGCCTTCATGGGGGCTGCATCACCTGTGAAGAGCATGTTAAGTGCGTCGTGAAACTTAGCGACAGCCGCCTTGACCGTCTGCGTCTCATCATCAGCCGCCCGCAGGGGGGCCGCCGTCACCAGAGCCATCAACGCAAAGGCAACCAGGCCGGACAGGATTGGATGACGCATGGTTATTTCCTTGAAGTACGAAGATCGCGGAACGTGCCTCTATTCGAAGACACCCGAGTCGTCAGCCTACCTATGGTCGCTCGTTTTGACACTGTTTTCTCCACCTCACACACGGAACCCACATGCCCAAACCAAAATCCAACACGACAACCCGAGAATCCACACCCACCACCACGCCCACGCTCACTTCCAACCTCCGCGAACTCGTCCAGGCAGCGTTCTCGGCAATCTGGCTCCAAACCCAGGAACCCGCCGAAGCAACCCGAGACCTGACCGCCCTTTGCCGCTCTGAAACCTGGCGTCTCGCGACCTGGGATTGCGACCGCGGCATGACGTTCCCGCTTGAGCCGGTCGAACTTCCTGGCGTGACCGATACCCAGGATCCGCTCGCTGTCATCCGGGCTCTTCCACAAGTATCAATCGGTGCCGCAACAACGCTCGTGATCTTCGAAAGCCTGCACAGGTTCTTGGGAGCCACTGAGATCGTCCAGGCTCTCGTGCGGCAGATTCACCACGGGAAGAGCAGCCGATGCTTTGTAGTCGTGTTGGCCCCGGTCATCCAGATTCCCGCAGAGCTCGAAAAACTCTTCACGGTGATCGACCATGAGCTGCCGAACCACACCCAGCTCGAATGGATCGCCCGGGAAGTCGCAACGGAACCTGGCGAACTTCCGACACCCGACAACCTCCCCCGCGTGATCGAAGCTGCCGCAGGACTCACCAGGAGCGAAGCGGAGAACGCCTTTTCGCTCTCGCTGGTCAGACACGGCACTCTTGAACCAGAAACGATGTGGGAACTCAAGAGCCAACAGCTAAAGAAAAGCGGCCTCGTCTCGCTTCATCGCGGCACTGAAAACTTCCAGCAACTCGGTGGCCTGGACAACCTCAAGGCGTTTTGTTTGAGGGCGATGAGAAGACAAGCGGGAACGACAGCAGGGTCCACTCCAAAACCTCGCGGTGTCTTGCTCCTGTCTCCTCCTGGTTGCGGCAAATCTCAGTTCGCAAAGGCACTCGGCAACGAAACGGGCAGGCCAACGGTTGTCCTCGATGTCGGTGCCTTGCTCGGTTCGCTCGTGGGTCAGTCGGAGAGCAACGTCCGGGCGGCTTTGAAACTGGCTGACGCGATGGCTCCCTGTGTCTTGTTCTGCGATGAATTGGACAAAGCACTGGCTGGAGCTTCGTCATCAGGCCAGACAGATTCCGGCGTCACAGCTCGGGTATTTGGGTCACTGCTCACCTGGCTGAACGACCACGAGAGCGATGTCTTCTTCGTGGGCACCTGCAATGACGCCTCGAAGTTGCCGCCGGAGTTCGCGAGAGCTGAACGGTTCGACGGCGTGTTCTTCGTCGATCTTCCTGGGCGTGAGCAGAAGGACGCGATCTGGGGCATCTACCAGGGTGTGTACGGACTCGACGCGACACAGGCTCGGCCCAATGACACCAATTGGACCGGCGCAGAGATCAAGTCGTGCTGTCGTCTTGCTTCACTGCTGGACGTGCCCCTGATTCAAGCCGCTCAGAACGTCGTGCCAGTTGCCGTGACCGCTGGAGACAAGGTCGAAGCCTTGCGGCAGTGGGCTTCCGGTCGGTGTTTGTCGGCGGATCGGGCTGGCGTCTATTCGCGAGATCAGGGCGAGGGGATTGGCCGAGCGAGGAGAGTGATGCGAGAGCCGGGGGTGAATTGATGGGAGGGTTGTTGTTCTGCGGTGAGCAAGGTCTCGGTTTCCTACGCCGCCATTGATATCAATGACCGCGCCCACCCAACTCGCGCACGCTCGTCGGCAGTGCCACCGACCGCAGATGAACACCGCAACGCGGCTGCCTGTCCGAGGTTAGTCGGTACCCGCTGGTGGGTATCTCTGGCGGTCATAGCTGCGACCGATATTACAGATAACAGAGGAGGCAGGGAGGCCTTCGGCCGCCCCCTGCCTCGGTTGACGGGATTCTGAGAGAAGTTGAAAAGCAGACCTCAACCCAATGACTCGAGAGAACCCGCTAGCGCGCCCGCCCCGACCGGCGCTAGCGCGCCCTCTGCGGGCGGTTCGTACTCCAAGGTGCCTCGTCGCCTGGCCACCTGATCGAGCGTCCTATCGCGCTACGCGCTCTCAGAGAGGGGCCTGCCAAGGTCAGACTGGCATCTCGACGGATTGGGGGCTGTGTCGCGGTGCCTTGAGGTCGATGGCGCCGTGGTGATCACCAAGCCAGGAAGCCGCAGGTCGGTTCGGCTACGATTAGTCAATGGTCCCCAGCCGTACACCGATTGCAGGCGTGCCGTTGACCGCCCTATCCTTTTCCGTTGACGACGTTGGTCCGGTCGTTTTGGAGTTTTCCAGGCATGTATCTGAAGTCGATCGTGGTCGAGAATGCCGGTCCCATCGCGAACTTGCATGTCGAATTGCCGTTTCGAGATGGCCTACCCCTGCCGATCGTACTGGTGGGGCCAAACGGGAGCGGAAAGACCACGCTGCTGTCCTTCATCGTCAATGCTCTGGTCGGCTTTAGACAGCAGGCATTCGAGCAGGTGGAGATCGAACATGACCGCGTCTACCGAGTGCGATCGCAAAGGTTCATCCGAACTGGCGATTGCTGGTATCACGCCAAGCTCGAATTCGAGGACGGGCTCTCGCTCGACGAATGGGTGCTCGATCGATCCAGGAAGGCATTCGAGGTCGAGGTCAGCCCACTCCCTACCGACTCAGGGTGGCGGCAGATCCCGGAGGATGACACGAATCGGTTTCAACTTACTCCGCAGCCAGCGCACTCTCTCCAACGCATATTGTCGAAGCCGATCCAGAAGCTGTTCGAGCAGAATGTCGCCCTATTCTTTCCCTCAGACCGATTTGAGCTACCCGATTGGCTCAATGAGAAATCGCTGGCCCCCGAACTCCGCTTCCCGGCACCGCCCCCATTTATCGGACAGACCGCCCGACGTCTATTCTCCCGCGCTCTATTGCTGCCAACACTCGAATGGGTCAAGGCGCTGGCCCTCGATGCACTTCTCGCTGAGCATAGGGATCCAGCCGTACACTTGGTCGGTTCTGGCATCCCTGCTGCCGCACCACGGCGCGGGCCGGACGGCAAAATCATCGACTTCGTGGGAAGAGTGTTGGCTCGCATCCTGGACGCCGACTCAGATGCTGTCCAATTCGGTTTCTCTCACAGGAACCAGGGGACAATTTCCGCAACGTTCAATCGCTCGGGAAAATCGGACACCGTTCCGAACCTTGTCGGCTTGTCGGCAGGCCAAGCCGCCCTGTTCTGTATCTTCAGCAATATTATCCGCGACTTCGACCTGGCAGGGGCTCGATTCATCGATATTTCCGATGTCCGCGGGATCGTCATCATCGACGAGGCTGACTTGCACCAGCACGTAGACCTTCAATACCGTGTGCTCCCTGAACTCATGAAGGCCTTTCCAAAGGTTCAATTCATCGTCACTGCGCATTCCCCGTTATTTGTGATGGGTATGGAAAAGGTGTACGGCGACGACGGATTCCAGGTGATTGATATGCCGACGGGCACCTTGATTGACACTGAGGCGTTCAGTGAGTTCACCCATTCGCTGGCTGCTTTCACTCGGACCCGAGCCTTCGACCAGCGCGTGCTTGACGCTATCCAGCGCGCCGCCAGGCCAGTCATACTTGTAGAAGGCAAGTTTGACGTCACACACATTCAGACAGCGTGGGCCAAGTTCCACCCGGGGCGGCCTATTCCCTGGGACATCGTCCCGAGTGGTGGGTTCGAGACAAAGGATAGCCGGGGAGGGGCCGACATGCTCAGGACCATGCTCCGCGCTTGCTGCCTCCACTTGGAGCGAACCGCACTTGGCTTGTTCGACCACGACCGAGAGGGAGTTGAGCAGTTCAATAGCCTTGGGACGGACGGTTTCAAGGAGGCAACCGGAAGGACGCATTGGAAACACTCAGCCAAGGCGGTTCACGCCCTTCTGCTGCCAGTCCCTCCCGGGCGCGAGAATTTCGTGTCATCAAAGGCGAAGTCCTGTTTCCTTGCCATTGAGCATTATTACTCCGATGAGCTTCTCACCCGATTTGGTGTGGCTGGTGATCCCGTTGTGGCGGACTCGGCTGTGTTTGGTATCACAAACGACTCGAAGAAGAAGGCACAATTTGTTGGTGCCTTGCCGGACATGGACCAGGCCGAGTTTGTGAACTTCGGCCCCCTATTCGACCGGCTTATCGACTTGGTAGGCATCGAGCCTGAGCCGGCAATTGAACCACTGCGGCAGGCTCCTGGCGTGGATGTTCTTGTGGTATCGACGACGTATGACGCCGAGTTCTCCCACTTGTTCGTGAGCCCAGATAGCGACGTGACAGAGCCCCTCGTCTTCGCCACCGAGTCAGAAGTGCCTGATGCACAGAATGGTGGCCACGGCGAGACGGCGGGTGAGTCTTGACCATCCATGGTGGCACTGTGTTCCACCCGCTTTAGTCCTAGTAGACCGCAAGTCATTGCTTGATCAGGAGTTTTCCTGAAATGGTCGTAGTGTCTACCGCTCATACAACGTCCAACGCATGGTCCAGACGGCGGCGCGTCTGAGCGATCACGTCGTCCCACCAGTTCCCGTCCGGCAGTGGGTGATTTCGGTTTCAAGCGACTGTAGTGGTTGCTCGCCGAGCGTGCCGAGGCCATCGCCGCCCTCACGAAGATTTTTTTGCGCGAAGTGGAACAGCTCGTGCGCAAGGCCGCAGGCCTGACGCCGACACCAGACAGGCCGCTGGCGCCTCGCATCGACGGCGTTTACTTCCTGCACCGCTTCGGCTCGGCACTCAATCGGCATGTGCATCTGCATGCGTGCGTGACCGACGGTGTTTTTTCGGATAACGACGGGGAACAGACTGAGCCACGTGTCACCTTCCTGCCGGCACGGCCCATCACCTCAGGCGACGTCGACCCGCTCACATCGCGGGTGCGAAAGCGACTCATCCGGTGGTTTACGCCGGCGATGCTGCTCGCCACGGGGTCGCGGTCGACATGCTCGCATGGGAACGCGGATTTTCGATAGACGCGAGCGTGCGGAACTCCCTCAACGACCGTGACGTGCCAAGCCACACCAATAAGCCTCGAACACTTGGTTCGATACTTCGCCCGACATTCGTCCGCCCCTAACCGGCTCTAACGCCCAACCGGTTGCTGATCGCCCGTTCTAGTTCCCCCAGAACCGTCACCATCCAGGGAACTCTCACGCCAGCTCCTTCACCATCACGTAGTCATCCATCACGAAGCCGGCGCCGATATCGAATACGGCCTCACACACCACCTCGAATCCCGCCTGCCGATAGAACGCGATGGCCCCCGTGTTCCGCTTGTTGACCTGGAGAACGAGCGTATGCCGGCCCAAATCCCTTGCTCGTTTCTCCACGTAGCCGAGCATGAATCGCCCGAGCCCTTTGCCGCGGTGACTTTCGAGAACGTAGAGCTGACCGAGTTTCAGGGCGTCACGGACTTCGGGAGACAGTTCGTAGCCGCAGTACCCGACAGGTGTGCCCGAGACCCGCAAGAGTTCGAGCCACTTGTCGGGTGCCTGAAGCTGGTCCCGTAGAGCGTCGTCACTGAACCGGCCGGCGAGCATGTAGTCGATCTGCTCGCGTGAAATGATCCTGGTGTAGTGCTGACGCCAGATGGTTTCAGCCAACGCACGAACGACTGGGAACTCATGCTCGGAGGTTGGCGTGAGCCGGAGATCACCGCACGGGTCTGCCATCACTCGTCTTTCAAGGGGCCGACGACAGAATCCCGCGCTCAACAACAACCCGTACCGCCAACCCCGCACTTCTCCGGGGCAAGACAGGCGGTGTGCTTCGTGGCTAGATAGAAAGCAGCCCGGACGGCGTGACTTCCATGCCGCCGATCGGGTACTGCGAAATCACCCTCTCCTCGTACTCGACTTCCACGGGCAGCTCATCGGAGCCCAAGAGTGCCTCGCCAATACGCATGATCGTGCCCAGCTTCGTGGTCTCTAGCCGGTAATCGACGTTCACACCTTGCGAGAGCCGGGCGTGAACTGATGGCCCGGAGCGAGACAGCCGGCGGCAAGCCTCTATCCAACTGCCACCCCGTTCATCCACCCTTCAAAACTCGCCAGCTATAGGTGAAACCCCCACTCACCGCTCTTCATTTGATAGAGCCGGAATGGAGCTTCTTTGCCGCCGAGCTTGATCGTGGCCGTCGCAATCGTGCCGGTTTCGGTCTTCAGCGGGTGGTCGTTGGTGCCTAGCTCAAACTCTGCGGTCGCAAGCTGTTCGTAGACACTGACGAGCATGCCATGGTTCTTCTCGAACATGGCCGAGAGTTGCTTGATGGCCTTCTCTTCATCGCCCTCCTCCTCCGCCTTGAACCACTCCGTATAGCGGGTCTTCAAGAGGTCGGCGTAGTTGCGATCAGAGAGCAGCTTGAGGATTGCGGCGGCTCCCTCCTTTGGCGACTCGTCCTTGCCTGGCAGTTCACTGGCCGAAACGTGGAGGGCTAGCGCCGCCAGGACACAGACAAGAACTTGCTTGAGCATGGGGCTTTCCTTTCGCCAAGGGAGTCAACATCACCGCGCCACGTTCGCCGATTCCAACCCACGCCTCGCCAGTCACTCACGCGGGCGAAGCACCGTTACCGGAAACTGGCCCACGCGTAGCCTGGGCATGACTGGCACGCGTCTGCACGTCGATCTCAAGGTTCCCAAACGCCTGCTCATGCCGAGCTACCGCATGACCGAGCGCATAGGCCAGCCGCTTGGCCGTGTAGAAGTTGACGATGATTCTTTGGGTGAGCTGGATCGTCTCTGGGCTCGTCCCGCCGACCTGCTTGTTGAGTCCGAAGTCCACGATCAGCTCTTCAGGCGTTCCGGTCACTCGGCAGAAGTTGGCGTAGGTGCCGGTGATGTGGGATTCGTCGACGGGGACTTGAACGGAGGCTTGCTGGGTGAGCTGTTCGTCGGCCATGGGAATTTGCCTCTATATATGGATGCAGTTGGTTGCAGTGGCGTGATCCTATCGCTGGACGGACCCAGAGGCATCCCCCCAAGCACGCCGCAGCAGAAAAAGCGATCCCCCCAGCCGCTTCGATGAGTTTCTCGTTCGGTCAGTTGACAGTGGATCGCAAGAGGGCGTAGTTTGCGGCCCAGTTGGTGGGAACCAGCCATTCTTGACTGACGTTTTCCCACCACTGTTCCGCTGCGGGGAGTAGTCAATGCTAAAGCCCTTCGAGTATTGGAAGAACACCTTTGCGAGGTTTGGCGTTCGAGTGAAGCGTCGCCGCGTGAAGCGAGCGCCCACCGATCTGGGAATGGGTGTTGAGGTACTCGAACAGCGCCAGGTCATGTCGATCGATTCGCCCATCATTGCCGGCTTCTCGGCCTCTCCCACGAGCGTCCCTCTCGGAAACCAGATCACGCTCGTCGCCACAGGCGTGACTGACCCTGACGGCGACGCCATCTCACACGTGCAGTTCTTCCGCGACATCGATAGCGACGGCGTGCTCACCGGCGCCGACGGTTCCCCACTCGCCACGGACACCGACGGCTCCAACGGCTGGAGTAGTTCGGTATCGACCGCTGGATTCGCAGCAGGGACCAACCGGTTATTCGCAGTTGCCAGGGACGCAACCAACCTGGACAGCAACCCTGTCGCGGCCACTGCCACGATCCTCCTTTCACCACAGATCATCGACAACGGCGGTGCCGGGTTTTCACTGGTCTCATCGAACTATTGGAGCACCTCTGGTGGCGGCTACGGAGGAGGTCATCAGTTTGAATTTGGTGCCACCGGCGGCTACGCCCAGTGGACGTTTTCGAGTCTGCCTGCGGGCGAATACCGCGTCTCTGCGACATGGCCCGCAAGCACCAGCAACGGCACGAATGTGCCCTACACCATCTACGACGGCAGCCTGGATGTAGGGTCCGCCCGGGTCAACCAACGAGTGACCCCGACGGCCGATGTGGTCGTCAGTTCCAAGAACTTTCAGAACCTCGGCTCAGTCAGTGTCGTCAACGGTTTTCTTGTTATCCGCGTGACCAACAGTTCCGGGGACGGTCGGGCCATTGCTGATGCCGTCCGGATTGAGCACATCGGCCCCGCCCAACAGACTTCTGACATCCGAGTCTTTGATGGCGGCACCGAGCTCGCCGACGGCGCATCCACGGTGAATCTCGGCACGACCTTCATCGGCACGCCCACAGCATCAAAAACCTTCACGATCAAGAACTCAGGGCTCACTGATCTCGTTCTGACGCCGCTCACGCAAGCAATGATGCCCGCGGGTATCACGCTCGTGTCGTCCTACGGAGCGACGACGCTTGCCCGTGGCACCTCAACCACGTTTCAAGTGGCTCTCTCGGCTACGAGCACAGGGAACGTCAGTGGCACACTGTCACTTCCGAGTAACGACCCCGATGAGGCGAACTTTGGCGTGACGCTCACCGGCGTCGTCAACGCCTCCAAGATCATCGACAACGGTGGTACGGGCTACACGACCGTGTCGAACAACTACTGGAGCACATCCGGCGGGGCTGGATACCAGAACGGCTACCAATTCGAATTCGGCGCCACCGGTGGCTACGCCCAGTGGACGTTCCCGAATCTCCTGCCTGGTGCATACCGGGTCTCGGCGACGTGGCCTGCGGCCACCGACCGTGGCACGAACGTGCCCTACACAATCTACGGCGCCAGCACGAATGTCGCCGCGATCGCGGTCAACCAACGCGTCGCACCGGCAGCCGATGTCGTCGTCGGCTCCACGAACTTCCAGAACCTCGGCACCGTGAGTGTGGTCGATGGATCGCTTGTCGTTCGAGTCACCAACAGCTCTGGTGACGGCAAGACCATCGCCGACGCCGTTCGGATCGAGTACATCGGACCTGCCCAGCAGACCTCGGACATCCGAATCTTCAACGGAAGCACCGAGCTCGCCGATGGCGCATCGACGGTGAACCTTGGTACGACGTTTGTGGGGACGCCCTCGGCGACCACGACGCTCACCGTCAAGAACGGCGGGCTCTCCGATCTCGTCCTCACCCCGCTCACGCAGGCCAACATGCCCGCTGACGTGACGCTCGTGTCGTCCTATGGAGCTACCACGCTTGCCCGCGGCGAGTCGACCACGTTCCAGATCAAGCTCTCGGCCACACGGTCGGGCAATGTCAGCGGCAGCCTATTGCTCATGAGCAATGATCTCGACGAAGCCGCCTTCGCGATCAACCTGTCGGGCGTCGTCAACGCCTCCAAGATCATCGACAACGGTGGCACTGGCTATTCAACCGTGTCCTCCAGCTACTGGAGCACGTCCGGCGGCGGCTATGGCGGCGGCTACCAATTCGAGTTCGGTGCCACCGGTGGCTACGCCCAGTGGACATTCCCGAATCTGCTCCGCGGCTCGTACCGCGTTTCCACGACGTGGCTTGAAGCCTCCAACCGGGGGACGAACGTCCCTTACACGATCTCTGACGGCAGCACGAACATCGGCACGGTGTCGGTCAACCAAAGGATCGCTCCTGCGGGCGACGTGGTCGTCAGCTCATCGAACTTCCAAAACCTCAGCACCGTGAGTGTGGTCAATGGATCGATTGTTGTCCGCGTCACCAACAGTTCTGGTGATGGCCGCGCGATTGCCGACGCCGTTCGCGTCGAATACCTCGGACCACTGCCCCCGAATTCGACCAGCGTCACCGCAGGCTTCGCCAACGGTCGCCTCGACATCGTCGGGACCGCGGGAGGCGACACGGTCACTCTCGGCACGCTGACCGTGGGAGGCGTTTCCTATGTCGCAGTCAATGGCCAGGTTGCCGACTCTGGGGTCCGGCCTTCCGACATCACGACGATCGTCGCAGATCTCAAGGACGGCAACGACACCTTTGACCTATCGACGCTCGACCTGGTTGCCTACTCCGGCCTGACCGATGGATCGATCACGATCTACGGCGGCGCCGGCGACGACTCGCTCACCGGCTCCCCGCTTGGAGACATCCTCTATGGCGAAGCTGGCGACGACACGATGGCGGGCGGTGCCGGCGATGACTATCTATCCGGTGGCGATGGCAATGACGCGCCCAGTGGCGGCACCGGAAGCGACACCGTGTTTGGGGACGCTGGCGACGATACGGTCCTCGGTGAAGCAGACAACGACTTCGTGTTCGGTGGCGATGGGCAAGACTATGTCGGCGGTGGAACCGGCGATGACTACCTTCACGGCGACGCCGGCGACGACGAAGTCCATGGAGCCATTGGCAAGGACCATGTGTACGGGGACTCAGGCGCCGACGCCTTGTACGGTGGGTCCGGCAATGACTCCTTGTACGGCGGCCTTGGCAATGACCTGCTCTTCGCTCGTGAGAACGATGATTATGTGGGCGGCGGCGTCGGCGACGACACCTATCGGTTCGAGGCGTTCACGGCAACGGGCCTGGACAAGATCGACGAGGCCCCGGGCGAAGGCAATGACGTCCTCGACGTGACGGCCCTGACGCTCCTCAACGCCGTGAATCTCAATACGACCGCGGTACAGTTCCTGACGAGCTATCAGACGCTCCAGTTCGTGAACGCAGGCACCGTCGAAACCGTCCTCGGCAATACGACGCCTGCGTACTCGTCCACCACGATTGACGACGGTGATTCCGGGTTTACGACGGTGTCGTCTCAAAGTTGGACCTCGTCCACCGGTGGCTACAACAGCGACTATCGATTCGAGTCCGGTGCCACCGGTGGCTATGCCCAGTGGACTTTTTCGAATCTTCCATCCGGTCAGTACTGGGTGTCGGCAACCTGGGTCGAAGGTGCCGACCGTGGCACAAGTGTGCCCTACACCATCTCCGATGGCAGCCTGGCGCTCGCCACGACCAATGTGAACCAGCGTGTCGCTCCCACGGCATACCGGATCGACGCCTCCAGGAACTTCCAGGGCCTTGGGACCGTTAGCGTCGTCAACGGTTCACTCGTTGTCCGGATGGACAACATCTCGGGTGATGGCCAAGCCATCGCCGACGCTGTCCGGATCGAGAACCTTGGGCCTGTTCTGCAAGGATCCAACATCCGGGTTTTTAACGGCGCCACGGAACTGACAACTGTCGTATCCACGGTGAACCTCGGCATGACGCCCCTGGGCACCCCGACGGCACCCACGACGTTCACCATCGAGAACACCGGTCTGTCCGATCTCGTGCTGACGCCGCTCACCCAAGCTGATATGCCGGCTGGTGTGACGCTCGTGTCGTCCTTTGCGGCTACGACGCTTGCACGCGGCCAATCCACGACCTTCCAGATCAAGCTTTCGGGGACGACCGCTGGTAACGCTGGCGGCACCTTGTCCATCTGGAGTAACGCCCTCAACGACCAGCGTTTCGAAGTCCTGCTCACCGGCGTCGTGGTCGGCCCGAAGGTCGTCGATGACGGCGATGCTGGCTTTATGACGGTGTCCTCCCAATCGTGGATCGCGTCCACTGGCGGGTACAGCAACGATTATCGATTCGAGTCGGGTGCCACCGGTGGCTACGCCGAGTGGACTTTTGCTGATCTTCCGTCGGGTGAGTACCGCGTTTCGACGACATGGGTCGAAGGCGCCGACCGTGGCACGAATGTGCCGTACACCTTCACCGACGGCGTCCTCGAGCTGGGCACAACAAGTGTGAACCAACGGAGCGCCCCCACGGCTGATGTCGTCATCAGCTCCAAGAACTTCCAGAATCTCGGCGCCTTTAGCGTCGTCAACGGCTCGCTCGTTGTGCGGATGCCCAACACCTCGGGTGATGGCTTCGCCATCGCAGACGCCGTTCGTATTGAATACCTCGGACCACTTCCGACGGGCCCCGCCAGCTTTGCCAACGGACGACTCGACATCGTGGGCACCGCCGACGACGACGTTGTTACGGTCGGCACCGTGGATCTGGGCGGAGTTCTGTACGTCGTCGTCAATGGCCAGACGGTTGGGACAGGTGTCCGCGCTTCGGATGTCACGCAGCTCGTCGCCGATCTCAAGGCGGGCCACGACACGATGAATCTCTCGTCACTCGACCTCTCCGCGTTCACCGGCCTGGCAGACGGCGGCGTCACTATCAAGGGTGGTGAAGGCAACGACCAGATTCAAGGCACTCCGCTCGCCGACATTCTCGAGGGCGACGCTGGAGACGACGATATCCGCGGCAACGATGGCGACGATGTCATCGAAGGGGGAGATGGGGCCGACCAGCTCATTGGCGGCAACGGCGACGACACGATCCGGGGCGGAAGTGGCGACGATTTTCTGGATGGCGGTGCCGACCCAGACCACTTGGAGGGCGGCGACGGCAGTGACGAGATCGAAGGCGAAGGCGGCAGCGACACGATCTTCGGTGAGGCCGGCGATGATTTTGTGTACGGCGGTGGCGACAACGACATTCTGAACGGCGGCAGCGGCGCAGACTATATGGCCGGTGGGGAAGGCGATGACGATTACGTCTACACCGCGCCCCTTGGAACGGGCCTGGACACGATCGATGAGTATGAAGGCGATGGCTACGACCGACTCGACGTGCGGACACTCGGGCTCACGACCTTCGTGAACCTCTACTCGACCGCAGTGCAGTCACTGGGGGGTGGGCCCACGCTTCAGTTCGTGACTTCCGCCAATGTCGAGAAGATTCTCACGGGCCACGTCCTAAGTCCTAGCAGCGAAGGCGTCTACACGGTGCCGGGCGACGCTGGCGACACAACCCATGTGTCTTTTCGGTACGGAGGCGGGACCACACCCTTGATCAACCGCCTCCTCAGGCCTCACGTCTACCCCGACAGTATCGTCTATACGGATTACCTCTACCCCTCCGACACCCTGTACACGGATCGCCTCTACGCCTACGAGGTCGACGCCGCTGGCTACCCGGTCAACACCCTGTATGGTCCTGACGACCAATTATTTGACCCGCTTGTGCCACGAGGCGATGTGGCAATCACCAACGGTGGTCTCCCAATTTTCTTTGACCAGCCCTACGCGGCTGGTACGCGGCTAGCCTTCTTCATCGAGCGCGAAGACGGCATGCGATTCTATTCGATGCCGACCATGAATGAGGACGGTAATCATGCCGAACAAGCGATTGATGACGACTCCGGTGAAACAATCTTCTCCTGGGAAGATCTATCTCGAACGACGCTCAATCCATCGGGCTTGGCACCCGATAGTGATTTTGATGAGGTAATCCTGGGCGTGGGCACGCTCTTGGCCGACAACAACTGGAGCGCCAACCCAGATCTCGGATTCGTCATCGTAGCCGCTGACAAGCCCGGCGTGGACGAGAACGGCGGCGAAACGCTGTCGTTCACGTTTACGAATCTCTGGGATTACAGCCCTGTTGACCCGCAAATTGGCGTAATTCCCCGCGCCGTGGATAGGCCACTCGCCATAGCCTTCTACGAGAAGCCTCGGTTTGATGATCCGTACTCCACACAGCCCCGCGCCATGGCTACGGCTGGCTTGGACTATTCGGGCATCCCCGGCGGATTCGGAGTTCACATCATCGTGATCCCCGAAGGTGAGCATAGCGTGACTCTGACCTTACCGGTCATCAACGACAGCGACGTTGAGGGAGATGAGACGGTCGATTTTGGCGTATGGTGGCCAAACGTGGAGGGATACACCGAGCCGTTTCCTGAGTTCTGGGAGACAACTGCTGGCTATGGTTTCGCTAACTGGAGTTGGCTAGACGCACCAGAGAAAGCCTTCTCAACCATCACCGACGACGACACAGTCGATCTCGATATCGACAGTGACAACTCGGGCGACATTGACCACTCCCTCGATGAAGAGTTGAGGGAAACCGGTGTCAACGAGCCAGGCAAGTTCATCTCCATAGGCGGTGCTCTCGAGCCAATGACCTTGGATCTCAAGCCAGGGGTTTCCGCACAGGTCTCCATCACGTCCGGCGCCGAGAAAGTCCGAGTTTGGTCAAACGGCGTCGTGATTCCGTTCAAGGCTAGGGAAGAGGGGCAGCCGGCCGTACTGGATCGCGACTTCATAGGTTCGCTTGACACTCCGGACGTGACGCTCTGGATCGAGGCGCTCCAGCCGAGTCAGAGCGCCGGCGACATCGTGTTCAAGCTCCAAGACCAGGCTATGTCGGTCAATTCCGATACGGTGCGGCTTACGGCATCGGCGGTGGACCTCGTCGTGGATGAGTTGCCAGAGGACCTCGAAAATCTTGGCGCTGGGGCCATCGTCTGGCGGAACTCCGATTTCTCACGGACGCTCGAGCACGCAGATCCCGCAGAACCTTGGCAGCCACGGTACATTCCTGACTATTCCACCACCACCGCCATCGACCCCGAGTACCAGAGCCAGTTCACTTCAGCGAGAGCCACATTCACGCCAGGCTTGGTCGCCAACTTTGACTTCCGGTTTCAGTTCGACGCCACGAAGATTGCCCTCTGGACTCGGGTGAACTGGGAGGGCTTTCAAGAGGTTTCTATGGGTCCTGATGGCTGGTGGCGGATTCCTTCGGGCGCATCGGTCCGCCCCGGATCAGGCGATGACATCGCACAGCTGGATTTTTGGATCGAAGGGTTGAACACGACCGACTATGGGCAGGGCACGCTTGAGCTCTTTGCGCTTCCCCGACAAGACGCTGCCAGGTTGCCCGTTCCACGCCCCGATGTTGTGTCATTGACCGTCATCGATGTCGGCATTGGTGTCGACGGTAATCGTGACGGCACAATCGACTTTGCGGATAGCTATGATCGACAGTTGACGTTTTGGATGAACAACGATCGGGATGTGGAAGCCGATCCGGGGTTCTTCGGAATGGACATCTATGACACGGCAGGGCGCCCCTATGAAAGCGAAGACGCGACTTTCAGTGCGAGAGATTCAGCCGACAACGTTATTACCACCATGCGCGATCTCGAAGACTTCGCCAGCTTGCATTTCCTGTCTGACGAGATTCTTGCCCAGATGACCCAATCGGTCGATGTTGCAGCCCAGCCGACAGGAACACGACCTCTGTATCGCTACGAGTTGAAACTCAACTCGCCAGACACGCAGATTCGACTGTTTCGCGATAGGCCGGGATCGGAACCACTGGCACACGTCCGAAATGTCACGACGGCTAGCTTCCTCGAGAACAATTCTTCTCTTGACAGCGCGATCGGCAACACGACGACGGTCCTTCAAAGCACCGTCGAGGCTGATCCAGATACCCGCCTCCGGTACCTCTTTGAGGCATTCGGACAAGGCGGCAAGGCTACGCTTGAGTACACAGTGACGGTCACCTATCCCAGCCCCGACGGTGCGACCAGCGAGCCACACACGACAACTCGTACTCTCACGCTCGATCTCGATCTTCGGCCGATCGAGGATTTTTACACGCGAATGCAAGTGCCCTATCGACTCCCTGGCGGCGTGGATAGTCGATACGATCCGTTCCAGCCTGACGATACCGCACCCCAGCCTGACGAGACCGCGCCCCACTTCGAAGACGCCGTGGCACGCACAACGGCCAAGACGACTGACGCACCGTTCCTCAATGGTTCCGAGACGGTTGTCATGCTGCACGGCTGGAACATGACCGACGGTACGCAGACACGCGGCCCGGCGACTGATTGGAAGAAGGCGTTTGCCGAGACGGCCTTCAAGCGACTGTATTGGCAGGGATTCCGAGGCGAGCTTGTGACATTTGACTGGCCAACATTTGCTGACTCCGAGGGCGCTGTTCAGGGTGAAACTGCCGAAGCTTTGAATCTCTCTTACAACGCGAGCGAATTTCAGGCGTGGCGGTCTGGGCAGGCGCTCATGCGCTTTCTCGATTCCAGGAACAATGCGGGGCCCGTGCATCTTCTCGCCCACAGCATGGGCAATGTCGTCGCTGCCGAGGCCCTGCGGCAGTGGACCGTGAGCGGACAAGATCAGCCGCTGGTAACCAACTACGTTGCGATGCAGGGAGCGCTCTCGGCAGGAGCTTACGGCGACGATGCCCATGACGGTCTTGTGGGTGCTGGAACCTCGACGGACTTTTATCGATATTGGGCGTCGGGCGTAGCCAACGAGGACAGCATCTACTTCATGGATGGAACAGGTGCAGCCGCGGGAAGGTGGATCAACATGTACAATCCTGTTGATGCCGCTACAACGGGCGAGCTGACTGGGTGGGTCGGCAACAATCGCCTCAAGCCTTTGGCGGGAGACATTTGGCGGGATGTGACGCTTGCCGACCCCTTTGAAGAAGCCCGGGCCTTCTTCTACTACTACGGAACCAATGGCGAGCTTTTCCGATGCTATGCCAACGCAGCGGGTGAACGGACCGACGATGGCCTCATTGACCTGAGGCCTTGGCTCGTCGCCCAGGACTCGCAGTTGCCCGGCCCCGCCGCTTACGAAATCATGGCGTTCATGGCCAGGGCCAACTCAACGCCGATCGGGACGAAGGAAGTCGATTTCTTTGACACCAACATCGACATCAACCTTTTGGGGCTGCCACTGGAGCTTGCGACTCGTTGGCCTGGTCACTCGTTTCAGTTCCATTTCGATGCAGCCACGACTTCGCAATTCTGGAGTCGCCTCGTGGCCGAGACCGGTATGGACACGGTCAGCACGCCGAGGGCGTCCTGAAATGAAGCGTACTTGGATTCTCCTTGCCGCAGTGGTAGGCGTCGCTGTCGCCGTGGGGTTCCAGCAGGCGGAGCCACTGGATGAGTTGCGGAAATACGGAACTCTGAGCCGTGGTGTCGGCAATGTCGGGCCCGACGGTTACAGCTTCGTGCCCGACGAAATGGCCGCCGACCGTTTTCTGGAGTCGCTGGACATTTTGTCTCGTTGCCCATCGGTTCGGGCATTGTTTGTGCGAAAGGTTGACAACCTCGGAGAAGCTCTCGCCCGAGTCGCGAAGCTGGAGCATGTCGTATCTCTCTGGATGCGACACACCGATCCAGGGGAAAAGGATCTGGCGGCATTGGCTGGCATGAAGAACCTTAAGTTTCTCGACCTGAGCCACAATCCAGATGTCACCGACGTTGGCGTCGCAACGCTCGTGGGCCTTGAGAATCTTCGCTACCTCGACCTCACGAACACCAAGGTGACCGGGACTGGCCTCAAGGATCGGGCCGACATGGTGAATTTGGAACAGCTCACGCTCAACGACTGCCCTGTCACAGACGAGTCACTAGCCGCCATTCCACGGTTCCCGAAACTGGAAGTGCTCTTCCTTGGACGCACAAGGGTCACAGACGAGGGCCTGATGAGTCTTGTTGGATGGCACTCTCTTCGTCGTGTGACACGCACAGGAATGATCACAAAGGCTGGCTCCCAAGCGTTCAACGAGGCCTTCCTCGCTGCCCGTCGCAATGCTCGCGAAGCTGGAGTGCCAATGGATTCGAGAGACATCCCACCGGTGTTTCTCGATAACTGGCGAGAGTGACAGGTCATCGTCTCGATTCCCATTCGGACGTTGCGATGCAAGGAGCGCTGTCGGCGGGTGCTTACGGCGACAATGACCATGATTCGCTTGGGACTACTGGTGGAACTTCGACCGATTTCTATCGCCATTGGCCTGCTGGGCAGGATGGCCAGGAAAGCCGTTATTTTATGGAGGGCACAGGTGCAGCCGCCGGAAGGTGGATCAACCTATACAACGATGTCGATCCCCGCGCGGTACAAAAACTCCATTCGCCGATAAGTCACCCCAAAAAGAGGGGGCCGTTATGCAGGTGCGACGCGGTCGGCGACATCGTCTCACCCCAGCACACCCTGTGTCTTGGCTCGAATCAGCGTCGCGCACGGGATTGGCGCAGCGGGAACGAAGGACTTCCGTCACTTGAAGTTGTTTGACTCGCTCAAGCCTCAGAACGGTGCGACTTCAGGTGCCCGCCGAGTTCGGTGTGGCAGACAAGAGCACGCTTGCCCAGATCAATGGTCCGAGGCTGATCGTCGTCTCGGATTGGCGGGCGATGATCCCGTCCGGTGTATCCGCGTCGGCGGTTGTACCAATCGGCGCCGATTCTCAGGATGTGATCGAGGTGCCGTTCGCTGACCACGCAGAATCCAATCAGGACCTCGTGCTTGAGCGTCTGGATGACCCGCTCGACAAACGCTTGGAGATTCGGTGTGCGAACAGGCGTGAGCTTCACGGTGCGACCATTCCCTGTGAAGACGTCGTCAAATGTCTGCACGTACTTCGAGTCTCGGTCACCCCCACGCGATCACTCGTCTCTCAAGGGCGCGTCGACAAGGTCTTCGATCAGATCACGAACCAGGCTTTGAAGACCCACCACGATCGATCCTCCGGCCATGTGCGAGCGTCCGTGTACCAGGCTTCCAGCTCACGGCAAAAGATGTCGTCGTAGACCCGCTTCAGGATCTTCTCGGCGTCTGCGGGGTCTTCGTAGTCCGGCACGAGATAGAGCGTCTTGTCGAGCTGTTCGAGCGTGATGTTTGACTCCTCCAGCTCTTCGACTGACCGGAGCCAATCCACGAACGGCTGCCTGGCACGAACGACGACGGCACTACGGTTGAGCATGCCAGCCTCCCTCCCTCAAGTGTCTTCCGGCTCATTCATCGTCCGGGGAGTCCATGTCGTCGAACTCCTCATCGTCGTCCCATGGCCAGAAGAACATTTGGACCTGCCGAAGAATCACGACGTCGGCCTCTTCGTCAACGTCCACCTGAAACAGCAGCCCGTCAAAGCCAGGTAGGTCTTTCAGATCGACCGGTGTGAGCAAGGCCGTGTTGTCGTCCCCCTCCTCCGCCGTCACGAACGAATAGCGGCTGATTTCACCGTTCACGTGAATGTGCTCGGCGGTCTCAAAGATCTCCGCCTCACCATCGATTCGAAACTCCGGCATCAGTCATGGCCCTTTCCAGCAAGCAGGTGAACCGCTCTCGCACCAAAGGGCCGCGAGCATAACCCAGCACCCTCAAGCCAGGAACCAAATATGTCCACAGCAACCACCACCCAACCCACGACAACCCCCCAAACCACGAACCGAACCACCACTACCAACAACCCGACCCTCCAGACCGAACGCAGCGCCACCAACAGGCTTCGCACCACCATGGCCGCAGTCAAGCTCGCGTTCACATGGCTCGGTGTCAGGAAAACCCTCGCCCCTGAACAGCGAACGACAGCAGCCCGAGCGTTCCATGCTGACCGTGAACTGCTCTCGGCCAGCAAACTCATCCTCGACACCAGAAACCCCACCTACCGTGCTGTCGGTGCTGTCCGGTCCGAGGCTTCTTCCTACTGGCGAACCGTGACGCTGCCGTTTCCCGAGTCTGGCATCCGTCTCCTTCCCCAAAACTCACTTGGCCTCTTCGCGAACACCATGGCCGGCTACAGGGAAAAGCTCCAAGAGGCTGCCCGTGAACTCGCCGACCAGTACGACGCCATGAAGAGCGAAGCGGAACGTCGCCTTGGCTCACTCTTCAATCTCAGCGACTACCCCCAGACGCTTGACGGCATGTTCGATCTGGAAGTCTCGTATCCCACCATCGATCCACCTGCGTATTTGATGGCCCTGAACCCGGAGGTCTATCAGCAGGAGCAAGCCCGAGTCCGTGAACGCTTTGAATCAGCCGTCGAACTGGCCGAACAGGCATTTGCGACGGAACTCCAAAAGCTCGTGTCGCATCTTGCCGAACGCCTTACCGGCCTACACGACGGTCAGCCCAAGGTCTTTCGTGATTCCGCCGTCGAGAACCTGCGAGAATTCTTCGACAGGTTCCGGCAACTCAACATCCGGAGCAATCCCGAGCTTGATGCCTTGGTCGAACAGGCACATCAGACCATCACGGGAATAGAGCCCCAGCAACTTCGTGATTCAGTTCGGCTCCGGCAAATGGTCGCCAATGACTTCGAGCAGATTCAGGCAGCCGTTGGAGAAATGCTCGTTGATCGGCCACGCAGGAACATTCTCAGGCGTACGGGAATGGGAGGAGGCGTATGACCGGCGACGTGGAGCTGGTCGTCGATGCAAGCGGTGACGTTCGGTGCATCTACGACGAGGGGATCGACCTTCGTGAACTTGGCTCGTTGAAGATCACCCGAGCGAGTCATGTTGAGCCCGATTCTGACGGCAACTGGTTCGCGGATATGGGGCCGTCTTGTGGGCCTGTATTGGGGCCGTTCAAGAGCCGGAGCGAAGCGTTGGTGGCGGAGCGGGGGTGGTTGTCGGCTCAAGGGCCGTACGCGCGGGCAACAACCGGGGCTCTCTACTCGATCACCACATGGGACTACGAGAAGCAGGCATTCACACCGCAGAAGGGTTTGTCCGTGCCGTCGATCAACGTGTCATGGCGCGGGCTTCTGGCTGCCGTTCGTGAGTTGAAGGCGCTGGGGTACTCGTGTCACCGTGTTCGAGCGAGCGATGGGAGCCACGACGACAACGACAGCGCGGTGATGATCGAGCGGGTGGATGGTGGGGGTGGCGGCCGCGACAGAGGCCGTCAACAACAGTAGCGGCGGCAAGACTGGTGCACGACCGACGGCAATGATGGAACTACTCTGTGCCGGTGAGCAGCTTGCTGAGGTGCTCCGGCCTGTTTGCACTAATCGGTCCCAAGTCGAAGTTGCCATCGGCGTTGCGTTGGAGGTGCCACCCGACGTACTTCGGAATCCCTGGAGGCAATGTAGGCGGGGGTCCCCATGTCGCTTGGATGTAGAAAGTATGTCCACTAGCAACTTGCACCAGGGCGATGCCGTGCATTGCTGCGTAGTCGATGGCCCCTGACTGAAATCCAGCCGTAGCGAAAACAAAGCCCTTTTGGGCTCCGGTTGATCGTAAGCGGTCGCTGAGAATCTGGACTACATCCCGCTTGATCGGGTGGCAGTGTCGCTTGCACTCTGCCAACACGTGAAAACGCGCACCACCGAACATGGTGAAGCGAACCGAGACATCGATCTCAAAGTCTCCATCCATACCGGAGACCTTCGCCTTGTGACGAGCTTCAAAGGACTCAAGGCTAGTGGCCTGTGCTTCAAACCACCCCTTCACCAGCAACTCGAACTCCTCGGGCGTGATGCCGTCGACCGGAGGGAAGGGTTGAATTGAGTCGTCGGTCGACATTCTTGCGAGGCTCCATTACGCCTAGTACGTTGACGGCAACTCGCCACGCCGTCGTCTTGCATGGCACGAATCGGCGATGCCTTCGGGACGAGAATTATCGCAGCGGCGCTGGTCGAATTCTGGCAGATCATCAGGAAAAGCAAGCTCCTCCTCGATAGTGAACCTGTCGCCAAGTGCCTGCCACCGGGCAAAGGCTTCGATTCGTCGCTTCCGGTATTCTTTTGCAACAGAGTAGTTCAGGTTGAACGCATCCACGACATGTTCGCCATCACGTGTAGAGCCAATTATTGTTCCATCCCGAGCGAGTTGGAGATGGTCGGCGAGAGCCACTGAGCAGGGATCGAGGACGGCCGACAAGCGTTTGGCAGAGTTGCAGCGATTGCAGACGTAGAGCAGATTGTCGTACTCGCAGATCATTCTGGCACCAGCGGGAGTCGATTTGGGAACCAGGTGGTCTACACCGAAGCCGTTTGCACCGTCGTGGCACCATCGTTCTCGCACCAAGCAGAACACGCAGCGGAACGTGAATTCGTCCCGTAGCCATGGCTTATACGACTTGTAGTCGTCATAACCACTTGGCCCGTGACGCCGCACGTGAGCGGTCGTTGGGTATTGGAATACCGACATTCCGAAGGAGACGCTCATCGTTTAGTGCGGTGGCAACGGGGCAATTGAATCCTGATACTTCCCAAACGCTTCCTGCAACTCAGAGAGTTCTCCTGCTTCAACTCCAGTGAGTGATGACCGGTACTTCTTTTCAACGAGTTCTGCTCGCCGGTCAGCCATCTCTTCGGTCCAGTTGGGCAAGTCATCTATGTCCACAACTGCCACGTCGCCCTCTTCCTCCAGCACATGCAATGGGCTCGTGGCTTTGGGTGGAATCCAACCAAGCTCAGGCAACGATTCCACTGGATTTCCAACTTGAGCCTTGAATGCGGCCCAACGGACGCCCGAAGGCTCTAGCCGTAGGCCAAGCTTCTTGGCCCAGCCCAGAAGCGCAGGGGCGTTTCGCAACTCATGGTCGCCCCATGGAATCCAGAATTTGATTGGGACGGCGACACTTTGTTGAACCCGCAGAATCTCCTTTGCCAACCTTGTTCCGATCCCTTGTCCACGGTATTCGGGCCGGACGAAAAATTCTTCGATGTCAAACGCAACGCGGGGCTTCTGAACGATCAAAGCCCACCCTGCCATGATGTCTTTGTCGCCGTCGTAAACCTCAAATACTAACGATCCACCAAGTTTGGAGGGCTCGCCTTGATGCATGTAGATGTCGATTCCCGGCTTCGGGGGGTAGAGTTGCTGTGAAAACGCTGGGGCCGTCCACGCCTCGACCATGAAGCGAGTGAGGTATCCGAATGGTAGGTAGCCGATGCCTCTGTCGCCCCATTCCTCTCCCCACGAATTCGGAAAAGCAAACTCACCGGAATCGAAATCAAATCCCAGAAGGGGGATCGAATGCACAAGTTGTGGTGGGTACGGCGAGTTGAGATCAATCCGCCCCTTGGGTGCATTCTTTCGAGCCCATGCCTTTCCGATCTCCAAGTGGGCAGATGCCATTCGATCAGTGAATACAGCGTAGGCGCATTCGAATTCCGACCGAAGACGCTGGTAGCGGAATAGACGGCTTCGCTTTGCAATCTCGTCTGCGTTCGGCGGCTCGTTGGGCACCTCGGTGCCGTGGATCTCCTGATCGGGCCAATACGTCTCTGGTAATTCACCCCAGCCCTTGGCGATCCTAAACCACGAGATCGGCCACGCCCCGGAATCGATTTCTCCGGGGCCTTCGATGAGTCGGCGACGCGCGATGAAGTAACTACGACTAGGTGTCATCAGAGATATTTGGCGAGACTTTCGGCCATCACCACCTTGGACAGGTACAGGATACCTGTTCGGTCACGAGCGCGGCCACAAGAACCGCGTTACGCCAAGAACACCTGTCCCGGCAACGCCTACGAGAAACACGACGCTGCCGCTGGCCATCATCCAACTGCTGATCGCCAAGTTCGAACGCTCAGCAACGGCTTGAGCAGGAGTCGGGTCTTGATACGGCACACCAACCATCAGCACGCCGTAGATCAGACCAGCCGCGGCCACAAACAGGCCCATAACCGTCGTCACGATCATCCATTTCATTGAAAGTGCCCCGAAGGAAGTTCCCCGCCACCGCTCCTTTCGCAGTGCCTTGAGTATGCGGGTGATGGCACGGCCTGAGAAGGCGCACGCGGCCTTTTCCTGACCACTCTTTCGACTGGTCTCTGTTTCACGTCTTCCGGCTCGCTTCGTTGGCGACCGGTTTTCCCTGTCCGTGTTCCCTTTTCCCAGGAGATTCTCTGTCATGAGCTACGTCGAACTGATCGAGGCCGTGTCCCAGAAGACCGGCGAAGACTCCCACGAAGTCCGCCGTCATGGGTTCTCCCTCGCGGGCCCTGATGACGCGCGGCCAGACCACGATCCGGACTGCCTTTTTGACCTGATCGACCTTCCGGATACGGGAACGGTCGACTGGGACGAGGTGCTCTCCGGTTGTCGCGAGCCGTTCTTCAATCGGACGCTCAAGGCCCGGAAGAAGAAGCGGGCCAAGGTCACGGTCACGGAGATCGCCGCCGAGAAGCAGCAGTTGGCCCGAGCGGCGTGACCTGCTGACCGGATAGCCAGAAGACCCAGCGACCCATAAGTGACGGGCGTGGAATGTAGTTGAGCTGCCCAAGGCTCACTGCACCCACGCCCGTCGCTTTTTCTTGTTTTTGCCGTGTTTTTGCGGTGGATGCGAAATCACATCCGCCGTCAGCCCCCAAAAAACCCACATCCATATATAGGAACCCAGGAACCTCCCCCATGCTCAAGCTTCACGCGGGCGTCTCCAAGAAGGTCGGCTTACCTGGATTTTCCAGTGCGTCGGCCTCGTGCCATATCGAAGCAGAACTTGACAGCTCCCTTCTCGGTGACCACGAAGGCTTCCAGATTGTCGTCCAGCGTGCCTACCAATCGTGCGAGCAAGCCGTGGCCGACCAGATCGCACGGCTCACTGACGGCACAACCACCGACCACCCCGCCGCACAAGAAGTCATCGAAGTCCGCACGAGTCCCACGATCGCTGGTGCCCGAATCACGAACGGCACCCAGACAACTCCCACCCGCTTCTCGAACCCACCAAGCCCCCGACCAGCCACAGCGTCCCAGGTCAAAGCGATCCGAGCCATCTGTGCTCGCCGCCGTATCGATCTCGTGAGCTTGCTTCGGGAACGCTACGGCCTTGGCACCGCGGACGAACTCGGGATTCGTCAGGCCAGCGTTCTCATCGACGAGCTCAAGAGCGACGAGCCCACCACCACACCCACGAACGGGCACTCTGAGAACGGCACTGGCTCGTATGCCGTGAATGGGGGTGCTCGATGATTGCCGGTGCTGACCTGTTGCCGGTACTCACGCCAGCTACACCAGTCTCGACGAATCCGGCCAACGAAATCGCCAAAGCTCTCACCGGCCGAGACTACGTTTCATGGTCGGGGCTCTCAACGTATCGAACCTGCCCCCTGAAATACCGATTCAGGTACATCGATGGCCTGCCCGAGGAATCCGTCTCCAGTGCGCTCGTGTTCGGCACCGGGATTCACACCGCCATCGAGGAGCATTTTCAGGCTCTTCTTGCCGGTGATCCCAAGCCCGACATCGACAAGCTCATGTTCGCGTACCGGAGTGCTTGGCTACCGCGTGATCCGGGGGCCATTCAGTTCGGTGCCAAGGAGACCCGCGAAACTCTGGATGACGTGGCTGCCCGAATGTTGGCGGCGTTTCTTGTGAGTGATGCTGCGAACGTGGATGGCCGTGTGCTGGGCGTCGAGGAAGAAGTTCGGGGTGTGCTGGTCGAAGGCATGCCCGATCTGTATGGCCGCGTAGACCTGCTGACGGAAGACGACGACACACTGGTCATCACCGACATCAAAACCTCACGCGGCAAATGGAGTCAGGAGCAGGTCGAGGATTCCGGTGAGCAGCTTCTTTTGTACTCGCACCTAGCCAGCGAGATCAGTCCCGGAAAGAAAATAGCCACGCGGTTTCTGGTGCTCACGAAGACCAAAGAGCCGGTCATCGAGGAGCACGTTCGCGAGGTTGAGCCCGGGAGTGTGAAGCGAACGGTGGCAGGAGCGGAGCGGGTGTGGCGGGCTATTGAGGCGGGCGTGTTCTATCCGGCACCGAGCATGATGGCGTGCGCTGGGTGTGGGTATCGGTCTGCTTGTCGTGCGTGGGCTGGTTGAAAAAGAAAAGCGGCACGGGGCAAAAACCCTGTGCCGCTTTTTTTAGGTATTGGGAGTGGTGGTGCGGGGTGGCGAGTAGGTGGCGTTTCCACGACACCTCCCGGATCGCGTGGGCGAAGCTCCTCGCAAGAAGTGCCGAGGCGTTTCCACTGGTGTGCCCAGCCTGTGGCGGCGACATCCGGCTCATTGCCTTCATCACCGATCCGGGGCCGATTCGCAAAATCCTGGCCCACATCGGCGAACCAGTCGATCCGCCACCGGTGTCACCTGCGCGAGGGCCCCCGACTGACTGGGGTGAGCTCGTCCAGGTCCATGACGACCGCGACGTCGTCCAGGACTCGTCCGATGAGCTGCCCGTGACTGACATCCACTCGCTCTAAAACGCCTCCCACGGGCACGGGCGGAGCCGGTCTGCGCCAGGCCTGAAAAACGGTGCTCCCACGGAGGACTTGGGGGCGTCCGAGGCCATCCGTCACGTCGCAAAACAGCCGCAGACCGATTCGGCTACGATCCGTCGATGGCCGTCAGCCATCACCCTGTTGCGGAAGTGTCGTTGACCGTCCTATCCTTTTGCGTCGGTAGCAAGGACTCGACGCCCGATCACCTCGTCTTCAACCGGACGGCGACACTGAAAGACACGCTGGCGAAGATTGAGAAGCGAGGTGGGTGAGATGAGTATTCCTTTCCACGTACGGCTTCCCAAAGTTCGAGGTGCTGCATGTATCTGAACGAAATCTCGATTGAGAACATCAGGTCGATCAAACGCCTCAACATCGAGTTTGACGACCGTTCGTATCCGGGCTGGCATGTTTTCTTGGGAGACAACGGCGCGGGCAAGACGACCGTCATTCGATCCATCGCATTGGGGTTGATGGGGCCGGTAGAAGCCGCCGCCCTGAGGCAGAATTGGAACGACTGGCTTCCCAACGGAGAGGCGTCCGGAAGAATCACCCTTCAGATTGCGCAAGACTCAAAGCTCGACAAGGCCACGGCCAAAGGACGCCAAGTTCAAAATGTGTACATCAACGCATCACTGTTTCTGACTCGCCTGAAGTCGGCCTCCGGAACTGTTGTGTCGATGGCCGCTGCCAAAAACACTCGAGCGAAACGTTATCTCTGGGGGGATGGCAACGGATGGTTCAGTGCGTCGTATGGCCCGTTTCGCCGGTTCACCGGGGGGGACAGTTCGCTGTCCAAACTGTTTTACAGCAACCGCCGATTGGCTCCGCACCTCTCGGCTTTTGGCGAGGACGTGGCACTGACCGAATGCCTCGGCTGGCTCCAAAGTTTGCATGTCAAGAAGCTCGAAGACTCGAAACCGGATGCGTTGCTGTTGGAAAACCTGACGAAGTTTCTGAATGGCGGAGGGTTGTTACCTCACGGCACTCGGTTGCATGAGGTCTCCTCGGAAGGGGTCATGTTCCAAGACGGCAACGCAAATCACGTCGCCGTGAATCTGCTGAGTGACGGATATCGTTCGATCCTCAGCATGACCTTTGAGCTGATTCGACAGATGACTCTTGTTTATGGCGCGGAAACCGTCTTTGAGCAGATTCGCGAAGGCGAGATGGTCATCAATCTTCCTGGAGTCGTACTCATTGATGAGATCGATGCCCATCTGCATCCGACATGGCAGCGTCGGATCGGCTATTGGTTTTCCAAGTACTTTCCCAGGGTACAGTTCATCGTGACCACGCACAGCCCGCTGGTGTGCCATGCGGCGGAACGCGGCTCGGTTTGGAAGCTGCCGAATCCGGGCAGCGGTGAGGTGGTAAAGCGAGTCGAGGGGGCGACCTTCAGAAGCTGCTCTACGGCGATCTGGTCGAAGCCTACGACACCGAACTGTTCGGGGTTTCATCAACACGGTCGGAGTCTTCGAAACAGAAACAGTCGCGGCTCGCCCAGCTCAACGTGCAGCTTCGACGTGGCAAGCTATCCGCCAGCGAGACGAAAGAACTGAAGCAACTGCGAACCATGCTGCCCACGATTGCCACGGCCGAGAGTGAGGGGTGACGCGATGATTCGTTTGCCCGACATCGCTCTTCCGGACGAGTCGCTGAAATTGCTTGAGGGCTTCCAAGCCGAGGTCGATGTGGCGGGTGATTTCGCAGCGCAAGTTGCCGAAGCCAAGCGGATGTTCTCGCTGAAGAACAAGCTGACCAACCCTGCGTTCAAAGTTGTCCGGCAGAAGCTAAATGAACTCTGCGGCGGGGCCGGGCGATGCTGTTACTGCGAGCTGTCTCAGCCCGACGAAGTGGAACACGTTCGTCCGAAAGACTGGTTTCCTGAATCGGTCTTTGCGTGGAGCAATTACACCTACAGTTGTGGCCCCTGCAACGGGCCGAAGAACAACCAATTCGCCGTGTTCAAGCGGGGTTCGCGCGTTCCGACGCGGCTCGTGCGCGAACGCGATGCGGCCGTCGAGCCACCTCCCGCAGGATCGCCTGTCTTGATTGATCCGCGTGCCGAGAACGCGTTCGACTTCATGGAACTGGACCTCGCTGAGACATTTCTGTTCGTCCCCACCGCTGAGGAGGGAACGCGTGAGTTTGCTCGTGCCGAATACACTATCGAGATTTTGCGACTCAACGAACGCGATGTCTTACCACGAGCACGTCGGAGCGCGTTCTATGCGTTTCGTGCTCTGCTACGAGAGGTCGCAAGCATGAAAAGTGCGGGCGATCCGTTGTCCGAGATTGAAGTGAGGCGTAGCGTCCTCCAGCAGTCACCTCATCCTGCCGTCTGGCAGGAGATGCAACGGCAACGAAACGATGTTGCCGACTTGTCGCGGTTGTTTCGCGAGGTTCCAGAGGCGCTGACTTGGTAGGGGCCTGTCGGTATTGGCCCATCGAGCGGAGGCAAGCATCGACGCTCCTCGACCGGCAGGCTTTGCAGGTCCACGCTGCTTGATGTGTGTCTGTGGCGGATTCGATTCCACTGAGCTTGCCTAATCGGTTGTCTCGGACCGTAGTGGTTTTGAGTTCTCGAAATCCTTGCCGTCACGATGAGCGCATTCACTCCTTTGCGTCGATCATTTCTCTTGAGCGGACCTGAGTAATCCCTCACGTGACCAAGAATGAGGCGTTTGTCAGTTTAACCGCGACCCTCTGGGGAGCGCGTTGCTTTGGCGACTCGCAACTCCCCGCGCTCCCCAGAGGGTCGCGGTTAAACATCTCACTCTTGGCCACGCGAGGTATAGGTCACGGCTCGGGGAACGAATCGACACAGCGGGTGAAGGGATGCGAACTGCGATGAAGTGCAATGTGGGATCGAACGCAGCGCGAAGCCCGTTGAGTTGGGTGTGGCCGCTGGCAATCGCCGTTGTCGTGTGTGTCATGCCGCTGCGAGTCGTGACGGCCGCCGACATCGGCGATGTTTTCGAGGATGCCGAGTTGCGATCATCGGCGCAGTCGTTCGCCGAACGGCTGAGGTTGGTGTGCCCCGCCTGCGGCGGCGACATCCGGCTCATTGCCTTCATCACCGATCCGGGGCCGATTCGCAAAATCCTCGCGCACATCGGCGAACCAGTCGAGCCTCCTCCGGTGTCTCCTGCATGCGGGCCGCCGACCGAGTGGCCTGAGCTCGTGCAGGCCCATGACGATCGTGACGTCATGCAGGCCGCGCCCGACGAGTTGCCCGTGATCGACATCCACTCACTCTGACGTGCCTCACCGACGGCACTGTTCGGCGGACTGCGCCAATCGGGAAAATCGACGGTTTGGCGTCGGGTTTTGCGGGCACCCGAGGCCACTCAGCACGCCGGACGGCTGTCGATCGCCTCCTTCGCTATGCTCAGAAGGGGATCGACAGCCGTCCGGAGCTTGTGGAAGTGCCGTTGACCGTCCTATCCTTTCCATGACCCTCCATTGATTTCCAGAGCACTTGCTCGGGCGACCCAGCAACACGTGCCGCTCTGGCGCAGGCCCTCGGCCCGACAATGCGTTCCACGATGGACGCCAGCATTCACCGGTCCGCCCAGCGGTCGCAAGCCACACCCGTGAACCGCTGGAATCGGCCGCCCCGGTGAGTTTTTCACCCCGTCAGGAATAGCGCCGGACAACGTCTTTTGTCCAGCATTGAATTCGAGTCGCTCTCAGGGGAGCGATCGCGGCAATTCGCTTCCCAACGACGACCCTTTCCAACGCGATAAGTCAAAGGTCAGACGCTCAGCCAATACCGACGGCAACGGTAATCGCATCGCGAGATCATCGCTCATTGCCTCGTCGAACTCGAATTCCTGACCCATGACGACCTGGAACCAGCGTTCCCGGTCGCGGGGCACGCGAAACATCTTCTCGTCGGCGCCGCCCGCAATGAATGGTTGGCATACTCGGATGGGGTAGCGGCAAATCTCTGCCTGGGAACGGATGCGGTTGAGGCGACCGGTCTGTTGCTCCAATGTGCTCGGGTTCCAGAATCCGTCATGATGGATCACAGTGCCGGCAAAAGCGATGTAGGTCTATTCCCTCGCCCATGACGGAGCTGCTGACGAGAATCTCAGGAAACCGCCTTTGCCGCAGGCGCGCGAACGGCTTTTTCGCGGAGTTCCGCTTCGAAAAAAGTGGTCCTGAAAGTCAGCATCCTGACATGAATCGCCGTAAGATCTTGACACGAACCAACATCCAATCTTGACAAGTCTATCACTGCGCGTTAGACATCACTCTCGGGAGAGGAGTCATGCGCTACAGGCGTTCGCTGGCAATCACGCACCGTCACGACAGGCTGGTCGAGTTGATCCGCACTGGGGAGTTCTCGTCGCCTGACCTCGCCCGAAGGCTGAAGGTCTCCGAGCAGACCATTTACCGCGACATCGATTTCCTGAAACAACGCGGCTACTCCATCCGCTCCGAAAAGCACGCCGATGGTTGGGCTTACCACCTGCATGCTGAGCCCGCCACGGTTTCCAACGGGGAGGGGTCATCGGGCAAATGACCGCGACTCCTAAAGACTGGAAGCTGGACTTCGGCATTGAAGGCAGGGCGGCGCCTTCGTTCTTCGCCAGCCAGGAAGATCTTGACGCGGCCGTCCCGTCACCTCCGCAGGCGCATGTTTTGCGTCGCGCGTTTGAAGACCTGCAGCTCAGCGGCGTTCTCTGCCTGGATAACAGTCCCATCATCTATTTTCGCGAGATGGCCAGGATCGACCCCGCGGAGGTTGCGGCCTTGCACCGCACGTTTTGGAACCAAGGAGTGGCGCCGATTCTGGTGCTGATCGGGCCCGATGAGGTGCATGTTTACTCGGGCCTGGCGCAACCGGCCGTCACCCCCGATGCAACTGCCGCACCGGAGGGCTTTGTCGAACAACTCAAGCGGGTGACGAAGGAGTTGCAAGCGTTCATCCTGGCGGTCGAGTCGGGAGAGTATTTCCATCTTCACCGGGCATCATTCGACCCGCGTCAGCGAGTCGATCGAAACCTGCTGCGGCATCTCGAAGCAGCGCGCAAGCTGCTGGAAGAAGTGCCCGCTCCCAAACTTGAATCGCTGACGCTCGATGCGCTGCTCTGCCGCCTCGTCTTCACCTGCTACTTGTTAGACCGAGGGATTATTGACCGCAAATACCTCGCAGAAGCTGGAATCGAAGACGCGGAGCACCTGCGTGACATTCTCGGCCGCACGCGTCGGTCCGAGGCCAAGGCGGACCTCTACACATTGTTCGCACAGCTCGGGCAGGATTTTAATGGGGACCTGTTCAGCGACAACCTCGATGCCGAGGCGAAGCAGGTCAAAGTCGATCACCTCGACATCCTCAACAATTTCATCCGCGGGACCGATCCGAAGACTGGACAGCGGACGTTCTGGCCCTACGAGTTCGGGATCATTCCGATCGAGACCATTAGCGCGATTTATGAACACTTTCTGAAGGCGGCCGGTGAGCAGGAGAAAAAGGAATCCGGGGCGTTCTACACGCCGCGTTTTCTCGCTGAACTCGTCCTGGACCAAACGCTCGATGGGACCAAGACGCTCCTTGACAAGAAGTTCCTTGATCCCGCCTGCGGATCGGGCATTTTTCTCGTCGGCCTGTTTAATCGCCTGGCCGAGGAGTGGAGCCGGGCCAATCCGGAGGCCGGGTACGACTCCAAGCTGAAGGGGCTGACGACGATTCTGAAGACGAACGTGTTCGGGATCGATAAGAAGGGGAGCGCTTGCCTGATTGCGGCCTTCAGCCTCTACCTCGCCTTTCTCGATCAGCTCTCGCCACCCGAGATCCGCCGGGTTCTGAAGAAGATCAAGCTGTTGCCGCCGTTGGTGGCGGATGAAGAAAACGGTGCGACCACCATCCGCTGCGCAGATTTCTTCAGCGATGCTGCTTCCTTGCCGGAACCGGTTGATTTTGTCATCGGCAATCCGCCGTGGGCCAAGGCTACAGGCCAAACGGCGCCGGCATTCGTGTGGTGTGCTGCCCGCAAGTTCCCCTTCCCTGGAAAGCAGATCGCTGCCGCATTCGTATGGAAGGCCCCGGAGTATCTCAAACCGGCCGGGAAGATTTGCTTCATCCTGCCGCATGGCCTGCTGTTCAACCACGCCGAGAGCGCCGTTGACTTCCAGAAGCGCTGGTTTACCACCCACGCCGTCGATGTCATTCTGAACCTTGCCGATTACCAGCGATTCCTGTTTGAGGAAGCTGAGGCCCCGGCCCTGGTCATCCGGTACGCGAAGGAGAAACCGGCCGATACCGCACACCGCATCAATTACTGGTCTCCCAAGACCGACTGGGCCGTTACCCAGGCTGAGGTCATCTCCATCCTGCCTCAGGATCGGACACAGATCACGATCAGCGAAGTGCTCGACGACCTCAGAGGAGAGGATGCTCCCCTGATCTGGAAGGAGCGCTACTGGGCCACGCTGCGCGATCGTCGGCTGCTGGACCGCTTGCGGCTGTACCCGCGTCTGCGGGAGGTGCTCGGGCAACGGGGCAAGGGTGAAGCGAAGCGGTGGATCATCGCCGAAGGGTTTGAACCATTTGGCGTCAACGATGCCCCATCCACCCGGCGCCACTTGACTCTGCCGCAGACAGCGCGGGTCGAAGCCGGAACACATGACCTGGACCTCTTCCTGTTGCCGGATGATTGTAACATCCAACCGAACCTGAAACTCGACCTCCGCCGTGCCATTAGCGACACCAACATCTTCAAAAAACCGCTGGTGTTGGTGACGGAGGGGTTCTCGAAGGTGGCGTTCGCCAACTTTGACATCGCCTATCGGCATGGAATCCGTGGAATCCACGGCCCTGCCCGCGATGCGGGACAACTCGCGTTCCTGGCGGTCTATCTTCGGTCCGCATTGGCCAGGTACTTCTTGTTCCACACTTCTGCGAGTTGGGGCGTAAGCCGGGCACGGGTCGACATCGACGACCTGATGCGGCTGCCATTCCCGTTCCCTGATCAGACCGACAACCCGGATCGGGCCGGAGAGATTATCAGCGAAATCGGCAAGACCATGGCGGCCGCCGCGAAGGACGCAGCCAAAGTCACTCTCGGCCGAGACAAGATCGTGAAGCGGGCTCAGGCTCAGGCTGAAGAACTTGTGGGGGAGTATTTCGACGTCATCGATCTTGAGAAAACTCTGATCGACGACACGAATGCCGTTATCGTTCCGAGCGTCAGGCCAACCCGTGCGCGCGTGGAGGTTCCTACACTCCTCGCTGCCAGACTGTCAGATTACTCGGAGTATATTCAGCTCCTCTGCGATACGCTCAACGGATGGGCCAGTCAGGAGTATCAAGTCCACGGCACCGCGGTTTCTGATGGCAACCTCGGCGTTGGCATGGTGGTCTTGGAAAAGACTCGGCGCGGCGAACAACCAGGGCATCTCAATGGGGCGACAAAAGATGTCCTTGCCGCCATCCAAAGGCTGCAGCGAGGCGCGGCGAAGGGACGAGGCAGCGTCGAACTGGCCCGTGGTCTCAAAGTTTTTGACAAGACACTGCTGTATGTCACCAAACCGATCGGACGGCGATTCTGGACCCGCACCGCCGCCCTCAACGACGCCGACGACATCGCCGGCACCATTCTCATGAGTCCTCCCAAGGAGGACTCATGACGGTCGGCGACAGTTCCGAGTGGGACGACTTCATTCTGAATGGCGGCGTCGGTCTGGTCATCACCCTTACGCTCGACGCCTGGGCCGAGATCACTGCGCCGGCGCCCGACGAACATGAAGACAAAACATCCGTCAGGCTATATGCGGCAATGGTCAAGCGGCGGGACCGCCAGGCGCACCGGTTTCTGATTCGTTATCAGGACGTCGAAGTCGATATCGACCTCGCCAAGGAAACCGGGAAGAAAGACATCGTCTTTTTCCCGGGGCATGACGGCGAACTTTACTTCTGTCTGGAATCCAAGCGGCTGAACGCGCGAGTGAAAGGCGTGATGAAATCGCTGGCCGATGAGTACGTAAAAGAGGGTATGCAACGGTTCGTGACCGGCAAATACAGCCGGCACGTCCATCACGCCGGGATGCTCGGCTATGTGCTCGACGGCGATGTGGCGCGAGCAATGGCGAATGTTCTCGACAACATCCACCGGCAGCATGTGTCCCTGGGCATGGATGCGCCGGCAGATTGGGTGGAATCGCCCCATCGCAAGGGTGACCAGCACGCCAAGGAGACCGCGCACCACCGATTGCACACTCCGGTGCGATTTCAGTTGCAGCATTTGTTTGTGGCCGCCGTGGCCCAAGAAGCCGGTGCCTAACACCCACCAAAATTGATCCGACCAACGAGTGACCGAAACAGAGTCACCATTTGAGAGCAACCTGAGAGAACGATGCGTCCGCAGCGAGTCCGATCTGAGCCGCTCAGACGATCGACCGTGACGGCATCCGATTCGGAGGACGCAGGGATGTCAGGCGATCGCAATGTCTGGGAGATCTGCAGCCGGTTCCGCAACGAGTTGGAATACATCGAGCGCTACGTCCGTTTGCTGCGGGCCAAATCCACGCTGCATGATCGGCAGGTGTTGGACCTGAACCGCATCCTGAAGCGCGTCGAAATCAAGCCGCTGCCCACACGGCACTACGAGCGCGTCGGCGAGCAATACTCGGCCGAAGAGATCACGGAGCTGCTGGCCGCCATTCGGGTCACCGAGCCCGAGGTCTATCAAACGATTCTCGGCCACGAGCAGCGGTTGGATGACGTTCCGTCTTTTTTGATGAACGGCCCGGCCGCGGACTATCTGGACCGGCTGCACGAATGGGTCGGTTATTTGATGGAACGTTTGTCCGATGATCCGGAAGACGACGAAGTGGAGAACGTGCTCCGCAACGCCACGGAGGAAGCCCGAGCCGTTGAGCAGGAGTGGGACGAGGACGAGCGCATTCCGCCCGATGCCCTTCGCGCCTTGCTCGTGACGGCCGTGGATCATGCCTTGCACGCAAAGGTCCGCGAGCGCGTGGATGCGATGGTCTACGCGCGGGAGCAGTTTGAGGAAATTGAGGTATTGGCCCGAATGGCGACTCCGGACGCTGAGATCAACGTCCTCCGGCAGGGATTCCTGCTGTTAATGACGGCTTTCGACGCGGCCGTCTTCGACCTGACTCGCATCGGCTTTCGCCGAAAGTTCTTCGATCTGGTCGGTTCTTTCGGCAAACAGGAAAAGATCACGCTGGAATCGCTCGGTGAGGCTGGCAGCTTTGAGGCCTTCCGCGATCAAGTGATCGAGGATCAGCTCAAGAAACGCTACGTGAAAGACCTGCTCGGCTTACTACAGGCACTGGGGGTGCCCTGCGTGGATGAGACGAAGGGTGACCGGCCGGTACAGCTCGTCGAGCTGGTGCTCCGTCGCAACATCCACGTTCACAATCGAGGGATCGTCGACGAACGGTACCTGGAGTCCGACCCCAGCAGCGGCAAGGCGAAATACAATCTGTGCAATCTGCAGCTGGGTCAGCTTGCGATCATCGACGACGAATATTTTCAATCAGCCCTCCGACTGTCCTGCAATTGTGTCGAGCGACTGGCGCAGTGGAGCGATCCATGATCGCGCCATTTCTGTGGTAGCCAGTCAGTCAAGTGTGCCCATTGGCAATATGAAGGTTTGACGATGACGACAATATCCACGGGAGGGTTGCTGATGGAGCAACCGGTCCCGCTTTTTTGGACCACCTACGATCCCCTCGACCTGGCCAGCGGCAGCCTCGATCCCCTCGGTTTTGCGCGGGGCTACCTGGCGCTGGCCGACCGATTCTTGCCGAGTTTCACGACCGTCACGACGATCCCGCGCTACGTGTCGATGCTTTGCGCGGCATTGCGGGCCGTGCAGATTCACTATCGGCATGACTCCGGTGTGGCCTCCTCTAAGGGCCGACAGGAGCGACTGCAGCTGGTCAAGTCCTTCGAGCGGGCCTGGGCCATCGCCTGTGGGCTGGCGGCTCAGGATCCGGCGATTGGCCCCGAGGCGACCCGCGGACTGCGCGGCATTCGATACGTCAATCGGCGGCTCGACACACTTGCCGGGCGTGAAAAATACATCCAGACGGGCTCCTTCAATTTGCTGTCCAATCAAGTCCGCTACGGCGGCGTCGGCATCTATTCCACGTTCCTCGAAGAATGCCACCTGGCGTCGTTACAGAGCTTTACATTGCGGCCGCTAGGCGAAGCCCTGGCAGACACGTTTCCGAGCCCGCCCCCGGGGACGCTCGTTCACGAGGAGGAGGCGCGATTGTCACTGGAGGCCCTGCGGGAATGGGGAGCCAGCGCGCACATCGGTGGCTTTACCGCTCAAGAAGGTGCGATGTTGACCGAAGCGCTGCAGGGCGGCGAGGAATCCGACCATCCGGACCACGTGCGCTGGGCCGCGCTGAGGATGCTGGTGACACTGAAACCGTTGGCCGGCGTTGACGAAGGAGAGCTCCTCCGCCGGCTCCGATCCGAGTTGCGGGGCGGGGCGTTCGACCAGCTCGGCCTCCCCTTGGGCAGTCTGACGCAAATCGCCGCGACTCTACAGATCCTTGAACCGTTCGAACAGTTCTACCAAGGACTGATCTTCCTCTTCGAGCGCATCCGTGGTGCCGCCACCGATGAAGGTGAGGTCAGCCTGGGCGCCATGGCCCGCACGGAGCCGATTCAGGATGTCACCCGAGCGATTCACGCGAGCACCGCTGCGCTTCGGCGGAGCCTCGACGAGGCGCGTGTCGGCAATCCCACGACGACGCGCGAGGTCGAGGCTGTGTTGCGCGAGTCCGGAGTCCTGACCCTCGTGGAAGAGATTCTCGGCGGGCCAGTCGACGCGTCAGAACTCTTGCGGCTCGTGCTCCGGCGTCACGCTCAAGTCCAGTCCGGCAAGTTCGACAAAGGATTACCGAAAGGGGCCTGGACGCGCCTGACGGACGGCGACCGAGTTCGGCTGACGGCCCAGCGCCACCAACTCGTCCCGTCGCAGCGTCCTGCTGGCTGGAAGGATGTCGTGCGGCATACTTATCGCACCGGGAGCGCGTTCGCCTTCATCGGCGCTTGCGATATCCACTAGAGGGGGAGTAACGATGGCGAAAGCCACCCGACAAGTCGCTCCTCCACTGATCGACGCTGTCCGGCCGACGGAGGCGGACGGCGCGCTGGTGGCGTTGGTGGGCTCTACTTACGGCCTATCTCTCGATCAACCCAACTTCTTCGAGCAAGATTTTCTGCCCACCGTCCTGGGACTGGGAGGCGTGCGGGATCGTGGCTATGCCATCCCGGTGGCCATGGAACGGAAACTCAAGGAGGTCTATTCCGCCCTTGTTGTCGACGCGCACGCGCTGCGTGAAGGAGGCCGCCCCAGTTTGCAGATTGACATCCTTCCGATCGGCCACCGCACCAATCACGCCAAGATCGTGCTGATTCACCGGAAGCGACTCATACGCTTGGTGATCGCCTCCGCCAACCTGACTCACGAGGGATACCGGCGGCAGCGAGAGGTGGCGGTGATTCTCGACTTTAAGGAGGGCGGGGCGCTCCCGGTCGAAGTCCTCCGCCATGCTCTGGAAAGCTGGTCGGCGGTGCTGGGCTCACTGAGCACCGAATCACTCCGCAAGGCATTTGCCGCCGCTGTTCGCCAAGCCGAACATTGGACTTTGCCGCCCGCACTTCCAACGGGGCGTCAGGTCGAGGTGGTGTTCGGCGGCGGTCCCAAACCTCTGTGGCAGGCACTGGTGGAGGCCTGGCCTGCGGGCGAGCCGCTATTGGAGTGGTGCATCTGCTCGCCGTTTTGGCCGGACGAGACTGGGGGAGAAACGCCTTTTGAAGCTATGGCACGCGGTCTCGCCGCGCGTGGGGCCCGCTTAGAAAACACGCGTTTGCAAATCATGACCTGCGCGGATGCTCCCGGCGCGAAAGGCCGGCCGTTGTTTCCCTTCCGGCTCGCACGCCGCCTGCAGGAAGTAGGCTTTCCCGTCCGCCAGGGCTGCATCGTTGCTGCGCGGTTGGAGGCGTTGCGGGAGGAAATCCCGGAAGGCATGGCCGAGGATCACCGCGAACTCCACGCCAAGTGGATGCTGCTGCGGGGTCCGACGACCGCCGTCATCCTCGCCGGCTCCGCCAACTTTACGCGAAAAGGATTGGGCGTGGTCGCCCGCACCGAGTCCGCCAACATTGAAGCCGGTGTGCTCCTCACGATGCCCGCCGCCGCGGTAGACCCTGTGGCCTGGATGCGTCCGCTCGCTGAGGAGGGCATGGTCGATTTGGCGTCGTGCCAGGCCGCCCAGTTCCAAGACCCAGCGCCCGAAGAGGACAGCGACGCACCTTGGCCCGACTTCATCGCTCGCATTGAGCTCGTCGCCCGCTGGCAAGGTGGCCCCGACCCCGTTGGCGAGGTCCGCGCTGTGGTCCGACCGGGGCCCCACCCGGCCTTCACCGTCTCACCTATCTCAGACGGAGGTGAGACGCCTGGTCCGTGGGTTTTGTCCGTCGCGGGTGACCCCGGGCAGCAGGGGGTGGCGATTAGCGCCGTGGCTGACGCGCTGGTGGTTCGTCGGATCCTGACCAGTCGCTGCGTTCAGGCGACCTGGGGATCGCCCGCAGTTTCCGTGCGATTCCCTGTCAACATCGATGAAGAGAGCAAGGCTGGGCTTCCCAGCGTGCTTGGGGCTCGTCCGGATGAGCAGCAACTGCTGGCGTATTTCCACGGCCGGATGAGCGAGGAAGATCTGCTGGAACTCCTGGAGCAGCGCGCCGCGCAGGCGCTGACCGTGGCGCAGGACGCGACGCCTCAGGAGGCCGAGCGACTCCGCCAGCTACAGAGCTATCTTCTCCGCGACTTCGTCGAAAGCCTGTTCGGTCTGGCGGAAACGTTGCGGCAGTCGATGCGTTCCGCCCGGGCTTTTGAACAAGCACTCGTAGGCGATTTCAGCCCCGTGAGCCTGGCCGAGCAGGTGCTCCAAGCCTTTCGTTCCGGCCGACGTTCGCCGACCGCAGCCGCCTTCCAATTCATTGAACTGCTGCAAGTGGTCGCGGGGCTGCAATTAGTGGGGACCGACGTCAGCTTGCCCGGAGAATCGGAAACGCTTGAGGACGTCCGGGCGCGGGGACTCGTTCGCCTCCTGGCAGTTGCCGAAATCGCGGCCGAGCGCGGCGATTTTCGGCGGGCGTGTTGTGACCGCGACTTCTCGCGCTATGTCGCGGCGTCCTTGCCGGCGAAGCTGGCGCAGCAGTGGTCCCGCGTGATCGTTAAAGACGCAAACACCGTGTCCGCGTTTCAGCCAGACGCCCCCGCGGAGGAGAGCTCTTCATGATTCCGCGACTGAATCCGGTCGTTGATCTGGGACGTGACCAGAAGCGTATGTCCGACGAGGATCCCCGGCGTCAGCCTGCCTCGGTGGATATGATCCTCGAGGCTTTCTTCGGCGAATCCGCGGCACGCACCGAAATTCAATTGCTCGCCGACGAAGTTGGGATGGGCAAGACCTTCGTGGCCTTGGCGACGGCTTATGCCGTCCTGGACGTCCTGCGGCACAAACCGAGCGGAGAGCAGCCACTCGGTCTGAAGAAATGTTATCGCGCCGTGGTGGTTGTCACGCCGAAGGGCAACTATCCCTTGATGGAGAAGTGGCACCGGGAAGTGGAGGCCTTCCGCACTCGCTGCTCTAAAGACCAGGAGTTGACGCGCTGGTTCCAATCCCGGATCTGCACCACTCCCGAGGATTTGGTCGAAAGCCTGTATCGGGCGCATGATCTTCGCCGTGACCCGGTGAAGGCCCCCTGCGTCATCGTCTGTCAGGGAGACATCTTCACGCGCCGGCTGCGGGATGTCGGCGAGCGGATGCGATTCTTGACAGCCTGCCTGTTCCGCTGGTGGGGTAACAAACTCAACAAAGAAGACCGCTTTCACATCGTCCGGCGTGGCGGTGAAGTCCGTGGGTTTACAAACTGGAGTGGGTTAGCGAAGCGCGTGGGCAAAGGTGACTATGAGGTCAATCTCTGGGATTTCTTGGAACAGGAGCAGTATCTTTCGCATTCGGAACGAGACCAAGGGACTTGGCCTCCAGCGCTCCAGAGCCTCTATGAGCAGACGCCGTTCAGTTTCAGCGAAATGGCCAAGGCTTTGGATCAATTCGCCCTGTCGAGTGCCGGCCAGGACTTTCTGTACGGTTCGGGCGAGCGGATCCGCGAAGGTTACACAGAGCCACGCGGCCTGCTCCCTTATTGCAAGTGGGTGGCGGACCGACGTGGTTACGCAGAATGGTATTTCAAAGGGTTCAAGGATCGGTTACTCGACCTCTATCGCGAGCTGATCCCCATGCTCTTGCAAAGCGTGAAGCTGGACCTCCCGCTGGTGATCGCCGACGAAGCCCACCACTGGCGCCACGCCCAGCGGCAGGATTGCCAGGCCTTTCGCCGCTATCTGGCGCCGCTGGCCCGCCGGCTATTGTTGTTGACCGCCACTCCCTTTCAGTTGCATCGGGAGGAGCTACTGGAGGTGCTGGCCACCGGAGATAGCATGGAGCCCGCGATCGGTGCGGATCGCGTCGAGTCGCTTCGGAAACGACGGGGTCAAATGGCGACGGCAATGATCGCCAGCGAAGAAGCGGGCCGGGCCTTCTCGCAGGAGTGGGGAGCTTTGGCCGAACAAATTGCGCGCTGGGACCAGCAGTTTTCGGCCGCCCCCGGCGCGCTGCCGGCGGAGGAAGACCGCCGCACCCAGGAGGTCGATCGACAGTGGCGGAGTCTGCGCGGGATCGCGGGCGAACAACGACAGCAGGCGTTGCAAACGGTGCCCGGTGCGATCCGCCCGTTTTTCGCCAGGGCCATTCAACTCCAGGACGCCAACCAGCGCCTCCACTCGGCCATGGCGCCGCTGATCATTCGGCATCGACGCCGGACGGAACACCGCCGCTACTGGGTCGGCAGAGAATATCCGGCGGACGCCCAAGGACAGACAGCGCGCCCTGACCGCAGCCAGTTGCACCTGGCGCCGGGCCGCCCCATGCCCCCGCACGGCGAACTCGCGCAGTACCTGCTAATGAAGGTGGTGGCCGAGATGGGCCGCGGTAAACACCGCACCACGCTCGGCATGGATTTGACGGGGTGCTACACGACTCTCTGGCAAAGCAGCGCCGGTACCAAGGCGGTGGAATCGGCCATTGGCGGCGCGCAGCACAACTTGCTCGACATCCTCAAAGGGATCACGGGGCACGGTAAGCCGGACAATCCGCGCGATGCGACCCACCCCAAGATCGAAACCGTGGTGGCCGAGGTGTTGCGGCGCTGGGATGAAGGGGAGAAATCGTTGATCTTCTGTTTCCGCGTGCCAACGGCAGAGACGCTGTACCGCCTCCTCTCCCAAGGAGTGGAGCGTCGCTTGCGAGCCGCCCGCAAAGCGCTGTTTGCATCGCGGGGGACCGAAACGAGTGGCGAGTTTGATGCCGACAAAGCCCTGCAACAGTTCCGTCGGTCACTGACAGCGCGCGAAGGATCGGGGGTGCCGCTGTTCCTGGACCGGGTCTTGTTGGGCTGGCTGACGACGATCGGCGGCAATGTACCGGAGTTGCCGGTCTCAGACGTGGCGGCGTTAGCCGGTCTCTGCGCGCGGGCCCTGCACCACGGTCGACCCCTGTTTCGCGACTTCGATCGTCCCGATCGTGTGTTTCTTAGCCGGGCCATGGAACATGTGTTGGCGGTCCGCATGCTCCGCAGTCCCCTGGAATTGCGGATGGATCACCTGAGAGCGACGAAGGACTTGCTGCGGCAAATCGCTGACGAAGATTGGGTGCGCTTTCGTTATGGGGAGCATCCATTGGCGGCCGACGGTGGCGTCGAGCGCGACGATGACACGCGGTCGTCCGAACACTCGGCACGAACCAGCTTGGCTGCCGCTTACGAATTGCTCTCCGAGCCAGATCCTGACTTGCTGCAGGTCGCCCAACGTGCGCTGGCGGGACAGCCGACGGGAAATCGCCCACGGGTCATCGATACGTTGCTGTCCGGTCCCAACCTGTTCCTGCCACGGGGCGACGCCATGCGGCTGATTGACCAGGCCGGCCATGATCGCATTATCAGAATGCGGAAATTGATCGTCGATGTGACGTGCCAAGCGGGCGTGTGGAACTGGCGGCAGCGGGCCGAGGTCCTCGACGCTGTGGTGCGCGCCTTTCTGCGGGAAGACATTCTGCTCCGGCTGCCGCGCGATGTTTTCCGCGGAGAGGATGAAACCTGGAGCGAGAGCCTGCTGCGCGGTTTTCACCAAATGCCACCGGGAGCCGCACAGTTGGAGCCGGTGGCGGCTCGTGTTGAAGAATTCCTGCACGAACTGTCAGAGATGGGTGCGGAGGAGCGGCAAGCGCATTTGCAATATGCCATGCGAACAACCGCGACCTCGGTGGTGCTGGTGACGGGATCGAGCGGTGGAGACCGCGACGCGATTTTCAGCGGCTTCAATACTCCGTTGCTTCCCGATATTCTCGTCTGCACTGCGGTCGGCCAGGAGGGGATCGACTTGCATCGGCATTGTCGACATGTGGTGCATTACGACCTGGGCTGGAACCCGGCCGCGATTGAGCAAAGGACGGGACGGACGGACCGCATCGGCAGCAAGGCCGCCCGCGAGAGAAAAATCGCCGGGCAGCTTGCTGAAGAGCTACTCCCCGGTCTGGATATCGCGATGCCCTACTTGGCCGGAACGTATGATGAGCGGATGTTTGAGCGCCTGCGGACCCGCGCCCAGGTCTTCGATATTCTGACGGGTGGTGACCCGACCGCGGATCAGGAGTCAGGGACTTTCTGGCTTGACCCAGACAGTGAGGGGGCAGATGACGGGGCAAGCTTCGTCCTCTTGCCGAGGCAAATGCTCGACGACCTTCGAGTGAACCTTGCCGTTAGACTCGACAGCTCTGCTGAAGAGTGAACCAACTGCGGGGTGGAGATTGGTCGCCAGGAACGAAAGTTGACTCGCTTCGAAGGGCCTGCCGGAGTTCAACGGGAAGGAAGTAGATGTGCTCGTCACGAAAGTGGTCGCCCTTGACGCGAAAAGTAGCGAATGACCCCGGTCACTCTCGACGGCCGGATTTGCGGCCCTACGTCGCAACTGCTTGCGCTATCGCAATTAGCGACTTGGTCCAGTCGCCAAACGAGCCCGAAAAAAGTTCAATAGACGTCCTGTCACCCCGATTCGACCTAGTAACCCTGGGACCGGGATCAATTTTCGTAGGTCACATCTTTCAAAGGAGTTGCAGCGACGGCTTCTGACCCCCTCCCCAAATCTTGAGCCAGTTCTTGTGAGAGAATCCTCGTCCCCCATGTGGGGTTTGAAAGGGTTCTATGATGAAGAAGCGACACAGTGCACAGCAGATCGTCGGCTTGCGTCGGCAGGCTGCCTACTCTCACGCGAAGAGCCGGAAAGGCCCCTGGCGGATGTCGCTGACAATCGCCAGTGGTGTCGGGATGACGAACGATTGGCTGGAATCACAGGGACTGGTGTCGCTGAAATCGCTCTGGGTCAAGCGTGCTCCGCTCCGTCGAACCGCGTAGTGCGGACCCGCATGCTACGTGGTGTGGGGGGCGGGCGGAGCAATCCGCCCGCCTACCCGATTAGGTTGCTTTCTTATACGAGAGACGATCTTCGAGCCGCTTAACCTTGGCCGGAATAAGGTAGACGTACTCGATCACCATGCGAAATAGGTGATCAACAAGTTCCGCGTCCCAAATGTCGATTTCTTGCTCATCAGCGTGTGAGCCCTGATTGCCAGCATGCCTCAGTTGCTTCGCGAGGTCGGCCACCGTTGCAGGCAAAACGTTTGATGCAGCCAAGTCTTGAAGTTGTTGGGCAAGGGTGTTCCCATTCGCGTTCTGATCTTGGCATACGAACTCAAGTGCCCGCCGAATCTGATTGACGAAAGCGCTTGGCGCTTTTTGTCGAAGCGGCCATGCTTCTTCATAGACGTGGATGATCTTTGACGGAACCGGGCTTCCTGATCCGGGGAGCATGTGTCCCGGCGGCAAAAGTGTCGGACCAGTTGGAAACAACCGCTTGTATGTCGTGGGATCGCCGTGAAGTTCGTGGGAGAAGCCTCCCAAGACAGTCAGGCCGTTGCAGGTGCCGCAGCCGTAGATGAAGTACTCAAACGGTTCGTGATACCGATCTTCGAGAATCTGCTCGTAGAGGTGCTTGGCCTCATGCTGCAGGATGAGCGAGTGTGGTGTCTCGTTGCTACAGTGGCAGCACGGGTAGACGATTTGCTTTGACGCATCCATCGAAGTGCTCCTTACAACCTAAAGAAGTGCTCCTTACAACCTAAAGAATCCATGCATGCCGTGGGCTACCGTGAACACGGAGCCCCTTTTTCTCCCGCAGGAGACATGCCGTGAAGTCGGGCGTCATTCTCGTCGCCAGCCCTTACTCAGCCAAGTAGGCCCAGGGCCGAAGGCCGGCTGGCCCTGTGGATGGCGACGACGAAAGCACCTTCGCCATCCAGACCCGCGGAAAACGCCCGAAAAACCGCCCCGGGCGCCCTCTATATATAGACACGCCGGGGACGCCAAAAATGGCGCGTCCGGCGGGGATTCTCAGATTCTCACTTTCGCAAATTCAGGGTGACGACCGTGCCCCTTCCCCCATTTTCTCGGCCTTTTTGCAGGTACCGGGTATCAAAACCCAGCCCACGACCCTATCAATCTGCAAAAGTGAGAAAGTGAGAATTTGCGAAAAACAGGCCCACTCGACCCACACCCGCCCGACACTGCCTTCGGCGACCAGGGCGAACCAGAACCCACCTGTTGACGGCGGTCGAAAATGGCGGCGCGGGGCGGTCGAAAACGCCAGCGATTGGTGGTATTGATATCCCATGGTTCGTGGGGGTGTCGCGGCCTTTGTGATCCCCTCTTCAGGCGAGTGCCCGTCTCCCCCGCTTGGGCCAGCGTTGCGTCATCCGAAGCGGCATCAGCGACCACCGCATCATCGTGGCGGAGTCCCCTGACCAGATCCCCGCAATCGACATCCAGTCTCTCTGCAATGCCTCCGAGCCCCCCGTATCTCGGCTTCGATGCCGCTGACCAACTCGGCTACGATCAGCCGTTGGTCGCCGAGCGTTGACCGTCCTACCCTTCAGGAGCCGGCACGTGTGGTGCGGTGGGAAACTGCCCAGCGGCTTCTATCGACAAGTACGACGCCAAGCAGGATTGCCATGAGCAAGGACAAAGACGCGTTCAAAAAGGCGATGGCCGAACTTCATAAGGCGTCACTGGACGGGGATCAACGGGAAGCTTTGGCAGTGGTGGAGCGCTATTCAGGCGAGTTGCGTCGGCAGGCGGCGGAGTTGAAGGCTGAAGTGAGCCGGTTGCAGGGTTCGCTTGCCGCCGCGGAAGAGAAAATTGTCGGGCTGCAAAAGTTCGCACAAGGGAATGCCGTGCTGGAGGATCGCCTGCGGGCCGCGGACAACCGCGTCGAGATGCTGGAAGCCCAGGTACTCACGCTGCGACGCCAGGTGCCGAAAGCGATTCCGGAAACGACCGAGACACGTCAAGCAGTGAATGTGCTCACCAGACACGCGCTACGAGTGATGGGAGACTCGCTCAAGGGTTGGGAAAACGAAAAAGCCAACGAAACCGCGTTCCACTTCGCCTCGCTGATGATGCTCATGGTGTGCCAGTACATGGCGAAACAGAACGAGACAGACGCGAATCTTGAGAAAGACCTGGTCATGGCGTGCCAGAGGTTCTTTGACCGCGTTGCGCCAGGGCAGTTCACCTGGACGATGTGACGAAAAGGGCCATCGTGGGTGAGGCGATGTTGCGGGGGCGTGATCGCATCGCCGGGCGAACACAGGGCCACACCCGGAGCGCAAGACAGCAGAAACCATGGGCCTGAAGGCCGGTTTGATGAGTTTCTCGTTCGGCCGGTTGACAGTGGATCGCAAGAGGGCGTAGTTTGCCGCCCAGTTGGTGGGAACCAGCCATTCTTGACTGACGTTTTCCCGCCACTGTTCCGCTGCGGGGAGTATTCGATGCTGAAGACAATCGAGTATTGGAAGAACACCCTCGCGAGGCTTGGCGTTCGAGTTGAACGCCGCCGCATGAGGCGCAAGAGCGTCGACGTGGGCTGTTCCTACGAGACTCTCGAACCGCGCCAGGTCATGTCGATCGATTCGCCCATCATTGCTGGACTCTCGGCATCCCCGACCAGCGTCGCCCTCGGCAGCCAGGTCACGCTCGTCGCCACTGGCGTCACCGACCCCAACGGCGATGCCATCTCACACGTGCAGTTCTTCCGCGACGTGGACAACGACGGCGCTCTTACCGTAGCTGACGGCTCCCCGCTCGACACGGACACGGACGGCACCAACGGCTACAGCGTATCGGTGTCAACAGCCGGGTTTCCGGCAGGCACCAACCGGTACTTGGCAGTCGCCCGAGACGCAACCAATCTCGACAGCGATCCCGTCTCTGCCACCAACACGATCCTGAGCCCGACGCGCGTTCTCGACGACGGAGAGTCCGGGTTCTCGGTCATCAGCGGGACGTGGCAAGGCCCCAGCAACTCGGGCTACAACAACGACCACTATTTCTCTTGGTACAACAATGGCGTTGTAGAGTGGCGATTCGCGAACGTTGTAGCCGGTACCTATCGCATCTCGGCCACCTGGACGAACTCCGCCAGCAACCCCGCGGCAGCGCCATACGACATTCTCGACGGCACCAACGCCCTAGCGACGACGCTCGTCAACCA
>JBGTGN010000225.1:0-14632 GCA_041746715.1 Pirellulales bacterium | reverse complement strand
GCCCACCGCGGCGAGGGCATCTCGCCTGAGCGATTCCACCTCGGTCGGCGAGAGCTGCCGCCACTGCCCTGGGAGCAGATTCCCGAGCGAGAGGCCACCGACGGCGATGCGTTTGAGCTGATGAACCTTGTGACCGAGCTTGGCGAGCATCCGCCGAATCTCGCGGTTCTTTCCCTCGTCGAGAACCATCTCGAGCACGGCGCTCTGTTTGTGCTGGCTCCGGACACTGAGCCGCTTGGCATGCACTTCGCCCTCTGCTAGCCGAACGCCCTGCCGAAGCCGCTCGAGCAGTTCGGGGCCAGGCACTCCCGCCACCTGCACGAGATACTTTTTCTCGACACCGTATCGCGGATGGGCGAGCAGGTTCGCGAGGTCGCCATCGTTGGTGAGCAGAATGAGCCCTTCGCTCATGCGATCGAGCCGCCCCACCGGGAAGAGCCGACGGTCGTCTGGCACGAGGTCAATGACGCGTGGCCGCCCCGAGGGGTCGTAGTTGGTCGTCACCGTACCGACTGGCTTGTGGAGGAGATAGACGACACGCCTTGGATCGGGCAGCCGCTCGCCATCGACGCGAATCTCTTGATTCCGCGGATCGACCTTCGTGCCAAGCGTGGTCACCACCTGGCGATCCACTTCGACTCGGCCGGCGGTAACAAGCTCCTCGCAGGCGCGTCGGCTGCCGAGCCCGGCAGCCGCGAGCACTTTCTGAAGCCGCTCGAGGCCATCGTCGGGTGGACCCTTTCCCGGTCGCGGTGCAAAGCTCCCTGCACGGCGCGGCCCACCAGGGCGAGGTTTGTGGCCAGGGGTCGAACGGGGGCGAGGCTTTTCGGGTGCTGACATGAAGGGAGGTGCCGAGGGAGTGAGTGCCCTCGCGATCTTACACGCCCGTCGGCTCTCCGCACCGTACCCCGCGGGAGTCACGGCGATCGGAGCCACAGGCGGCTATTGAGCGGGCGCCCACCAGCGGGCCCGCTTCACTTCGGGCATGGGCTCGGCGTAGTCGCGTGGACGCGTCCCATCCATGATTCCTCCGAACTGACGGAAGCTATAGGGTCCCATGTCGCTCTCCATGAACGGATCAAATCGAACGGCTCGTCGCTGCTGAGCCTTCGCGGGCCCAGGATCAAGCCAGTCGGGACGGCCCAGCGACGCGCAGCCAGCCGTGAGCGTGGCCATCGTGGCGAGGATGGCCGCGGCAGATACGGATGAGATTGGACGACAGGCAGTCACAAGGGTGGTCCCGGGCCGAGGAGGGAGCGGGGACTGTAGAGATCGCGAACCGACGGCCCAAGCCGAAAATTTTCCCCGGCGGGCCCGTCTTACGGCAGGGAGACCCGCAGCAGCCTGGTTCCAGGGTCAGCCATAAGCACCTGCTCACCGGCGGATGCTGGGATGAGGACGCAGTGGCCGGCGGCGAACTCCGGCAGCGACCATTCCCGCGGCAGGTGAATCATGCCCGTGAGGACAGCCAGGAAGTGCAGCCTCCCGTCTCCCCCAACCCGCCACCGCTTGTTCGGCGTAACCTCGTCGAGGAGAAAGTATTCGCAGGCCACGAGGCGACTGACCGCCAGGTCCGATGTGGGCGTTCGAGCGATAGGCCGGACGGGCCCGGTGTGCGTCACCGCCTCCACACCCGCGTCGATATGAAGCGGCCGAGAACGACCGTCGGCACCCGTGCGGTTCCAGTCGAAGAGCCGGTAGGTCACATCACTTGACTGCTGGATCTCGGCCACGAGGAGCCCGGCCCCGATCGCGTGAACCGTGCCGGCAGGAATGGAGACACAATCACCAGAAGCCGGCTCAAACGAGTGAAGCACCTCCTCACACGTGCCAGCTCGTATCGCTTCGGCGAGGTCGCTCGGCGTGACACCTTCCTTCAGCCCGGCATAGATGCGGCTCCCTGGTTCGGCGGCAACGACATACCAGGCCTCCGTTTTGCCGCGGTCCGGCGGGGTGAGCCGTGCCGCACGGGCATCATCGGGATGAACCTGAACGGAAAGCACCTGATTGGCATCGAGAAACTTGAAGAGGAGCGGAAACGCGGGCCCATGCGTCGCGTGACCGAAGAGTGCCTGGCCGTGATGGCGACAAAGATTCTTGAGCGTCATCCCTTGAAACGCTCCTGCTGCCACCACGCTCTGGTCGGCACCACGATCCACGAGCTCCCACGACTCGGCGTAGTCTTCGCCAGATGGAAGATCACGTCCAAACGCGGACGCAAATCGGCGGCCACCCCAGAGATAGCGGCGGTAGATCGGCGTGAACACGAGCGGCGGCAAGCGTGTGACATCGCCCGGAGTCGGTCCACCAGATTCTGACAGGGCCATCAGCAATACCGCTCCAAAATCCATCCGATCGCGAAGCAGCACACCGCAAACACCAGCATCTGAAGCATGGGCCCCGACGTGATGCGACCCCCGAGCTCGAGCACCACGGCGATGACCGGGACTCCAAGTCCGACAAGCTGCGCAAATCGACCGATCACTCGCATGTGCCGCAGCCACACCCACGGGTGCCCACCGCTTCGGATCGCGTGCCAAAGTGAGCCACGCCTGACGCCGGGGCCTTTTCAAGACGCTCGACGTTCAACGGCGAAAGACCACAGGCCCGGAAGAGCCCCCCCTCGCGGCGGAGACGTGTACCGATCTCGGCAATCGCACCGATGAGCGGCTCGTCGATCGCATCGATCTGATCAAGCTCGAGGACGACCCGATTGGCGTGATGCTCTCGGATCATCGCCCAGATCGCGTCGGCGAGGTCGTCGCTCGCGGTCGCTTCGGGCGCAGCCGCCTCGAGGCGGACAAACAGCCAGTCTGGGCCTCGTTCGGCCGCCAGTTCCCATGATCGCCGCGTGTCCATCGCCCGATCGGATCGCGACGCGGTCTGAATGCTTGTTCCCATGGATGAATATCGCTCCGTGATGAGCAGCAGACCCCATGAAATCCCTTTCAAGGCGGGCGAGATGCCCGACGGACCCCCGCTGCATATCAAAAATCGTACGCGGCGCCGTTCTCCTTACAAGATGAGTTTTTTGGTCCATGGCCGACGGGGGCCTCGTTCAGGCCCATTTCCGCCCATAGCGTCTGGGGCTTGTCGCGGCGGGAGAGGCGTCCATACTGCCTCTGGACACTTTCCCTGAACCCGTAGGAACAAACCCTCATGACACGGCACGGCGCAGTCACCTTCAAGGGAACTCCCCTCACGCTTGTCGGCACGGAAGTCGCCGTCGGCAGCCCAGCCCCCGACTTCGACCTCACTTTCTTCAAAGACGGCATGCAGCATGTGCGGAAGGCCGATCTGCTTGGCAAGCCCTCGATCATCAGCGTCGTGCCTTCCCTTGACACGCCCGTCTGCCAGATCCAGACCAAGACCTTCAACGAGCGGCTGGCTGCGATGGGTGACAAGATCAACGCCCTCACGGTGAGCCTCGACCTCCCCTTCGCCATGAACCGTTTTTGTGGCGCCGAGGGGATCACCGCCCTTCGGGTGGGCAGTGACTACATGGACCGAGCGTTTGGCAGTTCATGGGGCGTGCTTATCGACGAGCTCAAGATCCTTGCCCGCGCCGTGTTCGTGATCGACAGCCAAGGGCTTGTGCGATATGCCCAGGTCGTAAAGGAAGTGGCCGAGGAGCCCGACTACGACGCAGCCCTCGCTGCGCTCGACAAGCTCGTGTAGCGAAAACACGAGACACCCCCCCAGGCGGCACCCTACGTCGCGAGGAGCAACTCCATCGCCGCGCGGGCCGCGGCAAGCGCCTCGGGCAGTTTGGCCGCGAGCTTGCCGCCGGCCTGCGCGAGGTCGGGCCGGCCGCCCCCTTTGCCTCCCACAACGGTCGCCACGTCGCGAATCCAGTTGCCCGCGGAGAGGCCTCTGGATTCGAGGTCCTTGGATATCCCAGCCACAAGTGTCACTTTGTCTCCCTCCACACTGCCGAGCAGCACGGCGATCGGGCTAGCTTTTCGCCTGAGTGCATCGATGGCTTGCCGCATCGCACCGGCATCGCCTCCCTGCATGTCGGCCACGACGATTCTTGTGCCCCCGACTTCAGACGCCGTCGCGAGGAGAGTTTCAGGGGAAACAGCAGCCGCCCCGGTAGATGGCTTGGCTTTCTTGAGCTCCTTGAGCTCCCGAACCATCGTGGCAAGCCGTTGGGGCACGTCCGCTACGGGCACCTTGAGCGCACCGGCCGCTTCCGCCAGCACGTGCTCAGCCTGTCGCAGCCGATCGAGGGCTCGCATGCCGGTCACGGCCGTGATGCGTCGGGTGCCGGCGGAGACACTTTCCTCGCCGATGATCCGCACGAGTCCGATCTGGCCAGTGCTCGAGACATGGGTGCCACCGCAGAGCTCACGACTCACACCATCCATCGTCACCATCCGCACGACGTCTGGGTATTTCTCACCAAAGAGCATCATCGCGCCGGCTTGGCGGGCATCGGCCAGCGGCAAGAGCTGCGACGAGACCGCCACCGCGTCGAGGACGCGACCGTTCACCATCCCCTCGATCGCCGCGAGCATGTCGTGGTCGATCGAGCTCGCATGTGAAAAATCGAACCGGAGCAGGTCGGCATCGACCTTCGAGCCCTGCTGCACCGCATGGCCGCCCAGGAAGTGTTGGAGCGCCGCATGGAGGAGATGGGTCGCGGAGTGGGCCCGCCGAAGCGCGGCACGGCGGGAAGCGCTGACCGTAGCCGTGACGGCAGCACCGAGGGCGAGTGTCCCCTCCTGAAGATGCCCGACATGGAGCATGAAGCCCCCTTCTCGCAGCGTGTCAGTCACCTCGAACCGGCCACCTGGCCATGTGAGCTCGCCCGTGTCACCCACCTGCCCCCCCGACTCGCCGTAGAAGGACGTCGTGTCGAGCACCACGGTCACGGGCTTGGCGTGGCCCACCTCTGCGAGGGAATCGCAGAGTGAATCCTGGGCGATAATACCGATCACCTTCCCGGTGGCCTCGGTCGTGTCATACCCCACGAAATCCGTGCCATGCATCGCCTTCTTGAGGGTATCGAGCGGGCCGGTAGTGAACACGTCTACGTTTCGCCCTGCCCCAGACTTCTGTCCGTGGGCATCCATCGCCCCGCGAAAACCTTCCCAGTCGAACCCGCAGTTTCGCTCCGAGGCGAGGGTCTCAAGGAGCTCCGGGGGGAACCCGTAGGTGGTGTAGAGCTCGGCAGCATCGGTGCCGGGCACCATGCTGCCGCCGGCTGCACCGATCGCGCCGAAGAGTTTTTCGATTCGGTCGAGACCGCCGTCGATCGTGGCGAGGAATGATTCCTCTTCTCGCTCGATGACACTCGCCACATGGCCGGTGGTATCGGCCAGCTCTGGGTATGGCCCGCGCATGAGGTCGGCGACGACGGGCGGGAGCTGGTGCAGGAAGGCGTCGTGCATCCCGAGTTGGCGGCCATCGAGCACGGCCCGCCTGAGCAGCCGCTTGACGACATACTTCTCCTCGTTGTTCCCAGGAAGCACGTTTTCGTGGATGGCAAACGTGCAGGCTCGCACATGGTCTGCGATCCGCCGCATCCGCCTGCCATCGTCGCTGGCCGGGTCATACCGCTTGCCGCACACGTCGCCCACCGCTTCGACGAGCGGCCTCAAGATGTCGATATGAAAATTGCTATCGACCCCCTGGAGCATGGCGCACGTCCGCTCGAGGCCCATGCCGGTGTCGATGTTGCGGCTCGGAAGCGGCGAGAGATTGTCGGGCGGGAGCCCCTCACGGTTGAACTGGGTGAAGACAAGGTTCCATATCTCGACGTCGCTGCCGTCAGGCATCCGGTAGAAGATTTCACTGCATGGCCCACAGACCCCGTCGGGCCCCTGCGACGGGGCCGAGGCGGGCCAGAAGTTATCGTCTTCGCCCATCCGAGTGATCTTTGAGACCGGGAGGCCGATCTCATCCGACCAAATCGTGGAGGCCTCGTCGTCATCCTCGTAGACGGTCACCGAGAGTTTGTCGGGGGCGATGCCGAGCCACTTCTTCGACGTCAAGAATTCCCATGCCCAGTGGATCGCTTCCCGTTTGAAGTAGTCGCCAAACGAAAAATTGCCGAGCATCTCGAAGAAGGTGTGATGCCTCGGGGTCCGGCCGACGTTGTCGATATCGCCCGTCCGCAGGCACTTCTGGCAGGTGGTGGCCCGCGTGAACTCGAGCTTGCACTTTCCCAGAAAATGGTCCTTGAACTGGTTCATGCCCGCGGGCGTGAACAGCACCGACGGATCCCAGCGGGGCACAAGCACATCGCTCGGCCTTCGGACGCAGCCTTTGGATTCGAAAAAGGCCAGGTACGCTTCGCGAAGTTCGTCGGCCTTCATCGCAGGTGAGAGCTCCCTTGGGTGGCACGTGCCGGAAACCCGGCACTATACCCGCCGCCCCGCTCCTGAAACGACTCCGCCCGTCCGCAGCCGAGAGGACGGCCGCGAACGGGCGAAGAATACGAAAACACCAGGAGGGATGGACGCCGAGGGACTACTCGTCGCCCGCGCCCTCCGCGTCGGCTTCGGCCTCGCCGGCAATCGTCTGATCGATGGAAATCACCGCTTCCCTGGCGGCGAGGATCTTTTCACGAAGCTCCTGGGCCACAGCGGGGTTGTCCTTGAGGAACTGCCGGGCCTTCTCACGGCCCTGGCCGAGGTGGGTCTCACCGTACCGCATCCAGGTGCCGCTCTTGTCAACGAGTTTGGCGACCATCGCCAGATCAAGAATATCGCCTTCGATGCTGATGCCATTGGAGTGCATCATGTCGAACTCCGCGATGCGGAACGGTGGGGCCACCTTGTTTTTGACCACCTTCACCTTCACCCGCTGGCCAACCACTTCCTCACCATCCTTGAGCGTGCCGATCCGGCGAACATCCACTCGGCATGAGGCATAGAACTTGAGCGCCTTTCCGCCCGGTGTGGTTTCGGGGCTGCCGAACATCACGCCGATCTTCTCACGAAGCTGATTAATGAAGATCACCGTGGTCTTGCTCTTCGCAATGGCACCGGTGAGCTTCCGCAGCGCCTGGCTCATGAGCCGGGCCTGCATGCCGACAGACGCATCGCCGATGTCTCCATCAAGCTCCTTCTGCGGCACAAGCGCTGCGACCGAATCGACCACGATGATGTCGACCGCGTTGCTCTTCACGAGCATCTCCACGATCTGGAGGGCCTCTTCTCCGCTCGTCGGCTGGCTCACAAGAAGCTGTTCGAGCGAAATACCAAGCTTTCTCGCCCAGCTCGGGTCGAGGGCATGCTCAGCGTCGATGAAGGCAGCAATTCCACCGGCCCGCTGGGCAGCGGCCACCGAGTGGAGCGCGATGGTCGTCTTTCCGCTCGACTCAGGTCCGTAGATCTCGATGACTCGACCCCGAGGAAAGCCCTTCCCGCCGAGCGCGAGATCGACTGACAGACTGCCGGACGAAATCCCCTCGATGGCGACATGATGATCGCCCCCGAGCGGCATGATCGAGCCTTCTCCGAAGGTCTTCTCGATTTGCGCCAGGGCATGTCGCAGTTCGGTGTTTTCCTGAAGGAACGCCATCCGGTCTTTCTCGCCCCCCCCGCGCTTGCCCTTGGCCTCAACGCCCTTTGATTTCTTTTCTTTGCCCATCCGACCGTTTACTCCTGCCGTAAGTGTCACCATGGCGACAGCCTCCCATACGCTTTCGAGCGGTCCCGGCACGTCGTCGGGGTGGTTGCATCGCCACCATGAATCGAGCGATTTGCCGTGAAACCGAACACTGAACGCTGGTATACTATCGGACGGACAGCAGCATTGCAAGCAGTTTTTTTGGACGCCCGTTCAGATACGCCCCCCAGACCCAAACTGCGTTTCCCCCGCGTTTTCTAGCGGGCCGCGAGCGAGCCACCGACGCTGTATCCCACAGGGAACCGCTTGCTCACGAAAATCATTCGCCGAACTGATCTTCCCCCCGGAGCCATCTACGGGCACCACGCGGCCCCGCCTATGGTTACCGCGAGCCGGAGAGCCCTTCGAGCTGCTCCTCGATGTGACGGACGGTGCGACATGTCGCCTCGAGATCCGCGTCGTCCGATCGCGTGAGTTGTGTTTTTCGCGCCACCTGCTGGACGAGGGCATCGACACGTTCGCTCCAGAAACCAGCCTGGGTAACCGGCGTATCCGGCTCGACGCACGTGGCCGCCTCCTCACGCCATCGCTTCGTGAGTCGTCCACCGTCCTCTTGCTGCGCACGGCAAAGCCGAATGCACAGGTCGGCCGCCTCCTTGTCGCCGGCGAGATGGAGACCGACGTCGATGCGGGCCGCCCCGGCGGAAACGACCGAGTTGCCGAGAAGAGTCCGTTTATTTGCACGGCTGGTACAGACCACGGTGCACCAGTCACCGCGCCAGTTCTTGGGTACCCTCGCCAGGAACGTGAAGTCCTTCGCCCCTTCCAGCGACGCCGTGTTTGATCGGCGAAGCTTGTAGAAGACACCGTGGCCGCGATTCATCGTCCCGCTGGCCAGGACGAGTGCCTTCGGGGCGATGCGTTCGTACTGATTGCTCTCGGTCCGCCGATTGACTTGGCTCCTCGTCGCACTGAGCGAAAAGATGGAGTAGCCGGCGAGCGCCTCCAGATTCGTCGTGTCGGTGTCTTCCAGCCTGTCGGTCACCTCGATGCGATCGTCGGCGTAGCGACTTTCGAGGATCGTGTTCGGGAGATAGTCGAGGATCTTCAGTCGCATCTCCGGGCTGCTGATCATGTACGTGAAGTCGACCACCGAGTCCTCGGTGCCCTCGACCAAACTCGCGGAGATGCGAATGGTGCCTTCGATCACCTTCACATCCGGGTATGCGGCAGCACATTTTGTCGGCGTGACATCCCGACACTCGATCTTGTCGGGAACGTCAAAGACAGCCTTCACATCCCCTGCCGAAGCCTGCCCGGCAGTGCCGACGAGCGTGAAGAGGATCGCGATGGCAACCGCTTGCAGCGTCGTCGCGTGCGAGGAGCCTATGGGCACCATGGGGAATCGCCTTGTTCAAATAAGGACCGGGCAAGCTGAGGAGGTTTGGAAAAGGGTAGCAATCTCGTGCAGCCGACTGAACCGCACTTTCTCCAGGAAAAGGTACAGACGACAAATCCCGACTCCAGCCATTTTCGACCGCCTTCAACAGCGCCGTTTGCGCCTCGGAAAAGAGGCCGCCGGAAGTCTATTCCCACGGTGAAAGCGGACCGAAGGGTCCGAGCGTTCAACGAAATCGCGAGGGCCGTCCTTCCGCAACCGCTCGACCAGCATTCACCCGGTCCCGTACTCCTGGAGGGAACACGCGAGGGGTTGCCCGTGCCGCAGAGCCGGCGTGGAAAACCGAGCGAAGCCAGGATGGCGAAGCTCGGTTTTCGTCGAGTGAGCGAAGGCCATGGATGGCCGTAGCGAACGTCCGGCGAAGTGATATGGGCGACCCCGAGCCACGCAGGGCGCCACTTCAAAACATCAGCATCTGGCGGTATTCACCGAGGCGGCTGTCGAGATCGGCGCGGTCGATGCTCGACAGCCGGTCGAGACTGAAGTCTTCAACGGTGAAGCTCGCCGTGATCACGCCGTAGGCGAGGGCCTCCTTGAGGGCCTGAGGGTCGAAGCGGCCGAGTGACGCGAGGTGGCCCATCATGCCGCCGGCGAAGCTGTCGCCGGCGCCTGTTGGATCAAGGACCTGCGGCGTCGGATAGGCCGGCATGACATACATCTCATGCTCGCTGAAAAACATCGCCCCGTGCTCGCCCTTCTTGATGACGACAAACTTCGGCCCCATCTTCCGGACCGCATGCCCCGCCCGCACGAGATTCTCATCTTCAGCAAGGAGCTTCGCCTCGGCGTCGTTGAGCACAAGGCCGTCCACCCGCTGGAGCAGTTCCTGAAGCTCATCTCGCTGGATGTTGATCCAGAGATCCATCGTGTCGGCCACCGTGAGCTGGGCGTTTGGCACCTGGTCGAGCACCGAGAGTTGCGTGACCGGTGAAGCGTTGCCGAGGAACACGAATTTTGAATCGCGGTGGGCGGCCCCGAGCTTCGGCTTGAACTCACCGAAGACGTTGAGATGCACTTCGAGCGTCTCGCGGTCGTTCATGTTGGGCATGTAGCGACCCCGCCAGCGAAACGTCTTGCCGCCGGGGATCGTCTCGATGCCCGAGGTGTCGATCCTCCGCTCCTCGAGGAATCGAGTGTGGGCGGCCGGCCAATCCTCCCCCACTGTGCCGATCATCTTGACCGGCGCAAAGAAGCTCGCCGCATACGAAAAGAAAACCGCCGATCCACCGAGCACGTCATCGCGGCTCGCGGTGGGGGTTTCAACACAATCGAGGGCGACACTTCCAACAACGAGCAGCGGCATGGGATTCTCCAGAGGACAATTCTTCGGTGATCGCGAATGTAGGGGCCACGCGGCGGGGCGTCCACCGCGGGCCGGGCTCACCGCGGGAGCGGCATCAGCCACACAGCGGCAGCGCGCGGGCGATTCGCTCGAGTGATGCCTCACGCCCCAGGATCGCCAGGCAGTCATAGAGGCCCGGGCCAACGCTTCGCCCTGTGATCGCCACTCGCACCGGATGGACGAGGTCGCCTACCTTCACGCCGAGTGACTCAGCCGTGGCCTTGAGGGCGTCTTCGAGTGGGCCAGGCTCGAATGACTCCACCGCACCGAGGGCCGTTGCGAACGACTCGAGCTGCTGCTTCACGCCTGGCTTGGTGAGCCGCTTGGCTACGGCCTCGGCATCGCGCTCGGGCTCATCGACCAGGAAGAAGTCGGCGTAGGCAAGGATGTCTCCGGCAACCTTGAGCCGGTCGCCCGAAGCCTCGATCACGCGGCGGACGGTCGTCACCACCTCGGCCGTGGGTGGGTCGGCCACGAGGCCAGCCTTGATGAGGTAGGGCAGCATGGAGGCAAACTTTTCATCAGTGGAGAGCGACGACGCGTAGTGATCCTGAACCGACCAGAGCTTCTTGGGATCAAAGCTGGCGGGGGATGAATTGATCCGGTTGAGCGAAAAGTTTTTGATGAGCTCGTCGCGAGAGAAAAACTCGGTCTTGTCGTCGAACGACCAGCCCAGGAGGGCCAGGTAGTTGTCGATCGCCCAGGGGATGTAGCCAACGGCCCTGTAGAAATCGACGATCACAGGGTTGAACGTGTCGGCGTCGGCAGGCATGCCGATCCGCGACGCGATCGCCTGGCCGTGCTCCATCACCCGTCGAAAATCCTGGTTCTTGAGATACTGCGCGAGTTTTCGCTTGGAGAGCTTGGTGCGGCTGCCGGGCTCTGCCACGAGGGGCAGATGGGCGTAGACCGGTAGCTCGTAGCCGAGGCTCAGCGAAATGAACGCCTGGCGCGGTGTATTGGAGAGATGCTCCTCGGCACGGATGACATGCGTGATCGCGAGGTCGTGATCATCGACCACACTCGCGAGATGGTAGAGGCAGGAGCCGTCGGCCCGCTGGATCACGTGGTCTTGTTCGCGTTCCCATGCAAACTCGACACGGCCGCGAACGGCGTCGTCGATCACAAGCGATCCTTCGCGAGTCATCTTCAGACGGACAACCCCCTTGCGACCTTCAGCCTCGAACCGAGCGGCAGTGGCATCGTCGAACGCGGCGAAACGTCGGCTATAGAGGAACGGTTTCCCGGCGGCCTGGGCCGCCTTGCGTTCCTCGTCGAGCTCCTCGGGCGTGGCGAAGTCGCGGTAGGCATGCCCCGAGGCGAGAAGTTTGTCCGCGGCGGCACGGTATCGCTCGGCCCGTTGCGATTGAAAGTAGGGGGCATAGGGGCCGCCCACGCCTGGCCCTTCGTCCCAGTCGATGCCGAGCCACTGGAGGCCATCGAGAATCGGCTGGAGCGCCTCATCGACGTTGCGGGCCACGTCGGTATCGTCAATCCGCAGGATGAACTGGCCGCCATGCTGCCGCGCGTAGAGCCAGTTGAAAAGCGCCGTACGGACGCCACCGATGTGAAGGTAGCCAGTTGGGCTTGGGGCGAAGCGGGTGCGAACAGTCATCCAGGGCAGGCCTCCAAAAGGAGGCATTATGCCGCCTGCCCCTTCATCCGGGCGAGTTTTTTCAGCCGGCGACGCTCAGCCTTCGACATCCGCCGCTGCCCACCGTCGGAATCATCAACAAAGTCGGCCAGCGCCGGGTCGTCGCTCTCAGACTCCGAGGAGGGCTCTTCGGCGTCCTGCTGATCCTCATCGGGGCCGTCTGCAACCGTGACCCTATCAGAAGGTTCGGCCGGGCGAGACCGTTCCCGACGGGCTTTCGGGGTGCGAGCCGGCGTCGCCACGCCGAGCACTTCACGCATGACGCCGCGGGCTGCTGTGAGGAGCGCGACGAGGACGCATGCGCTGCCTCCCGCCCACGAGGCACTCCCGATGACGGCTGCCCGCTCGGCGCCGCCAACCCAGGTCGCGACCCACGCCATGGCCGCTGCACCAGCCCAGCCCAGCATCCCGAGGAGCGTCCACACGGCTGTGGCGGCGCGGTGATGAAGAGGGAGGATCGCCCATGGCAACACCACCGTGAGCGCAACCGCGGCAGTCGCATACCACCAGCCGATGCCGCCAGGCCCGATCGCGATGGCGGTGGCCTCGGTTGCAAACGTGGCAACGAGCGATCCAATCGGCGCGACAGCTGACCACGCGCCGATAGTGAGAATCGTGGCCAGCCAGCCCCACGCCCGGAAGCGACCCTTGTAATCGTCGCGTCGATGCCTCCGCATGTGCCTGATCGAGCCCGCAACCCCCGCTCCGAGGAGAAGCGAGAGCACACCCAGCCACGAGTGCAACGGCAGCGGCGCCTGCGGATCGATGGCTCGCTTCACGACGGCCAGCGTGCCTGCGAACCGGCCGCCCTCTTCGATGAGGTGACGGCCAAAGAGCGGCCCACTCACCGCGGCCGCGATCGCACCTCCAACACAGCCGAGGATCACAAGCGACGCAAGGACCAGCCCACCAAAGGTCTTCGGCAACCGCGTAGCCAGGCCTGGGTGCCGCTCCGGGCGGGCGGCGTCGTCGTACGCCGTAGCCTGCCCGGGCGGCGAGGCACGCTCGTCACTCACGGCCGCGGGAGCCGCAGAGCGATTCCAGGAAGCCACGAGACGGCGGCGCTGGTCGCGGCGCGCGGAAGTGGCAAGTGCCATGGGTCCGACTCGAATCCTTTCGTGGGGGGCAGGACGATCCATCATCCTGCGTAAACCGAGCCGCGAGGTGCTGGATGCACTGCCGCCGATCCACCTGAGAGTGTTCGTCTTCCGGCCCGCGCCAGAATCAGTGTTCGGCCGCTAGCCGGGAGAGCGAGTACGTTCGGCAGGTTCGGTCTGCCGGGCACTGCCGACAGAATCGATGCCAGCCGCAGAGTCGGGTTTGGCCGGGGTCATTTGCCGGTCGGTCAGCGCCCCGCTACTATCTCGATCACAACGGCATTCTCCCTCAAGCGACGAGTTTCAAGCCGGTCCATTCCTGCCCAGGAGGTTTCATCATGGCCTACACCCTTCCCCCTCTGCCCTACGCCTTCGATGCCATGGAGCCGTGGATCGACGCCCGCACGATGGAGATCCATCACGACAAGCACCACGCGGCGTATGTCGCCAATCTCAACAAGGCGCTCGACGGTCACGCAGCCCTTGAATCGCTCCCGATCGACACGCTGATTGCGGACCTCGACAAGGTGCCCGAGGCCATTCGCACGACCGTCCGCAACAACGGCGGCGGTCACGCCAACCACAGCCTCTTCTGGGAATCGCTCAGCAAGGGCAAGGGGGGTGAGCCGGCTGGTCATCTCGCCGAGGCCGTCCGTAGCACCTTCAGCAGCTTTGAAAACTTCAAGACCGCCTTCAGCGATGCCGCGATGAAGCGGTTCGGCAGCGGCTGGGCATGGCTCTCCCTCGATCCGCAAGGCAAACTCCTCATCGAGAGCACGGCGAACCAGGATAGCCCGGTCATGCACGGCAACGTGCCGCTCCTCGGAATCGATGTTTGGGAGCACGCCTATTACCTGCTCTACCAAAACCGCCGAGCCGACTACGTCGCCGCGTTTTACAACGTCATCGACTGGGACGCGATCGACAAGCGGTTCGCCGCTGCCAAAAAGTAACCAGGCTCCCCCAGCCTGCCTCGCTTTCGCACGACAGGCCCGCGGCAAAAACCGCGGGCCTGTTTCATTGCAATTGACGCGGCCCGAGGCCGATTCCTATTCCATGGGTAGCTGTGGCGGGTGCCGTGGCTTTACCGGTTCGCGCGGAGGCATTCGCATGGTCAGGGTCTGGCAGAGAAGGCAGGACATGGTTGGTCGCTTCGGCCTCATCGTTCCCGCGATCATGGTGCTGGCCGCATGCGGCTGCAAGTCGAGCTCGTGGTCGTCACGGCCCGCGTGGATGGGTGGCTCGCCATCGGGTTCCTCACTCACGTCGGCCCCGTCGTTCGACGGCGGGATCGCGAAGCCTTCGGAAACCGCCAAGCCCTATCCCACAACCAGCACACCTGACGGCTACGTTCTCAATGAGTCGACCACGCCGATCACGGCGGGGGCAGGCTCGCCGAAGACGCCCGCTTCAACGGCGGCGGTCACGTATGGCTCCACGCCGCCACCGGCGATGACACCCTCGGCTGCCTCGCCGTCAAGCCCTGCGGCGGTCGCGGC
>JBGTGN010000224.1:0-14218 GCA_041746715.1 Pirellulales bacterium | reverse complement strand
GAGCGATCGAGGATCGCCGCCGTCCAGGAAATCATGCCGCCAGGCCTGGCGTTCTTCGTCCCATTCCATGGGCTCGCCGGCCGCCTCGTCTGGCGGATCCTCGAGCGCGGCCCCGCTGGCCAGCTCGTCAAACAAGGTGCCACCGTGTTCGCCTGCCACGTCCGGCACTGGGCCGGCAGCGGCGACCGCCTCACGAGTCCAGTGGATCGAGTCCGGATAGGCCCGCACGTAGCCGCCCTCGCCCCTGCGATCGACGCCGGGCATGCCGGCCACCCGCACTGTGTTCCGCTCGCCGTTCCAGCGGTAGACGAGGTGGCAGCCTCGTTTTGTCCGCTGGGTCATGCTCGAGGTGATCCCCGCGGCTTCGCACGCTTCCACGGCTTCCGGGCTGTCGCAGTCGATGACCGTGATCCCGCTGATTCGCCCGGTCACGATGCCCGGCTCGAATGAGTTGTGAGCGAACCAGTCGATCAGCTCGAGGACCGTGGGTCGCGACGTTTGAAGCCGTTTCCACTTCCGGGCCGGCTGCTTGCCGCCAGGAAGCAGTGGCAGCACACAGAAGCCTTCGGCGTGGAGGTGGCGGGCGAGTGCCATGCGGGAGGTCGTCATTTCGACTTCCGTGCCTTCGCCGGCCTCGCAGGCGTCCTTTGGCTTTCTTCCATCCGCTCGAGCTGTCTTCCCTTGTACTCCAGGCGGCTCGCTTCGCTGCGGTCGCGGGCGCGTATCCTCCTCTCCAGGATGATCTCGCCGCCACCGTGGGCCTCAAGAATCTTCTCTAACTTCATGACGATGATTTCCTGCGAAAACTGATTTGCAACGATGACCTTGAAAGCAGACTCCATCACTCTTCTCCTTTGTATGTGAGCCCGGCCGACGTGGCCGGGTTTGCCTCTACCATTCCTGCTCACCCGTAACGCTTACCCTGCCTCCCTCTGGGCCCCGTCGCCAAACCAACTCATGAAGCCGTTCCGGAAGGCCGCCGCGAAGTTTGAATGCCCGGCCGCAACGGCCATCGCGGCCACTTCCTCCGGAGAAGGTCGAGACAGGCCGGCCAAGGCGTGTGCCTTGCCGGCCTCGACTCCCGCCAACACGGCGTTCGAATACAGACGTGGGTCGGCCTTCGATTCGAGCGACGGCAGTACGTCGCAGGGCTTCTGCCCCTTGTCCGTGATCCGTGGATCGAGATACCACCGCTTCGTGATCTTGTCGCTTGAATGGTCGGCCATCTCGCAGGCGTTGCCGCCGGCCGCCTGGTAGTGGGTCAACGCCGTACGGCGAATTTGGTGGAACAGCATTCGCTTTTTCCCTTCCACATTGAGGCCGGCTTTTTTGATCACGCGGCGGAACCCAATCTGGAGGAACGTGACCGAGAACGGCCAGTAAAACAGCTTGCCGTTCTCTGACGGTGGCAATGCGTCGAGGCGATCGCATGTGGCCGGCGAGAGGTTGTAGACACGATCGCGCTTGCGACCCTTCCGCAGCTCGCTCCGCACCAACAAATGCGGCCGCATGAAGTCGGCACGGTCAACGTCTCGGATGGCGCCGATGCGTTCGCCCGTTTCCCAAATGACGGAGATCATTGCCGGGAACAAACGCGTGTAGAAGTCGGCGAGTCGCTGATAGGTCTTGCGGTCACCGGCCACCGCCATGAGGTGGGCCATCTGCTCTATCGACCACGCCACAGGAGCCCGTTCGGGGATTAATCCCGGTGGGCATGTCGGCTTCACCTCGAGGAGCCGTCGCTCCCATGCAAGGCCGGACACGGCCATGAGCTGCTGCCGTTCGTGTTCGACGGTCAGTGGCGCCACCTTCGTGATTCGATGCTCGAGGTATCGGGCGAGCACAAGTTCGTCGAGGTCTGTGAGCGTGGCATCGCGACCGAGAAAACGGCCGAACGTGCGGAACAAGCAATGGTAGAGCAACACGGTTTTCGGCGACTTCCCACGCAACCGAAGCGGGCGGTACAGATTGTCGAAAAAGTCTCGCAGCGTCGTTTGCGAGGGATCACGTGTGGCATCACCCTTTTCGTCGACCGCCTTGGGTTTCACGGCCGTCGGCTTTCGTCCCGGCCTGCTCGTGCGAGCTCCGCGCGGCCATGTCGTCAGGAGTCCAGCACGGCATGCGTGCCGCCAAAGGCACTCGAGCTGCGAGCCGTCTCGCCTCGCAGTGACGCGGCGCACTTCCCGCTCCCGGTCGGAAACGAACTGGGCAATCGTCGCGTCGGAGAAGTCGGCCAGCGTGCCCTTGCCGGGCTCGCGGTCGGGTCGCTTGGCTAGCCACCGATCAAAGAGCAGGAGACTGAAGTGGTATCGCTCGATGGTCCCCGGCAATAAACCACTGATTGGCGCGTAGTGATGGTGGAGGAGTTCGTCGAGGTACATAGTTGAGTCTCTGTGTGGTGGTGGCGATGGTGCCAGGGCAGGCGACCGGATCGGCCGGCCGCCCACCGCTGGCGGTGGTGACCTAATTCCTTTTGGGTTCTCGCTTCTGAGTTTTCAGCCGGCGTCGCGATCCGCTGGGTCGGTGCCGACGACAACCCGATTTTCAAACCAGATTTCGCCGCCGCCGTGGTTCTCCAGGATCTTCGATACCTCTTCGATGAACGCCTGGGTCTCTGAGTCTTCAAATGCCTTGATATGGATCAGTGCCATCGCTGGTCTCCTGGGTGTGTGTGGCCCCGGCCGACATGGCCGGGCCCCGTTCCTACTTCGCTCGAGGCGTCGGTTTGAGCGGATCGCGATCCGGTTCCACGCTCTGCGCCGCTGCGAGACCCATTTCCGCACGCAGCTCTTCAGGGGCGGCCGTCAGGACGTTCACGCATGTATTCCAAAGATCGTCAAGCGGGTGCGGCGGATCGATGAAAGGCATATACGTCGGCTCTGGTAGTTCCGGCCCTCTTTCGGAGTACCGATGCGGCCAGACCGTTGCCAAGGCAACCATGGGAGTCATCTTGTCGATCGGGTCATCCGACTGCGCGACGGCATCCGCGAAATCCCCGGCGTGCATGAGGGGAATCCCTTCCTTGTTCCAGAGAGCGAACCACACACCATCCGCCAGGCCGGTAGCAGCCATGGCTCTTTCCGCAGGCTCGTTTCGGCTCTCGTTGTTCACGGAATACCGCCACGCAGCGTAGGCGGTTCCCGCGATGACAAGCGTGGCCTGCGTCGGTGTGCCGGCGAACTTCACGCCAACTTCCATCAGCCGATGCACTAGACGCCACGCGTCCGAAATGAGGAAATCCATCACCGTCAATTTCTCGGGCACGTCCCGCCACTCCCAACCATCGCAGTACTCCTCAATCTCCTGGTCCGTGACGTTCTTTTTGCCCAAGGCTTTTTCCGTCACCCGCCGCGAGGCCGTGCTCGGTCTCACTGCCTTTTTGATTTTGGATGCCTGGTGAGCGTCGATAAACGACCCCGTATAGGTTCGCATGTTCCTGACCCTCCTGTGTGATCGATCCATCAATCCCGAACCCCGCCGCGACGTGCGACGTGGCCCACTTCGTTTCAGCCCTTCCGCCAGCCGGTGCGCGCGTCCATCTCCACGATCGCCTCTTCCACCGCGAGTGTGCATCGCGGGTTGAACTGCAATCGCTCGATGAGGTCCCGAAGCAGCTCGATGCTCAGTTTTTGGATTGCCGCCCGTACTCGTCGTGTCGTGGTCATCGTTTTCCCCTCCAGTGGATTCCGGGCGGGAACGCTTCCCGCTCCACTTGCGGCGCACTATAGGAAAATATTCCTATGTATGCAACAGGAGGAAAATGGACGGTGGAACTGGAGGTCTATCGACTCCGCTTTTTTGCGGACTTCGCCTTGGTCCGGCGGGACCCCTTCGTGATCGGCCGGCCCATACCTGGCTGCCGCTTGAATGCGGTAACCGATGACTTGAGAACCGCGTAGCCGCGGCCGAACCGCTCCGCCTTGATCTTTCCGGAATCGATCATGGCGTACATGTAGGACTTGCTCACCCCTGCGATTTCGCAGGCATCTTCGACGGAGCAATACAGACTGAGGTTCATGCGGGACAATCTACCGGTCCTCACTGAATTCGGGCAGACCGTCCGATAGCGACGGGCACGGCTCTGCCCGCCGGCCGAAGAATGGGTCTTTCTTCCGGATCTCTGCGATCCGTTTCCGTGTCCGACGGTTGAGCTTGTTTTTGTCGACGACTGCCCTCACCCGCTCGGGCTCGGTAGGCTTCGCTGCGGCCGGCGGCTTCCGTTTCTTTCGTACCGGGCCGCCTTTGGGCGGCTTGGCACGGGCCGCGTACTGGACCTGCGCCGTTCCTCGCCACGCTCCTCCGGTGACGACCGGGGCCGATTCCATCGGCCAGGTGACGTTACCGGCTTCGTCGACCAGAACGCTCTGGACCACCACCGGACGGTTTTTCTTCCCTCGGATGATCTCGGCAGCGGTCTGGGCTTCACGCCAGCTCGGAAAGATCCTGTCGTCTCCCGGAAGGCGAACCAGCTCCACCCGTCTCTTGTCTCTCCGAACGGCGAGCCGAAGCCGGTATCGCTCGAACATCAGGCAGGCCTCTCACGAGCTGCGATCAGACGAACGCCCCGCCCATGTCAGAGATCTTTTCCTCGATCTTGATGAGCGTCTGGTTGCCAACGGATGTGAGGGTGGCGTGGTGGGTAACAGCCTTCAGGAGGCCCTGGAATGCCGTCTGCATCCGGTCGGCCATCGATCGCGTGGCCTCCGCCTGCTTGAGGCCGTCCATCGCCCTGCCAGCCTCGATGCCGGCAGCCTTCACTGCCGGTGAACCTCCCACACCGGAAGCGTTGCCAGCACCGCCGGCCAGGACACCCTCTTCGCGGCGGGCATCGAGCTTCTCGGCGATCTCTCGCGTGTTCCTGGCCGTCGCCTCTGTGGGGTCTTGGAGGTTTCGCAGCTCGGGGCCGATGGCGAGGGCCGCGGCGGATCCAAACGTGCCGAGAGAGCGGCCGAGATTCCCGGAGGCGCCAACGCCGGCCGCTCCGCCGGCGGCGCCTGCCGCGCCCCCGATGGCTGCCGTTGCTTGCTTTATGACTTCTTCGATCGTTGGAACCTTCTCCTCGTCTGCCTTCTTCGCGGTGTCGCGGCCGTAGGCACGGTCGTGGGCTCGGGCCCGTTCGTCAAACAGCTCCTGCTTCGTTCCGTCCCATCCTTCGCGTGCCCTGTCCATGTCGGCCTGGCGATCGCTGGCGGCACCTTCGCGTCCAGCGGTTCGATCAGCAGCTCGAGCGTCGGCCGTCGGAGCCCTGCCCCTGGCCTCCTCGGCTTTCTTGTCGGCCTCGGCGAGGGCCTTGTTCATGCCGTTGATGGCATAGTCCCAGTCCCATGCCGCACGGAAGTAAATGCCCAGCCGCTCCCAGGCGTTTTGGAGCGTGATGATGTCGGCCCCGAAGAGCCCCATGAATCGGTCCATGCCCTCGATCAGCTTGTCCGCGATGTAGCTCCCGGTCGCCGCGAAGAACCCCCTGATCTGCCTGAGATTCAGATCCGCGTTTTGCCGCATCTGCGTGAGGCCCAGCGAGAAGTTGACGCTCATGACATCCCAGGCGGATTTGAAATCGAGCCGCTGGAGGGCCGCCCAAATCGCGTCGGTCTCTCGCTTGAAGGCGGGCGACAGCTCGCGTGCCGCGATGATCCCGAGCGTGACCCCGCCAGCGACGCCTACGAGAGCGGCGCCCACTGGAGTGAACAAGGTCGGGATGATCCGCAGGCCAGCCTGGAGCAACCCGAGCCCCTTGGACATCACCTGGAGGCCAATGCCTCCTACGATGCCTGCCACGCCGAGGGTAAAGAGCCCGCCGGCTACCCCGGCCGCGACCTGGCCCACAATCGGGAACTTTTCCAAGAGCGATCGGAATACGCCCGTGACGATCGTGATCGCCCCGGCCACAACCTTCAACGAAGGGGCCAGGCCTTCGCCAAAAGTAATGCTCATTCGTTTGATGCTGGCCATGACCTTCTCGGCAGCCCCAGCAACCCCATCCATCAGGATGAGGAACTTTTGTCCGACAGGCAGTGCCTGATCCATGCTCTCTCGCATCGATCCAAACCCCGCCACGCCGGCCTTCGTCAGAACGCTGGCGGCACGGATAGCGTCCTGGCCGAAGATCCGTCGGAAGATGTCGTCGCGTGCTGCCTGGTCCATGCCCTCCAACGCCCCCGTCAGCGTGCCGATGATTTCCACCATCGGTCGCATCTTGCCGCCGGCATCACGGAATGAATTCGTCGACAGACCGAGTTCACGAAGGGCACCGACGGCATCGTCCGCCGGAGCCATCAGCCGCAGGAGCATCGTCTTGAGCGAAGTGCCAGCGTCCGATCCCTTGATCCCGTTGTTGGCCAAGATGGCGAGAGCCGCGGACGTGTCTTCGATCGACTGGTTAGCTTGGCCGGCCATGGCGGACGCCTGTTGAAACGCCAGGGTCATGCCGTGGATATCAGTGCTACTCGCATCCGCGGCGGCTGAAAGCGTGTTTGCCGTCCGTTCGGCACTGGCGCCGAATTGCTCCATGGAGTCCTTCATGACGACGGCGGCATCGGCAACCTCCAGGCCGCCGACCTTGGCGAACATCACGGCTGCCTTGCCGGCCCCGCCGAGCACGTCTTCGATCGACATACCAGCCTTCAACAGCTCCATGAACCCGGTGGCAATCTTCGCGGGATCGACTCCGAGCTCCTCAGACAACCCTAACGCGGCGTCGCTGACTTTCTTGAGATCCGTGGTGGTCAGGGCGGCCGAAGCCTGTGTGGCCCGTAGCACTTCATCGAATTCCGTGAACTGCCTTATCGCCAGAACCATCGGCGCGCCGAGCCTGGCCCCGCCCATCGCCATCTGCGTTCCGAACTGCCGCATCGACGTGCCCATCGAGGCCATCTTGGCCTTCAGCTTGTCGATCGTCTGCTGAAACTTCGTGTCCTTGGCGAAGATCTCGACATAGGCCGAGCCCGCACGTACTCCTCCGGCTGACATCAGACACCACTCCATTCTCTGATTGGTTTGGGCACCGGATAGCCCGTGCGAACCACGTCCGCAACGGTGCCGCCTTCTTCCATTATCTTCGTGGCCCGGGCGTCACGGTCCGCTTCGGCAGCTCGCTTCGAAGCCACCATCTTTCTGATCTGCGAACGCTTCGGCTCTGGGCACAAGTCGACGACCTCATCAATGACCGCATCTGCGAACCTTTTCATGACGGCAAGGTCGACGGCTTCACAAAACTGTTCCGGGGTGCGGCCGGCCTTTTTCAGTTGGCCGCCCACGACCTCGAGCATCAAATCAGTGAGCCGGATTTCGTCCGAAAGCGCCGCCCTGATCGGGATCGGGTTCGTCAGGAGATCGGTAAGCCGAAGCCCAGTTTTCGAGGCAATGCGGTCCACTTCACGCCGATCGAGGCGAATCTTGTACGTCCGCCCGTCGGCCGTTTTGAAATTTCTCATTCGTCGTTCCTCGCGGTGGCTTCATGTTGTTCCAGGCTCCGCCTACCCGCCCCCTTGTGAGGGGCGGGCGGCGGTTCCCGGAGTGGAGGGCTCTGGGAGATCAGAAATCGCGGCACGCTTGGTTGGCCGCATCAAACGCCCGCTTGGCCTCATCGTGCGCGGCATTCAACTTTTCGAGCTCAGCCTTCGCATTGCTCAGACGGTAGTCCGCACTCTCCAGAATGCGCGCGCCTGCCTCTGGCGACATGCGTGTGAGTTTGTTCTCGTCGTCGCTCACCGCACTTTTTGCGTACCGAATCTCTTGCTCGACTTGCTCCAAAAAACGTTCGGCCGGACGACGATTCTCGCCGGCTGCGATCATTCGCTGACGCGCAGCTTCACGAGCGTCCGACAGATGTTTTGGCACGAGGTTGGATTGGAAGAGATCGCCATTTGCACGCCACGCATTTTCAGCACGTTGTTTGGCGGCATCGAGTTTCACGAAGAACGGACGACGCCGCTCGTCGAATTTTTGCTCGGCGGCAATCTCCTCATCATTGATCTTCTTGATCTCTGCCTCCATGACCTCCACCTCTCGCTTCGCTGCCGGCCCCTGTTCGGCAACCCGCTTGAGCTTGTCCCGCCGGTCGTGCAGATCGACAAGATCGCAAAACTGTTTATCGTCCATTCCGGCGGCCTGGACGGCCTCGATGATGCGATCGGGATCGACTGTCTCACCGGATGCGATCCTCCGCGAAAGATCAATCACGTCCACGTTCTTTTCATCGCGACGCGATCGAATCATGTTCAACAGTGACATAGAAAACCCTCCAAAAAACTAGGCGGCTACTGCCGCGGGTTCACGAGCCGGCGGAACATCCGCCTCCCGCATTTGTTGTCGTGCTGCGATGATGGAGCGTCGCTCCTCGAGAGACGGGACCACAGCTTCGATGCGCCCGACGAAGCCGGGGTCGGCGGCGAGCGGTCGAATCATTTCGCGATCCGGTATGTCAGCCACGATCGATGCGACCTCGTCGTATGGCATCCCGTAGGCCTGGAATTCAGCGGTTGCAATGTCTCGGATGCGTACCGCCTCGTCCGGTCGCTGGGCCGCGAGCCTTCGGTAGAGAATCGACGTGGCGGCCGCCCACGCCGCGTCATGAGCGTCTGGGACATCCATGACGGCGACGGGGCCGATGGCGGTCAGCGAGAGAAGCCGGCGGCGGACATCTCCCTCATCGAGCGAGGCCCGTTTGTCTAGAGCGAAGGCAAGCGAGTGCCCCAATTCGTGCACACCAATCATGAGCAACTCGAGCGGCGACTCTCCGAAGCCGGCAACCAGCTCCGCGGCTTCATTCGACGTGTGGGCGACAATCGCATCCCACAACGGCGAGACGGACACGAGTACGGCGACCCCGGGAAGCCCGTGGGCCGCAGCCAGCAGGTGACCGGAGCCAACGGCGAGGCCGATGGCGAGCGGGGATGCCGGAAAGTCGAGCACGGTCACCTCGGGCTCATCCCGCTGGATCGATGCCAGGTTGATTTCGATCGACCGGAGCACCCGGCCAACAAAGTGATCACGAGCCGCGTTCATGTCGCCGCCCCCCTCTCCAGCCGAACGAACCGGCCCCGAGAATCTCGTGCGGTTTGGATCTTTGGAAACCGTGGGCATGGACGAGCCCCACGCCGTTCGAGGTTCATGCCTCCGGCCGCCCATGCCAGGACGTCCGCACGTAAATACAATATTTTGCCGCCGCGATGCCGGCCACGCTTTCGGTATGGCGGCCCTCGATCCTCTGATCCCCAACGGGACAACGTGGAAACCTTCACCCGCAGGAGCCTCGCGGCTTCCTGACGGTCGATGATTTCGGAGTCGTTCGCGTGCACGGCAGGTGTCGTTATCGAGTCCATACCGCAAGTGTAAGGGTGTTCAGGCGCGTCCCGGCCGTTGCGCTACACGATTTCTCTTTTGGAGGCGGCCGGTCGGATCCACGGAGGTGCCCATCGATGAGCTGGAGCGTCCCGTCGTCGAGCTCGCGGGCCAGGACGGCGTTCGCGAACCGACCTCGGCGAACATCCCCCTCAGCGCGTCGGTTTGCTCCGGCGGATGGGTCCGCCAATTTCGAGGGTTTGGCCGCAATTCCGAGCCCGGAACCCGCCGAAGGTCGCGAATTCGGTCCCTGATAAGCATGGGGGTTTGGGTGGCCCTGGGGGCTGGGCCCCGCGCGAAAGAAAGTCTGTCCGTACTTGTGGAGTTCCCGAAGGACTGCGCGCGCATGCGTGCCCCAGGAAGGACCCGTGGAAGCTCCTGGCCTGCCACGTTGGCAGGCCCTCCTGAGACCCAAGCGGGCCACTGGACGGCCTTCCATGCGTGGACGCCTGGATACGCCCGCCGAGGGCTGATCGACCCGGAGATCGAACGTGAGGCCCTCACGCGAGCCTCGTGATCGTGACGGTACTGTGCGGCCGCTCGCCGCGCTCGGCGTACCTCTTGCGTGATCGCTCGTCCACGACCCGAGAGTCATCGACCCACACGCACCCCGCCTTCGTGATGGCGTCGGACAATCCGCGGATGAGGTTGGCCGCGTCTCCGCACCCCTTGCCCCTGCCGGGGAACGGCGGTGCTCCTGATCGCACGTCACCGCCCTTGGTGAAATGCGAGGGGGGGCGATCGAACACGAATTCACAGTGGAGCGCGAACCAAGAATCCGTACGCTCCCATCGGGCTTGCCGAGCGCGGATGGTTGCCAGGAGGGCAGCCGCTTGGCGGAACCCGCGGATGCCGTTGGCGGGCGGAGTGAACATCTGGCCAGGTAGCCGGCCAGGGCAGGCCCGTGGCTGCGGCACGGGCGGGCCTGGCACCACGAACGTGATCGTGTCGCCGTGCGAGACGGCAGCCTTCGCGACAGTCGTGGAGAGGGTCGTGGTCATACCCCGCTGATCGCCTTCGCTTTCGACGCGAGCACGTCGCCCACAGCGGCCACGACACCAAGCCGCTTGCGTTCCTCTCGCTCCTCGGCCTCCCGCTTCTTGCGTTGCCAGTCTGGATCAACCTTGAGCGGTGGTCGATCGTCCTGGCCACCCCGATGCTTGGCCGGTGACAGGTCGTCATACCCGCCACCGTTGGCACGCTGCGCCCAGTCAGGCGCGATCGCCTGGAGGAGCGTCGGCGGCGACGCGCGGTAGTACCCCATGCTGGGTATCCGCAGGATCGCCTCGAGAATCTCCTCGAACCATCCTGGCTCTGCCAGTCGCTCGCCGAGACCGCGAGGTGGCTTGAGGGGGGCCCAGCGCTTGCCCTTCCCCGCGTTCCACGCGTCGCGTAGCGTCAGCCATCGGGGGTCGTCTTCCGCCGGCTCTGGCTCTGGCTCGGGGCTTTGCTTCCCTCCTCGCGCACGCGTGGAGGAGGAGGAGGAGGAACTATCTCCTCTTCTCTTCTCTGGTCTCTTTTTTGTCCGGCTCGCGTCCGGAACTTGTCCGGAATCTGTCCGCTCGTTTCTTTTGCGTTGAGCGTCGGTCAGGCGAGCCTTGGCCGACTCGCCGTTATGCCGAGAAAAATTGGGGAAAGTGAGCGATCCGTCTTCCTCCTTGAGCCACCCAACGCGAATCATTTGTTCTGCAAAACCTTGACACTCGACCAGCTCATTGATGAATTCGCGACCGACTGGGACGTTTGTGCCGTCGATGGAGTGCTCGTCTGCCCATGACCAAATTGCGTGTAGCCGACCGACTACGGAGTGTCTATCCAAGTTCAGTCCGGACGAAATCCGGACAACTGCCGGATCGGTTCGCAGGCATGTCCTCATCTTGATCCAGTCGCCGGCCATAGCATCATTCCCTCTCTCAGTTTGTTGACGGCAGCCGTGCCATTTGTGAGTCGCTCCGCTACAATGCCGAGCGTTCCCTCCTTGCAACCCCGCTTCCGGCTTCCGACCGGAGCGGGGTTTTTCATTTCATGCTCCGTCGGGTTCATGGCCGGCCGGTTCGGCCTGAAGGATCTCGACCTTGCCGTGTATGAGGTCGATGAGATCGGCCCTCTCGGTTGCAGTGAGCACGCCTTCCTCAGCTCGCTGGTCCACTCGTCTTCGGAGATTATCGAGCTCGTAGACCGTAGTGGCGCGGCTCACGGCCAGGCGGGCCTGCTCCGCCGGCGAAGGTGGCGCGTCAGGTGATGGAGCTGGCAGCGCCGGTGGTTTCGGCGGTCGTGCAGCTCGAGGTGGTGGAGGTGGTCGATCCGTTGCCGGCGATGTCGGATAGTCGCGAGCCTCCTCCACAGTCACGAGGCCGCGGAGAACGTCCGGAAACGCGTCGCGAAGGGCGAAGCCTCTGGCGCGGAGCTTGAGCATCCGGTGCGGGTAACAAAACCACGGGCTGTCGTTCTTGGCCTCGAAATACTGGCCCGTTTCACGGTTCTTCCGCTTGACGGTGGCCGACTCCTGCCAGAGCCCGGCACGCTTGGCGTCGGCAACGCTGAAGTGAGCCACGTGAGGCTCTGGATCTCCCCGGCGTTTGCATTCGCAGGTGGCCGTCAGGTTGTCGCCCTCGCCCGCAAGACTCTCACGCACCCACTCGCAGACGGGCGAGGATTGGCAAAGTGCGAGGGCGGCATCGCCCCAAATGCTGGGCCGGCCATTGATGACGGCCACGCTCTGGAGGGCCTGCATCGGAGTGAGTCCGACTTCGGCCCCGTGCTGCATGGCCAGGAGGCACGCCTCCGGCTTGCCCCGGAAATCCTTCGGAGCAAATTCGGTTCGGGCGACCATCTGCGAGAACTTCAGCGCCTCGTCGAAGGTCGTGATGGCCAGGCCGCGGAAGCCCCTGTCGGGGGCTGCCGGCGGCTGCGCTTGCGGTGAGATTGTCAATGCGGTGGAAGGTGCCGTCGTGTTGCTCATGGTGTCGTACTCTTGGGGTGGTTGGTTGTTGGCTTGGCTGGTGTATCTGGTCTGCTACTTCTTGCGGTCGGCCTTTCGTTGCCGGGCCTCGTAAGCCGCGGGATCGCGTTCCCACTCGAGCACGTCCTGAACGTCGTAGCGAGTCAGCAGGCCACCGACCTTGACCGCGCGAGGCCCTCGGGGCGGGTGCATGCAGTGCCAGCCTGCGAGAGTTTGCGGCCGCACCCGAAGCCGTACGGCCAGCTCGGTGCGAGTGAAATACCTTTGTTCGGTTTTCGCGGACATATGCCGGGTTCCTTGAGGAGTGATACCTATTCACAAGCATAAGCGACCGTCTGCGCGTCTCGGCCGAAACGTGTTTGATTTCGCCGGCCCGGATCGAACGGGCACCACGCCTATCGTGGCGGCGGGAGGGGTTCAGGTGAACGACTTGGCTGCTTGCTCCTCTGCCCATACGTCCCATTCTTCTTTCGTGGCCTCGACCATCGCTTCGTGCGGCTGTAACACGCCGATGGTTCTGGCGTGATCCTCGAGGTCATACATGTGGGGACCGCAGACGCGGTTGTTCTCCGTCAGGAAGTAACACCCGCACGAAGCGTGTTCTTCAGGCGTTCTCGACTTGTGAAACTCGAATCCATCGCGGCGGTAGTGCCTGCGCACTCGCTCTTCAACAGCCTTCCGTGTGATCTCAGTCATGGTCGATCCGCTCCGTTTCCTGTGTCATCGCCGCAGCACGTTGCCGCGGTCATTCGCCCCCGGTGGCTCGCACACCGAAGCCGCTGGTGGGCGATGCTGGCTTCACTGCATGGCCGGCTGCCGGAGACCTCGCTTCCCCTTCTTGAAGAGCCGTCGCCCCAGTTCCTCCACGGACCGGGAGTGATGGCTCGCTTTGTGAGAGCGGCCTGGCGTGACAGTCACAGTCGTGACCTTCGGAGGCTCTTGCGGCTTCGCCTCGAGGAATCGCCGGATAGCCGGAATCGAGGTGTACCGGATGTGGCCGACGGCCACGGTCCCCAGGATCACACCCCTCACACCTCTGGTCGCCCAGCGGTGAATCGTGGCGATATGTGGCGCCCTGCCTGTGAGCTCACCGATCCACTGGGCGGCCTTTGGCAGGATGATCAGGTCTTCGTTCAGCATCTCGCAGTTCCTTTCGTGAAGTCGTTTGCGGCGTGCGAACGACGTTGAAAGAAACCTAGCGAGGTTGTCGGGAAATCTTAGTGACGAAGATTTCCCGAAGTGCCGTTTCGCCCGTGTTTTTCCGAGGTGTCGGACTTGGCTCCGGCTCTTGAAGCCCGTAGAAGGTTGCGAATGGTCTTGTCGTCCATGAGCCAGCCGGGATCAATGTCCCGCTGATAGTTTTGGGCGACCTCAAGGCGAGCGGGCTTATCTCCATGAACGCCGGCCGCGTATTTCCTGCGGACCTTTTCGTATTCTGCCGTGACCCACTGGACGCGCTCGAGGTAGGCTTCATCGCGCTTCCTCCGGGCTCGCTCCGCAAACTCTCGCCCCAGCTCGGATCTTCCTTTGGCGGTGGTGAGAACTCTTGGCAGCTTCGGGTTCGCTTCCGAAAGGGAACACATGGCCATAACGACGCCCTTGCGGAAGGGCATCCCATTAGAAAAAAAGGCCTTTATGGCGCTCGGAGGCACTTCAAATCCTGCGCATTGCAAAGGCAGTTCTGCTATCCTCTCTAACTCCTCCTCATGAAGTTCTTTTAAGCGTTTAATGCAACGCCTTAAGAGTAGCACCGACTCTCGGGGATCATGCTGCTCGGCGAATTCGGCAATGAAGTTCCGCAGGTAGTTTTGGGCGACTGAGGTGGACCCCAATTGTTGGACAGTCGGGGGCCTTGTTTAAGGTGTAGTGCCACTAGACGGTGGCCCGCGAGACCCCTACCAAGGGTCTCGCGCG
>JBGTGN010000223.1:0-41333 GCA_041746715.1 Pirellulales bacterium | reverse complement strand
GGGCCGCAGACGACACACCTCACCGGGGCGTGCTCCCGTAAGCCGCTGGAGCCGCACCATGTCCGCGACGATCTCCGGAAGGTATGGGAGCGTCATGTCGACGACTTCATCACCGACAGGTTTGACCGGCGGCAGTTCTGGCGCGGTCGTCCGGCCGCGTCTGAGGGGTTCGACGGTCTTCAAGGAATTGTGTGTTCCGCGAGGAACCAACTCTTGTGACTCAGCCCATTTGAATACCCGCCGAATGAACGTGATGAGGTCGTTGCACCCAACCCTCGACCGTCCGCTTGCGGCTTCGGCATCCCGGATCACTCCGAGCTTCTTGGGACCGAACGCAGCAGCAGCGGTATCGTCGAACGGCCGTAGTGCCCTCGCCGCTTGGATCGCGCTGTGATAGGCGCTGGTGAACTTGCCGTCTGGTCCCTTGTGGGAAATGTGGCCGTCTTCGAGGTACATGGTCACCACCTCGACGACGGTGAGACCGTTTGGGATGGGTTCCGCGGTAGGCGTCGCCGCTGGTCCTGGCGTACCGGGATGTTGTACCTGAGCCTGAACCGCCGTGGCCGTCGGCGGAAGGATGCGGCCGTTGGCAATGAACTCGGCGATGAGCCGCTGGTATTTGTTTTGGGCGTCTGTTGAGCCCCATTCGCCTAGCCAATGATCGCGACCGTTGATCGTGACGCGGGCTCGACCGCTGGGCTTGTGGTGTTGGAGCGAGGGAACAGAACCCTTGGGACGACGTGGCATGATGCCCTCCGGAAATCGGGTCTCCGGAAATTAATACGGTCAGACCGTATTAATTGACCGGATAACTTTGGATTCCCGATGGGCACCACCGACCGTCGGTGGGTATCCAACTACCTTAAATCATAGTCTTTTCAGCAAGTCGGGGCGACACGATTCGAACGTGCGACCTCTACGTCCCGAACGTAGCGCTCTAGCCAGGCTGAGCTACGCCCCGAAGAGTGCGGTCGAACCGCACGTGGGAAGTGAACCAAATGAGACTACCGGACGGGTAGTCGCCGGGCAACGGCAGTGGAGAAGCACAGGGGAGGAAAGCGGGGTGCCGGAACACGCGAGTGGGAGACGAATGCCGCGTGGTGTAGAAACCGAGCCATGCACCTCTGTGGCCCACCGCCCATGGTGCCGAGTCACTCGACCGTGACGCTCTTGGCGAGATTACGGGGCTGATCCACGTCGCATCCGCGGTTGACCGCAATTCGGTAGGCCAGGAGTTGGAGCGGAATCACCGCCAAGAGCGGTGAGAGGACATCGATTGTCTCGGGAATCTCGATCACGAACTCCGCCAACCGTTTCACCTCGTCCTGCCCCGGCGTGGTGACCGCGATCACCCGGCCCTGACGGGCTCGTACCTCCTCAATGTTCGAGAGCATTTTGTCGCTCGTGTGCGAGGTGGCCGCGATCACCACCACCGGCATGAGCCGGTCGATCAGCGCAATCGGCCCATGCTTCATCTCGGCGGCGGGATAGCCCTCGGCATGGATGTATGAAATCTCCTTGAGCTTGAGCGCGCCTTCGAGGGCGACTGGAAAATTGAACGACCGCCCCAGGTAGAGAAAGTTGGGGGCGTAGGTAAAGCGGTCGGCAATCGCCGCAATCGCCGGTTCTTGTGCCAGAATCAAAGCTACCTTCTCAGGGATCAGCCCGAGCTCCGCACCGATCGCTGCCGCCTGCTCGGTTTGGATCGTGCCTCGCTTGTGGGCCAGCGCCAGCGCCACGAGCGTCAGGGCGGTCACCTGCGCCGTAAACGCCTTCGTCGAGGCGACGCCGATCTCCGGTCCGGCGTGGGTGTACACACCAGCGTCGGTCTCACGAGCAAGTGTCGAGCCCACCACATTGCAAACGCCGACCGCGAGCGTCCCACGCGACTTCGCCTCCCGAAGCGCCGCGATGGTGTCAGCCGTCTCACCACTCTGCGAGATCGCCATGAGCACGTCCCGCTCATCGAGCAGCGGTTCACGATACCGCAGCTCCGAGGCATACTCGACCTCCACCGGCATCCGCGCGAGGTGTTCGATGAGATACTCGGCAACGAGCCCCGAGTGCCAGCTCGTGCCGCAGGCGGCAATCGTGAGCTTGGAAGCGCTCGCGATCCGATCGAGAACGGTTGCAAGCCCCCCGAGCTGGATGCCACCCCCCGGAAGCAGACGGCCTCGGAGGCAGTCAGCAATCGCCCGCGGTTGCTCATGGATCTCCTTGAGCATGAAGTGCGGGTAGCCACCTTTCTCGATCGCATCGAGCGAGAGGGCCAACTCGTGGACTTCCTTCGTGAGTGGCACGTCGTCGATCGTGCGGACGTCGCACGTGCCAGGCCCGATCACGGCGAGCTCCCCGTCATCGAGATAGACGACGCGGTTGGTGTACTCGACGATCGGTGCAGCGTCGGAGGCGACGAATGACTCGCCATCGCCAAGCCCCACGAGCAACGGCGATCCACGGCGGGCTACGAAGAGACGGCCTGGCTCCCGCGGGCTCACGATCGCCAGGCCGTAGGTGCCGGTCACCTGCTTGAGCGCCAGTCGGATCGCCGCCTCAAACGGAAGGCCGGGATCGGACTCGAGGACCTCTTCGATAAGTTGCACGACGACTTCGGAGTCCGTCTGGCTGTTGAACGACCGACCCTTCGCGGTGAGCGTCTGTTTGAGGGCCGTGTAGTTCTCGATGATGCCGTTGTGGACGAGGGCAATGGAGCCCGACTGGCTCACATGGGGATGGGCATTGGCATCACTCGGGCCGCCGTGGGTCGCCCAGCGAGTGTGGCCAATGCCCAGGAGCCCCGAAGGCGGATCCCCGGCGAGGCGCGCCTCGAGATCGCGAACCCGTCCGGCGGCTTTCGCGACCCGGAGGCCACCGTTCACGACGGCGACACCAGCCGAGTCATAGCCGCGGTATTCCAGCCGCCCGAGCCCCTTGAGGAGGATTTCGAGACAATCCCGAGACCCGATGTAGCCGACGATGCCGCACATGGGGCAGTATCCTATCCCGCCGTTCGCGATGTTGTCCTGGGCACATGGTACGTGAAGGCGATTGACGCCCTGAGGCACCCGATGAGCTCATCGCTGATTCTTTTCGAGGACGAGTCGAGCTCGCACCTCGCACCGCTCACGCTCACACGGCCTGTGCATGACCTCCGCCTGGGCCTCCTCACGATTCGTGAAACATGGGAGCGGGCGCTCGGCATGAGACGCGTGACAAGTCCGCTGAGGCCTTCGCTGCGGGGGCTCTTTCCCGCGCCGCGGAAGGCTCCAGGCGATGCCCTGTGGGTAAACGCCCGCTACCTCGCGACACCATCACTCGTTGACGCGATCCGTGGTCTTACCGGCGGCCACCTGCGCTGCGGGGACGACCTCGTGGCGGTGCGGTCAACCGGGGCCGACACCGCGGCATGGCTGGCGTCGGGGAGGCCCGAGCCCCGAGGGCGTGGACGTGAGATTTCCGGCGACAATGCGATGCGACTGGTGTATCCGTGGGACATCATGCGACTCGCGCCGTCCTCCATCGCGGCGGATGCATCAATGCTCGGCTGGCCAGCCGGTCGTGGACCAGGCTGCCATTCGACGGCGATCGTGGACTGCCCCGAGCGGCTTTTCATGCACCAGACTGCCATCGTTGAACCAGGCGCGATCCTCGTGACCGAAGAGGGACCGATCCTGCTCGATGAACATGCGCGGGTGATGGCCGGCGCGATCCTTCGCGGGCCGGTGGCACTTGGCGAGCACGCGATGGTGCGAATGGGGGCGAGAATCTACAGCGGCACCTCGATCGGCCCGTGGTGCAAGGTCGGTGGCGAAGTGGCTGCGAGTGTGTTTCATTCGTATTCCAACAAGGCCCATGAGGGCTATGTCGGCAACTCGGTGATCGGCCAGTGGGTGAACCTCGGGGCCGACACCACCGCCTCGAACCTCAAGATGACATACGGCACCGTCAAGATGCTCGACTGGCCCACGGGCATTGAGGTCGATACCGGTGAGCAGTTTGTGGGCGCGATCATCGCCGACCACTGCAAGACCGGAATCAACACGATGCTCAACACCGGTACGGTCTGCGGCGTCAGTTCAATCATCCTGGGGGCGGGCTTTCCCGCGAGGGCGATCGCGTCCTTCAAGTGGGTACAGCCCTGGGCGATCACTGACTACCGACTCGACAAGGCTCTTCTCGACATGGAGCGAATGATGGCCCGCCGAGGTATTCCACTTTCGCCGGCCTACCACCGAATGATGACGGCGATTTATCAGGCAGGGCGGGCCTAACCGATCGCCTCACCCTAATCGGCTGCCGAGACGCAGACGAGCTCGTTGTCGTTGCGGGCGAAGATGCAGCGGTCGGCAAAGGCCGGATGGCTCCAGACCACCTTACGGCCAAAGCATTCGTTGGTCGGCGCGAGAAGCCGCATCCGGCCGAGTTCCTCATAGGCCTGTGGCGTGAGCTTCGCGAGAATGAGGTCGCCCGTCTCGGCGAAGATCCACGTTCGGGTGCCGTCGCCTGGTGGATCCTGCCGCACAAGGAACGCGGTGCCGTGCGACGCGCGTCGCTCGCCGCCTGCCGTGGGTTCGAGCGTTTCCCAGAGCCGACGGCCCGTCGTGAGATCCACTGCCACGAGATTCCCGGTATCGCAGTCGCAGCCGTAGATCGTCTCGCCAGCAATGAAAGGCGTACTATTGGCGCAATACACAGCCGTCTTGGGCTCACCTCGCCAGGCGACGCTCGCCGCCGAGCCGTCGGCAGCGAGCTTGAAGAGCGCTCCCACGCGGCCGATCCCACTCGCAAAGAGAACGCGGCCCGCCGGCGTATCCGCGACCTGCGGCGCCATGATCGACATGCCATACATCGGCTTGAGCGGCTGCGACCAGACCACGCGACCCGTTGCCGGCTCGAGCGCATTGAGATTGTCGGCATCCCAGATCATGAGCTGACGGCTTTTCCCTTGTCCGATGATCGTCGGGGGGCAATAGCCACTTTCGCTCGCCGTGAGTGCCCGCCAGAGCTCCTTGCCCGTCGTGCGGTCAAAGGCCACGGCCACGCTTCCTTCGCCCCCCACGAGGCAGACAAGGCGATCGCCATCGACAAGTGGATGGCCGCAGAATCCCCAAATGGGGGTTGGGGCTTCATAGTCGCGTTTGAAGTCTTTCGCCCAGAACACACGGCCCGTCGCGGCGTCGAGGCACGTGAGATTGCCTTCGGCTCCGAGGGCATACACGCGGCCATCGGCCACCGTCGGCGTACACCGCGGCCCCGAGGCATAGGATATGGCATAGGGGACGACCTGCTCGTGCTTCCAGACAAGCTTTCCAGTCTCGGCATCAATGCAGAGGATTCGCTCACGACCGGCTAGCTCTGTGCGATCGTTGGGGCTGTTGGAGAGCTCGCCTTCGGTGCGTTCGTAGTCCATAAGATAGACGCGGCCATCGACGACGGCAGGGCCGGCGTAGCCTCCGTTGACTGGCACCCGCCATTTCACGGGAAGCCCTGCCGCAGGAATCGCTTCCACGAGGCCCTTCTCACGCCAGATGCCGTCGCGGTTTGGGCCCATCCACTGAGGCCAGTTGTCGCTGCGGGCAGCCGGCGCGAAGACCGATAAGGCAACAGTGACGATGCATGCGGTGGGCCATGTCCTGCCGGATGAACGCCCAGGCAGTTTCGTGAACTTCATCGTGAGGTACCTCCCATCAGGATGTTGCGGTAGTCATGGTGGTCATGGTGGGTAAGTCGGTGCCGACATCGACACCGTCGGGCCGCCAGTCGATGACTTCGACCTCCGCAGATCTCCTGCCGAGGTGCTCGTTGATCTTCGGTTTGAAGGCCACGTGAAAAGGCTGGCCGGGCCGGGGCAAATACGGAAGCCACTCGGCCGCGTTGAAGGCCACCCCACGGATCTTCTTGCCGTGCTGAACGAGCCGCATCGCGAGGGTGCGCGCCCCCGCGCCCATCGTTCGCGGTGGCTCGGCGAGTGTCACCCGCGAGGCGCAGAGCACGGGCCGGCGGTTCCCCTGGCCAAAGGGGCCCAGCCGCTCGATCTCCTCAATCGCGTGGAGCGTGATTCCAGAGAGCGTGGTTTCACCGTCGATCGCAAGCTGGCCCCGTCGAAGCTCGCTCGGCATCCTCGCGGCCACCTCAGCTACGAAGGCCTCTCGGAATTCGTTGATGCGATGGTCGTCGATGCGCAGCCCCGCTGCGGCCGGATGGCCTCCGCACGCCACCAGGAGGTCGCGGCAAGGCATGAGTGCCGCGTGGACGTCGAACCCGGGCACGCTTCGCACACTCCCGGTGGCCACGACCCCTTCGTGGGTTCCGCGGGCGATCACGACCACCGGCCGATGGAACCGATCGGCGAGCTTGCCAGCGACCAGGCCTACGATCCCTGAGTTCCAGCCGCGATCGGCGATCACGAGAGCGGCATCAGCTTCCGGGTCGAACTGCTCGAGGGCTTGTTTCGTGGCCGCCAGGAGAATGCTCCGCTCCTCGGTGGTCCTCCGGACATTGAGCTCGTGACAATAGCTCGCGAGCGTCTCGGCTCGTGCGGCATCGTGGGTCGTCAACAGCTCGATACCCTTGGCCGCCTCGCCGAAGCGTCCTGCCGCATTGAGCCTCGGGGCGAGTGAGAAAGCGATGTCTTCTGCGTCGAGCGCCGACTTCGTATCGAGGTTGAGGATCGCGAGGAGCTTGTCGAGCCCTGGTCCTCCACGATGCTTGAGGCATTCGAGACCCCGTCGCACGAGGATGCGGTTCTCGTCAAGGAGAGGCACCATGTCGGCCACGGTACCGAAGGCAGCGAGGGCGACGCCGCGAAGGAGCATCTCTCGCAGCCGCGGGGTCACCTGTTTGGAGCCACTGGCGCGCGTCGCGATGGCCCAGGCGAGCTTGAACGCGACCCCGGCTCCGGACAGGTCGCCAAAGGGATACGACGTGCCTGGCAGACGAGGATGGACGAGCACGTCGGCACTGGGCAACGTCTCGCCAAACGTGTGGTGGTCGGTCACGATGAGCTCGAGCCCGAGCTCGCGCGCCCGGGCAGCCTCCGCGACGCTCGCAATGCCGCAGTCGACCGTGACAACCAGGCTCGCCCCATCGGCAGCCAGCCGCTCGAGCGATTCCGATGCGAGGCCGTAGCCCTCTTCAAAACGGTTCGGCACATGCCACCGTGGGGAAGCGTCAAGGGCCTCGAGGCAGCCGACCAGAATCGCGGTCGCCGTCATGCCATCGGCATCGTAGTCGCCGTGGACGACGATTTGCCGACCAGCCTTCACTGCCGCGAGAATCCGATCCGCGGCCTCGGGCACGCCGGGGAGCGTCTCCGGATCACGAAGATCCGAGAGCGTGCCAGTGAGGAACGCCTTCACGTCGGCCGGATGCGTAACGCCTCGGCCTGCCAGGACCGACGCCACGACCCCTGACACACCAGCCGTCCGCTCGAGTGCCGCAACCGCCGCACGATCATGCGGGCGAACATCCCACCGCTTCGGCATCGACAAGCCTCCCTGCGGAAAGCCGGCAGTATACCGGTCGGCGAGTGGCTATATTAACGGCCCTCTTCCCCCGGAGCTTGTCCGATGGTTCTTGCCGATATCCCGCTTCCCGCTCTGCCTGCCAAGCCGAAGCGGGAGACCGTTTCGAAGGAGACGGTGCTCTGCGAGCATTGCACCGCGAAGTGCTGCCGCTATTTCGCGCTGCCGCTCGAGACGCCGACGACCCTCGAGGAGTTTGAATACATCCGCTGGTTCCTCCTCCACGAGCACGCGACGGTGTTTACCGAGGAAGGGTGCTGGTATGTATGCGTGCACACCGTCTGCAAGCACTTGAAGGATGATCACCGCTGTGGCATCTACGAGACGCGACCACAGATCTGCCGCGAGTACACGACCGACGAGTGCGAGTACGAAGACGACTGGGTCTACGACCAATACTTCGAGACCGCCGAGCAGGTCGACGAATACATGGAGGCCGTGCTGGGGCCGGGCGGCACGATGATCGGCGATGGACGCAAGAAGAAGAACCGGAAGAAATCGATCCGCAGCCGGAAGCCTGCACTCTTGCCGATTCTTTCCTGAGCGTTGAGCAACCAGGGACGTCACTCCCGTCGTATCACGAGAGTGTGGGCATAGTTCAGTTCTCGGCTCATCCAAACATCAAGAATGATTCAGCCACGCACGCTCAAGGGGTTTCGTGATCATCTCCCGGCGCAGGCCCTCGCGCGGGAGCGGGTGCTCGACATCGCCCGGCAAGTCTACCGGTCGTATGGCTTCGCACCGATCGATACGCCGGCGCTCGAGTATCTCGAGATTCTCACCGGCAAGGGAAGCGACGAGACCGACAAGCAGCTCTATCGATTCACTGATCACGGTGGCCGAGAGGTGGGGATGCGGTTTGACCTCACGGTTCCCTTCGCCCGTTTCGCAGCCCAGCATGTCAGCGAGCTTGGCCTGCCCTTCAAGCGGTACCACATGGCGACGGTCTGGCGGGGTGAGAACACCCAACGAGGCCGGTACCGCGAGTTCATGCAGTGTGACTTCGACACCATCGGTACCACGAGCCCAGTTGCTGACTTGGAGATGGTGCTCGTCGTCCACGATCTCCTCGCAGCGATCGGCGTCGAACGCTTCACGATCCGCGTGAACGACCGCCGCGTGCTCGCAGGCGTGCTTGAACGGCTCGGCCTTTCCTCGCAGGCCACCGGTGTGCTCCGCAGCCTCGACAAGCTGGCGAAGGCGGGGCCGGACGCAGTGGCCGCGGAGCTCGCCGGGCACGGCGTAGACACCGCAGCGACTGCCTCGCTCATTGAAATGGCCGGACTTGCCGATGCCGCGGCATCGACCGACGACGTGCTTCTCAGGCTGGCTGCGATGGTGGCCGACGAGAGTTCCGGTGCGGCGGGAGTCGCCGCGCTTCGCGATATCATCTCCGGCGCTGACGCCGCGGGCATTCCCACCGGCCGCATCGTGATCGATCCCGGTATCGCCCGCGGACTCGACTACTACACCGGCATCGTGCTCGAGAGTTTTCTGGATGACCTGCCGGCGCTTGGCAGCATCTGCTCGGGTGGCCGCTACGACAATCTCGCTGGCCTCTATACAAAGCAGCCGTTGCCGGGTGTTGGGGCGTCGCTCGGGATCGATCGGCTGCTCGCGGGCCTCGAAGAACTGGGGCAGGGGGGCGGTGCCGAGACGCCCGCCGAGGTATTCCTTGCCCACTTCGACGGATCGCGGCTCGCCGACTATCTGCGGATCGCTTCGGCGCTTCGGCGGGCAGGAATCGCGGTGGAGTTTTTTCCCGAACCAAAGAAACTTGGCCAGCAGCTCAAGCTCGCCAGCAAGCGTGGCATCCCGCTGGCGATCGTCATCGGTGGCGATGAGTTCACCGCTGGCACGGCGCAGCTCAAATCGATGGCCACGGAAACGGCCACGACGATCGAGTGGCGAGGCGATGTTGACGTTCTTGCCGCGGCCGTCGCGTCTCGGCTGGAATCACTCGGCCGCATCGACTGACGCCCAAGGGCCTCCGTCGGCCGTGGTGAACCGCTGCTCGAGCGCGGCAAGCTCGAGCTCGACGGCATGCGCGGTCGGCGGGCGGTCTTCCTGGCGGTGGGCGAGAAGCCGCATGACGAGACTACACGCTTCCGGCGAGATGCTCGGGGCCAGCTTGTTCAGTGGTTCGGGATTGCCGCGGGAGATGGCCGCGAGGATTCCCACGATCGAGTCGCCTTCGAATGGTCGCTTTCCAGAAAGGAGCTCATAGAGCACAACGCCCAGGCCAAAAAGATCGCTTCGGAAGTCGAGGGGAGTGTCGCTGATTTGCTCCGGTGACATGTATGCAGGCGTGCCGATGACCATGCCGTCTACGGTGATGGCATGGACACCGGTTTCGAGGCCGCGTGCGAGGCCAAAATCGATGATGCGGACGCTCTGGTCCGGTCCTTCGAGAAAAATGTTTTGGGGCTTGATGTCACGATGGACGAGCCCGCGGGCATGCGCCGCTGCGAGGCCCGATGCAATCTCGCGGCCAATCCGCAGCACGTCGCGGATTGGGAGAGGGGTATGGCAGGCTGATAGGGGAATGCCGTCGAGGTGTTGCATGACGATGTAGGGCCGGCCGTCATGTTCGCCAACGCCATGGACCGACACGACATGGGGATGCGAGACGACCGCGACGGCTCGGCCTTCTCGAATAAACCGCTCACGAGCGGCCGGGTCGCGAGCCCGCGACGCACCCATCACCTTGATGGCGACGGGCCGGTCGAGTTGGTCGTCGTGCGCGAGGTAGACGCGGCCCATTCCTCCGCTGGCGATGAGCCTCAGCACGCGGTAGGGGCCAATCCGCGGTGCCAGTGTGTCGGTATCCACGCCGTCGGCCACACCGGGATCACCGTGCGGGGGCGTGAACGAGCCGGCGCTGATTGCCGCCACGATCGTGTCACCAGTCGAGACGCATGCGGCGCCATTGTCGTGCCCGAGGCATCGCACGATGAACGAACAAAACGGACCACCTCGCCGCATACAGACGGATTCATCGAGCACGAGCTTCTCATGAAAGTGGGCGGCAATGCCCCGTACGATGCCCGCTGCCACCGCACACATTTTCCGTTTGGAGTGGTAGACGAGGTGAATCTCCGAGGAGTTCATCCGAGTGACGTGATGCACGGGCCTGTCGGTATGGCGCTCGGGATCCTGCACCAAAAACTGGATCAGGTCGTCGGCGTGTTCGACGACATCGAGTGTTCGCCAGGCTGGGTCGATGAGAGGACCGGCCATCTTGATGAGATGGGGGGCTACGAATTCCCCGAATCGGCCGTAGGTCTGCTCGAGCGGCTCTCCAAGCACATGGCTCACGGCGAGCAAGAGGCCGAGCGAGTCTTCATCAGGGCAATTGTCGTCGGGGAGGTACCGCCCCGAGCCCTCGACCTTAGCCTGAAGTGGATCCGCCCCGGCCGTCGTCGAAATCGTTTCGGCGAACTTCTGGATGTACAAAAAGAAAATGCCATGCACGGCCGACCGCCTTCCTGGTTCGGACCGCCACCCTCATGGCAAGCGTATCAGTCGGCGTCGTCGGAGGAAAGCGGGCCGCTGGTGGACGTCATGTCAGGCGGACGCCTCGAGCAGGTTCGGTGGCGGTAGAGTGCTAGGCCGTGCGCCGCGTGATAGAGGCCGCCACATTCGACATCGAGATCGGCGGTCTGCTCCAACAGCGTGACCAGCCGCTCGGCGGCACGCGTGACCCACGGCTCGGCCAGGCTCTCGTCGTCAAGCACGACGGCAAGCACCTCGAAAACATGGCCGGTGGCCCCGAGCGTGGAGAAGACGTCGGGCGACCGGGCCGGCCGTTCAAAGAAGTTGACAGAAAAACTCCCATCGGCCTGCTGGAAACGGCGGGCCATATCGATGTGGTCAGCGAGCACCTCTTCGGCGACGGCCCAGCCGCTCTCGGGTGGCGGTTCCCCGTGGGCATCGCGGAAGGCCCGCACGGCTGCGGCGAGGCCGTAAAGGCGATGGGTGCCTCCACAGGCAGCACCGACAATCTCGCTTTCCGCTTCCATCCGAACGACATCTTCGGTGGTCCAGTGGCGGCCGTCGCCCGCCTGCCAGGATGCATCGGTGGGAAGGTAGGCGGCGAGGGCCATGAGGGTCCACGATGATTCCTGTCCGGGTCGAATGTCGTGCTTGGCCTGGGCGAAGAGATCGGTGAGCGAGTAGCTGCGGCCAGCGACAATCAGTGGAGTCTCGAGCGGCAGGCCACCGACAAGGCCCTTGGGATCATCTGCCACGCCACACTGCGAGAGGTAGCCGATCCATTGATCCGGATGCCCCTGACCGGTTGTGCTCCCTTCTTCCACGACAGCGAGCACGCCAGGATCACCAGGCCTGAGCATCCAGCCCGTCATACGGCCGCCTCCAAGCAGGTAGTCGAGCGCGGGCGACACCGTGCCGTCATGGGAGATCGGGAGCTCCTTGCCAAAGGCTAGGATTCCGTGGACGGCCTGCCAGGCGCCCTGTGCGCTTGCGTCGAGACGGCGGCGGTCTCGGGCATGGACGAGGACGGCGTCGATTCGGTCGCAGAGCGTCGCACGGTTGACCGTGATTGCTGGAGGTGGTTCCAGCGGGGGCGCACCACAGCCACACGCGACCATGATGACGGTCAAGACGGCGAGGAGAGTTGGCACGCGGAAGGCAATGAAACGTATCGGATGACTGGATCGAAAGGCCATGCGAAGGGAAACCATGCGAAAGGACATGAAGGTCACTGATTGAGCGAATACAGCAGGATATTGAGGGCGATCTTCTCGGCGTCTTCCCGAGCGTAGCCTGGGCACTCCATCGAGTTTTGCTTCTCGAGGGCGCACGACAAGTCGAACGGCGAGAAAATCACGGCCCAGCGGTCGCCGAGTCTCACGCCCTCGAGCCTTGGGGCGGTCTGCCGCTTGCGAAGCCCACGAGGCCCATCGCCTTCCGAGGGCTCGCGGAGCGTGACCGTGCGGATGTCATACCCGCCATACTCCGCCGCGGAAAAAATCGGGTCGTCGGCCGGAATTTCTTCGAGCGGCTTGCCCGGCAATATCTGGGCGATCTCCTTGCGGAAGGCGGCGGTGAAGGCGGGCGAGGCACATACCGAATCAGCCAGCAGCATGCCGCCTCGGTCGAGGAAGGTGCCGAGCCGCCCCCGCCTTGCGGCGTCAAAGGTAAAGCCCTGACGGCCATGCATGAACACCATGTGGTAGTCAAACAGGGCCTCGTCTGCGGGGTCGATCAGACTCGGGGCGTCGTTCACCTCCACACCCATCTCACGGGCGGCGGCCCGGAGGATGTTGGCAAGCGCTGCGGGGGCGGCATCACACTGCCCTGCATGGCGAAGTTTTCCAATCGCAAGCTGGCCACGAACAACCTCTCGCGACGATGCAACCACCGGCAACGCGATATCGAAGAGCTCGTCTTTGCGTTTGAGCTCACGGTCTGTCGCATAGGCGAGGACGTTGGACCCGATGGCGAGGGCCGCCTCGACTTCACGACCGACGGCGGGCGGGAGACGCTTGCGTCCTGGGCCACCCAATTCCCACAAGCATGAAAGACTCGGCATGCCTCCTTTCCCATCACCGTCGGTGGGAGGGGCATAGATGACGCTCGTTCGGCAGCCGTAGTCGATGCCGAGCAGTGGCCGCTGAAGTTCGGGCGGCACGATCTCCTCGGCGTTCCAGGCTGGGTGCTCGGGTGGCAGAAGATTCAGCCGATACTCGGGCTCCGGGAAAATCTCGCCGACGAGCTGACGAAAACGACGGTCGAATTCCTGGCTCTTTGGGCAGCAGGCTTCCGCGAAGATGAATCCACCCTCGTCGAGATAAGCCCGTAGCCTCGGGCCTGCATTGGGCCCGAGATCAAAGAGCTCCTTGCCAGAGAGCCAGAGCACGGGTGACTGCATGAGATCGGCATGGCCTGCCGCAGGTGTGTCGAGGACATGCCACGAGAGGCCGGCTGGGTAATCCTTCTTCCATCGGCCTTCGACGTATTCGACGAGATGGGCGATATCGTGGCCGTGGCGGTTCCAGTCGGCCTCGGGACCGTGACGGCTTTTGGCCACGAGCACCGGACGGCGGCCCTTGGCGAGAAAGAGCAGGGCAAAGCTCGTCGCCACGGTGGCGTCCTCGATCCGCCGGGCCACGAACTGGCCACTGAGTCGGTCTTGGGCATCGACAAACATGCGAGCACCCTCGCGGTACCAGTCGTGCTCGCCGATGTATCGCCGCGCCGTGAACCGCCCCACCCGCTCGAGGCCGTAGAGATAGTAGTAGAGCCAGGTGTCGCCACCGGTGCCGGGATTCTGCGTGACACTGAACCGCCGGCCGAGCCAGCCGAGCCCGCGTTCAAGCGCGTCGGGCGAGCGGCCGCCGCCACAACAGGAAACACTCCCGGCCCCAGCCTGGGCATCGGGGATACCAATGTTCTCCGTCGTGATCCACATGCTTGCGATCCCGGCACAGGTCATGCTGCCGGTGCCTGGAGACCTGCCGGAGTAGCCCCATGATCCATCATCGTTCGCACAGCTCACCCAGTACTGCTGGGACCGCACCCATGTCTCGTTGCGAACGGGGATACCGGCCCTCGCGGCCTCATGGAGCGCGAGGAGGGCGAACTGCGTGTTGGAATTGTCGCCGACCGTGGCCCCGGGGGCCTTCTTGTAGGACCAGGAACCGGCGCCTGGGCCTGTCTGCACCTGAGCGTCCTCGAGCCAGCGAACGTTGCGGGCAAGGATGGCGGCATCGGCCTCGGGTGCGAGCATCGCGAGGGCGAGTGTTTGGAGTGATACGGCGTAGGTGTCATCAGGAACCTGCGTCCGCAGCCAGGCCAGGCTTCGCTTCATCGTCGGGTCGTCCGCATCAAGCCCGGCGTTGGCAAGCGCCAGGAGCACGAGCCCTGTCGACCCTATCCGCTTGTCAGCGGAGTTCATGGCCTCCCACCAGCCATCTCCCTTTTGCTGCCGGACGAGAAAATCTCGAGCCTTTTCAACCGCCTGCTGGATGGCGGCCGGGCCGATCGGCTCGGCCGCCCGCGTCATGGGCGAGGCCATGAGGAGCGAAAACGTCGTGAGCAACGACGCCGCGAACCGCCACTCGCCCACGCTCGATCGCATGCCTGTCATCTCCCGCGAACATCCATTCGCTGCATCCTAGCAGCCGGTGGCCGCCCGGTATCACCGTGGGTTTGCCGTGATGCGGCCAAGGCCCGATACTGAAGTGCTCTCCGCCTGCCAGGGTGGCAACGGCCTCTCCAGGATTCCCCGCCGTGTCGACTGCATCCCGCCCCAAGACCCTCGACGACATTCTCCAGGAGTTTGCCCAGCACCGTCGGCTCATGCAGGAGGAGCTCCAGAAGGTGATCATCGGGCAGGGCGAGGTCATCGAGCAGCTCTTCGCCGCGATCTTCACGAGAGGCCATTGCCTCCTCGAGGGGGTGCCCGGGCTTGCCAAGACGCTCATGGTCTCCACGCTCGCGCGAATCCTGGACGTCGGCTTCAAGCGGGTGCAGTTCACACCCGACCTGATGCCCTCAGATATCACCGGCACCAACGTGCTTGACGACGAGCAGGGGCGGCGAGTGTTTCGGTTTGTGGAGGGGCCGATCTTCACGAACATCCTGCTGGCCGACGAAATCAATCGCACACCGCCGAAGACCCAGGCGGCGCTCCTTCAGGCGATGCAGGAGCGAGAGGTGTCGGTGGGGCAGCAGACCTTCAAACTCCCCGATCCGTTTTTCACGATCGCCACCCAGAATCCCATTGAGCAGGAGGGAACCTACCCGCTGCCCGAGGCCCAGCTCGACCGCTTCATGTTCAACATCAAGGTTGGCTACCCGACGGCTGCCGAAGAGGAGCAGATCCTCATGCAGACGACCCGAGCCGAGAAGCCGGAAGTGCGGAAGGTGCTCACGGCCCGAGCCATCATCAATATTCAGAAGGTCGTTGGGAGCGTTGCCGTCAGCGAATACATCGTGAAGTATGTCGCTCGGCTGGTGCGGGCGACACGGCCCAAGGATGCTCAGGCGCCTGCGTATGTGGCCCAGCTCGTGGATTGGGGCGCTGGCCCGAGAGCCGGGCAGTTCCTGATCCAAGGGGGTAAGGCCATGGCCGCCATGGACGGACGATTCAGTGTGTCGCTCGATGACATCCGCCGGATCGCGGTGCCGGTCTTGCGACACAGGATCGCCACGAACTTCCAGGCGCAGGCCGAGGGGCTCACGTCTGAGTCGATCATCGAGCGGCTCGTCAAGGAAACGCCTGAGCCGGACATTCCAAAGTTCGTAAAGTAGCCCCCCAAGTTCATGACGGAGAGCCCGAGGTTCGTCACGTGAACGGCCGCACCCGCACCCCTGCGGGGCGTGGCCGTCGAGGTGGTACCGGTGATGGTTCGCGCGGTCGAGGAATACCTGAAGCCGGAAGTCGTCAGGCAGATCGCCAGGCTCGATCTCCGCGCGCAGTTCATTGTGAAGGGGTTCCTCCAAGGGCTCCACGCCAGTCCCTACCACGGGTTCTCGGTGGAGTTCAGCGAGCACCGCCGCTATGCCCCCGGCGATGACCCCAAAGACATCGACTGGCTTGTCTACGCCAAGACCGACAAGCACTACGTCAAGAAGTTCGAGGCCGAGACCAACATCACCGGCTATCTGGTGGTCGATGCCAGCGCCTCGATGGCCTACACGCACCGGCAGGAGCTCACGAAACTCGACTACGCGATCTCCCTCGCGGCTGCCCTCTGCTGGCTCATGGTCCACCAGCAAGATCCCTGCGGACTCATGGTCTTCGATGAGAAGGTGACATCCTCGCTGCCTGCCCGATCGCGGCGATCCCAGATCCCGCAGGTGCTCTCGGTGCTCTCCAAGGTCACGCCGTCGGGGAAGACCGACATCCCGCGAAGCCTCATCCAGATCGCCGCCATGCTCCGGCATCGCTCGCTCGTGATGCTATTCAGCGATCTTCTGGCCGAACCGGCCCCGATCCGTGATGCCCTCATGCGGCTGCGGCACGGCGGCCACGATGTGATCCTCTTCCATATTCTCGACGAGGCCGAGGTGCGGTTTCCGTTCGAGGGCATGGTGGAGCTCGACGACCCTGAAACCAAGGCCAAGCTCGTGATCGATGCCGATGCGGCGCGGGGGGCGTATGTCAAGGCGGTGGAGGATTTTCGCGAGGAGTATCGATCGTGGTGCTTTCGCGCAGGCGTCGATTACGTGCCGATCGACACGAGCATGCAGTTCGACCGTGCGCTCGTGGAATACCTCAACAATCGCCGCTCGCGATTCTGAACCATGGGCCTGTCATTTCTTTCACCGCTTCTGCTGTGGGGCGCGGCGCTCATTTCGGCGCCTGTGATCCTCCACCTCATCATGCGGCGAAAGCCGGTGCCCCACGCGTTTCCGGCGCTCCGGTTTCTCCAGCAGCGAGCGATCGCCAATCGCCGAAGTCTTCGGGTCAATCACCTGCTCTTGCTCCTCCTGCGGATCGCAGCGATCGCGCTTCTGGCCCTGGCCCTCGCCAGGCCGGTGCTGCGGGGGGCTGGCTGGCTACCGGAATCCGAAGGGCCGGTGGCGGCCGCATTTGTCTTTGACACGGCGCCGCGGATGTTGCTTCGGGAGGGGAATCAGACACGGCTTGAACGGGCCGCAACCATGGCGAAGGTTCTCTTTGCCAAACTGCCGTCGGGGAGTCAGGTGGCGGTGTTCGACACGGCCGGAACACCCGCGGCGTTTACCCAAGCGGCGGCGGCCGAGGCGAGAGTTGATCGTCTTTCGGCTGCCTCGACGGATGGCTCTCTTCCGGCCACCATCGCCGCCGCTCGACGGCTCCTTGACCAGGCGGAGTTCGAGCGGCGGGAGCTCTACGTCTTCACCGACTGTTCCCAGGGCGCCTGGAGTCGGGCAGTGGTGCGTGACGGTGACCAGCCCGTGGCTGACGAGAAGCTGACCCCCCTCTACTGCGATGTCTCATCGACGGCACCGCGAAACTTCGCGATCGAGGCGGTCAATCTCTCGGGCGATCGGATCGCCAGCGGCACGCCGCTGGCGGTCGCCGCACGGATCGGCCATGTCGGTCCTGATGCCACGCGGCAAGTCGCGGTGGAAATGGTCGCGGCCGACGGCCGGTTCGTGCGCCGGGCCGCGAAGTCGATCGAGGCTTCTGGCGGGCAGCTCGAGACAGCTCGCTTCGAGATCGGTGGCCTGCCCCCCGGGATTCACCAAGGACGCGTGGTACTCGACGGGAGCGATGACTTGGCTATCGATGATACATCCTTCTTCACCGTCGAGGTGGGAGTACCGTCGAGGGTGATTGTGGCGTCGGCCGCGCCGACCCGCCGGACCGGGAGGCTCATGATGGAAGCCCTCGCGCCGGCGTCGCTCCGGAAGGCAGGAACGGCTCGATTCTCACTCGAGCCTGTCGACTTCACGGCGCTCGACGCGACCAACTGGCAGCAGGCGTCTGGCATGGTCCTGCTCGATCCTCCCCCGATGACCGACCGCGATTGCGAGTCGCTCACCGCATGGGTTGCCGAGGGGCACGGGCTGGTGGTGTGGCTTGGGCCGGCCGCCGCACGCGGGCCAGCCGGATTCAACACGGCGGCATCCCGCCGCCTGCTCGGAGGTGAGCTTGTGCGGGTCTGGCGAAGCCCCGATGCCACAAACTATCTGGCGCCGGCGACGCTCGATCATCCGGTGCTCGCGGCGTTCCGACGGGTTGGCGACGCCGTTCCCTGGCAAGACTTCCCCGTGTTTCGTCACTGGGAGTTTCTTCCAACCGACCCATCGGACGACGCAAAGGCGAGTGACAGCGATCTGGGGGGCGCCGTTCCTGTCGCCACGTATCGAAGCGGTCTCCCGGCCATCCTCGAGCATCCCATCGGTCAAGGCCGCGTGATCATCGTGACGACACCGGTGGGCTTCGACGCGGCAAGCCCCGACGCCTGGAATCTCCTGGCGACCGGGTTTGAGCCGTGGCCGTTTGTCATCCTGGCAAACGAGACGATCCTCCATGCAATCGACACGACCGCCGAGCGGAATGTGATCGCCGGAAGTCCGGTCGTGATCCCACTCGGCCGGCGGGATCTGCCGACGGCCATCGTCCATTCGCCCGGCGGTGAGGACTTTCCCGTGGCCATCGACCGGGCGCGGGGCACGGCGACCGTCACGGCCACGCTCGAGCCAGGTAACTACACCGTGCGGGCCGGGGGGGCGATCGGCGGCGTGGCAGACGGGTTCAGCGTGGTGCTCGATCCCATGGCCATCGACTTCCGCCGCCTGACCCCCGACCAACTCACGGTGGTGCTCGGCCCGAGGTACCGCCTCGCCCGCACGGAGGAGGAGCTCGTGCGAGACATGAATCTCGAGCGGATCGGTTCGGAGCTGTTTGGATGGATGATCGTGCTTGCGGCCGTGGCGATGGCCGCCGACTGGATCGTGGCGAATCGGTTCTACGCGCCTCGGGAGGGCAATGAACCCGCCGCGGATGCGGCTGTCGTTTTTGCGGAAGAGGCGGAGGAGGATCTGGCTGCGTGGCTGGCTGACGATGCGATTGGTCAATCGACCGAATCTGGTCGCGGGGCGGCACGTGCCAACACACCGCCACCCATCGTGGGAGCGCGACCATGAGCGACGAGACGTGGCTCGAGGAACTCGCCATCGGTTTCGAGCCGGTCGGCTCGTGGACGTTCGTGGCCATGGTCGCGCTTGCTCTGGCGGTGGTGCTTCTCGCCACACCGCCGGACAGGACCCGGATCAATTTTCGTCGCCGGTTCATGCTGACGGCCTTACGGCTCGGTGCTTTTCTCGCGCTGGTCGGCTGTATGACCCGGCCGACGCTCGTGTCGAGTCGCAAGGCGAGGCAACAGGGAACGGTGCTCGTGCTGGCAGACGCCTCCGAAAGTATGACCGTGGCCGACGAGTCGGGGGGGCGAACGCGGTGGGAAGGAATGACCGTGGCGCTTGCGAATGCCGCCGAGGAGGCCCGTTCGCTCGTTGAGCAGGGGGGCTTCGAGATCGCGACGTGGGCGTTCGACCGCGAGCTCCACCCGATGCCAGCGTCAGTGGATGCTCCGCTGGCGCTCGGGCCATGGACCAATCGAAAGACATCGGGCGAGACGGCCATCGGCGCCGCGATTGAGGAGGCGCTTCGGGTCACCGCGGGGCGACAGATCGCTGGCGTCATTGTCTTGAGTGATGGTGCCCAGCATGCCTACCCACCGCGGGACGTGCCCCCGCAGGCGGCGGCCCGTGGTCTTTCCGAACTGGGAGTGCCGCTCTGGAGCGTGACGTTTGGGCAGCAGCGGGGAAGCGGCCAAGGCCGGGATGCGGTGGCGGCGAGCCTTGCGGCTGATGAAACGGTGTATCTCGAGAACCGGCTGGAGATCGCCGGCCGCGTGCGGCTCGAAGGGCTCGCAGGTCAGCCTGTGGATGTCGTGCTCCTTGCCGAGGACGAGCACGGGAAGCTCGAGGAAGTGGCCCGTACCACGGTGCGAACGCCCGGAGAGATGGGCGAGCAGCCGGTGCGGCTCGAGTGGACTCCCCGCACGCTCGGGGAGCGAAAGCTCACGCTTCGGGTCGAGCCGCAGGACGGAGAGGTGGTGCTCACAAACAACGAGCTCTCCACCTTCGTGACGGTCATCGATGGTGGGCTCAGGGTGCTCTATCTCGAGGGGGCGCTGCGGGTCGAGCAGCGATTTCTGCGGCGGACGTTGGCGGCGAGCCCGGATATCCATGTCGATTTCCGGTGGATCGACTCGAGCCTCCGTGACACCTGGCCGGTCAATCTCTCCCGTCAGCTCGAGTCAAACTACGACGTGTATCTGATTGGTGATCTCGACTCGTCAGCGCTTGGGGCTGCCGACCTCGAGACCATCCTCGAGCATGTGGAATCGGGGGCGGGGCTTGGCCTGCTCGGCGGATTCCATGCGTTTGAGGCGGGTGGCTGGGCGAGCTCCGCCCTCGGTGCCGCGATGCCCTTCGAGCGAGACCGACTCGGTCGCCAGCCGTTTGGTGAGCCGGTGCGGCCAGGGCTCCACCTTCAGGGGCCTGTGTCGTTGGTGCCGGATTCGCGTTTTGGAGGCATCTCGATCCTCCGACTCGGTGCCGACGAGGCTGCCTCGCTGGCTGCTTGGCAGCGCATGCCGCCGCTTGCGGGTGCCAGTAAGCTCGGTCGGCTCGTACCCTCGGCCAAGCCGCTGGCCGTCGCGGCGAACGGATATCCCTTGCTCGTCGCGCGAGAGTATGGCCTGGGCCGCGTGCTGGCCTTCGCTGCCGATTCAACGTGGCGGTGGGTGATGCAGGGAGCCGCCGATGAGCATCGCCGCTTCTGGCGTCAGCTTGTCTTGTGGCTGGCACGGAAGGACGACACCGATGCAGACGCAATCTGGCTTCGGCTCGCGCAGCGACGGCTTCCACCAGGTGCGCCGCTCGAGTTCGACACCGGGATCATGGGCACGAACGGGGAACCTCGTACCGATGCCGCCTTTGAAGCCATGGTTGTCTCACCGATGGGGCAGTCACGTCCGGTTCGTGTGGTGCCGGCGGGTGATGCGTTTGGCGGAACCATCGCGGAATGTATCGAGCCTGGTGACTGGAAGCTCGTCGTGCGGGCGAGAGTGCCGGGCGTGGCCGAGCCTCGCGAACGGTCGGCACGGTTCACCGTGTTTCGGCAAGACCTGGAACTGGCCAACCCTCGCTCCAATCCGCTCCTCATGCGGCAGCTTGCCGAGGCAACGGTCGGCGGCGTGCGATTGCCCGAGGAGGTGCCAGGCATTTTCGAGGAGCTGGCATCGCGTCCAGCCGTCTATGAAAGCCGTGAGCAATGGTCTTTCGCCCCGTGGAACACGCCCCCGGCGCTTCTCCTGATGGCCGCCCTCTTGATCACGGAGTGGTACCTGCGAAAGCGGTGGGGGCTTGTGTAGGGGCCGGTGGACTCGCGAAGGGGGCTTCAAACGCCCGTGATTCCTGGCTTTTTTGCCAGGACCGAGGCTGCTACCCTCCCGCCCACAGTTTCATCCTCGCCAGGCAGCGTGACGGCTGCCATTCCACGAGAACTCATGGCCAAACGACGGCCCATTCGTGACAAGCTCTTGCTCGGCGGCCTCTTGGTCGGCGTGATGGTGGGGGCCTTGTCGACCAGTAGCTTCCTGGGCGTCTACTCCTACCGACGCCTTGTGCGAACGCTCTCGAGCCGTGCGGCGGAGCTCCCTCTCGCGGCGGCGCTCGACGACCGTGTCGCCACGCTTCGGGTGTCGCACGCGCGGGCCCTTGCGACCGAAGACGCGCCAGACGATTTTGTGGTCGGCGTTCGCGCGACCGCCGATGCCCTGGCGGCATACTGCTCTGAGCTGGAGGCTGGTGAGATCGACTCCATGCCGTTTGCCGACCGTTCACGTGAGCGAGAGACGGCCCGCCGGATTGGTGAGTGCCTCGCCGCCATCGAGGTGATTGCCGCTGATCCGGATGCCGCCGCTGGGCCACCGGGGCTCCTCTCCCCAGTGCCAGGTCGCGCGGTTCTCTTCGCCGCCACGCCCTGGCTCGACCAACTTGCAGGCCTGAGCGGCGACCTGCCAACGTTTCTTCAGCAGCGTCTTCATGACTTATCGCATGAGGTTCGTGGTCGCTACCGGACACTCATCGTTGTCACGTGGGCCGCTGCGCTTGCGGCCGGCGGTCTTCTTGCGGCGCTCGGCGTGCTCACCTACCGCTGGGTGTTCCGGCCCCTCCGGATGCTCGGCCATGGGTCGCGCCGCGTGGCCGCTGGAGACTTCGACTACCGCATCCGTTTGGATACCCGCGACGAGATGGCCGAACTCGCCGATGCGCTCAATGACATGACTGAGCGATTTCGCGAGATCCGCGACGACCTCGACCGTCAGGTGCAGTCCCGCACGCGCGAGGTCATCCGGAGCGAACAGTTGGCGAGCGTCGGGTTTCTTGCCGCGGGCGTGGCCCACGAGATCAACAACCCGCTGGCCTCGATCGCGATGTGCGCGGAATCGCTCGAGAGTCGACTCGATACCCTCGTGCCCGACGAGGCAGAGTCGCAGGTGGCCCGCCGCTACCTTTCGCTCATCCAGAGCGAGGCCTTTCGTTGCAAGGGAATCACGGAGAAACTCCTCGACTTCTCGCGGCTAGGCGAAGTGAAGCGGCAGGCGACCGCGCTTTTGGCGCTCGCGACCGACGTGGCGGAGATGCTACGGCATGTGGGTCGCTTTGCCGGTCGCTCGATCGAGATTGAGGAAGGCCAGGATGCCCTCGTGATGGTGAACCCCCAGGAGATCAAGCAGGTCGTGCTCAACCTGCTCGTCAACGCGCTCGATTCGATCGAGGAAAACGGAAGTGTCCGAATCGCGGCCCGTCGCACGGGCGGGGAGGGCGTGCTGACCGTCACGGATGATGGCTGCGGGATGACTCCGGAGGTGCTCGACCATCTCTTTGAACCCTTCTTCACCCGGCGAAAAGTGGGGCAGGGCACCGGTCTCGGCCTTTCGATTGTCCACCGCATTGTCACCGACCATGGTGGCCGGATTGAGGTCTCGAGCGATGGTCCCGGCCATGGCTCGACCTTTCGCGTCGTGCTCCCCCTCGCACAAATTGGTGCCATGACGGGGGATTCATCCGCGACTCGTGATCTTGGCCGTGCCGCATGACACCGCTTTTGTGGAGGAATTGAATTTGAAGCCACATCCCCGTCCCATGCGAATTCTTTTCGCCGACGACGAGGCATCGATCCAGGAGCTCATGCGGATCGAACTGCCTCGACTTGGCCATGAGGCGACGGTCTGCCCGGACGGCCGCACGGCCCTGGCGGCACTCGAGCTGACGGCGTACGACTGCGTGCTGGTCGATCTCGACATGCCCGGGGTCGGCGGGATGGAGGTGATTGCCCGCGTGCGGGAGACAGCACCCGACACGGAAGTGGTGATCATCACCGGCAAGTCGTCGGTCGAGACGGCGATCGAGGCTGTCCGACGCGGGGTGTGTGAATATCTCACCAAGCCGTGCCGCCTCGTTGACATCAAGGCCGTGCTCGAGCGGGTGCGACAGAAGCGGGAACTTACGACGAGGCTCCGAGCGCTCGAGCGACGGGTGCGTCGGGCCGAAGGTGCCACGCAGATCGTCGGCGAGTCGCCGTCCCTCACGAGCGTTCGGAGACTTGTCGAACGGGTCGCGAAGAGTGACGCCGCGGTCCTCGTGCGCGGAGAGACGGGAACCGGCAAGGAACTGGTCGCGCGGGCGATCCACGAGGGAAGCAATCGGGCAGACGGTCCGCTCGTGGCGGTCAACTGCGGAGCGCTCCCTGAGCATCTCGTGGAAAGCGAGCTCTTTGGGCACCGGAAGGGAGCCTTCACTGGAGCCGACGAGCATCGGGCGGGCCTCTTCGAGGTGGCCGACGGAGGCACGCTGTTCCTGGATGAGATCGGTGAGTTGCCGCGGTCACTCCAGTCGCGACTCCTGCGGGTGCTCGAGAGTGGTGAGATACGCCGCGTGGGCGACAATCATCCGATCATGGTGGATGTCCGGCTCGTATGCGCCACACACCGAGCACTCGAGGCAATGGCCCGCGATGGAGAGTTCCGAGAGGATCTCCTCTTCCGCATCAACACCTTCGAGATCATGGTGCCCCCGCTTCGCGACCGACAGGATGACATCCCGGCGCTCGTGGATCACTTCGTCCGCCGAGGGCGTCCGCAGGCCCCGCCGCGGGCGGCGACGATATCCCCTGAGGCTCTCCAAATCCTTCTTGCCCATGAATGGCCAGGAAATATCCGAGAGCTGGCCAATGTCATCGAGCATGCGCTCGTGCTCTGCGACGAACTGCCGGTGGATATCGGCCATCTCCCGGGACGATTCCGTCCCCCCGGCTGGACGGAGCCTCCTATCCCACGGCTGGCCTCGGACAGCGATCCGATGAAGCAGCCACCCGCCGCGGCTCCCAGTCACCCCAAGACCGAACGCCCCAAGACCGAACGCCCAAAAACTTTGAGGGAGATGGAGGTCGAGGCGATCCGTGAGGGCCTCGAACGCAACGCCGGCAACAAGCCCAAGACCGCAGAGGAGCTCGGAATCACGCTCAAGACGCTCTATAACAAGCTCCACCAGATGCAAAGCGCGGCGATGGTCAAGACAGCATAACGATCACGTCTTTCGGACAACCCCCGCAAGTACACCGAGTACCTTCGCGCTTCGTACGTAAATAGGCTTCATCGACGCATTGGCCGGTTGGAGCCGAATCCGATCCTTCTCCGGGAACCAGTGCTTGAGCGTTGCTTCCCCGTCTTCCGTCTGGGCAACAACGATATCTCCCGCGCGGGCCGACTTGGCAGTCTTGATCACGACCCAATCACCATCGGCGATCTGAGCATCGATCATCGATTCGCCCATCACCTTGAGCACGAAGTGATTGTCTCGGTTGAAGAGATCGTCAAAGGCGATCCGATCGGTCTGCTCATCGGCCATGCGGAGGGTGCCGGCAGCGACCCAGCCAGCCATTTGGAGGCCCCGCAGGTGAGCCGGTTCGGCCACCAGCTCAATCGCACGCGACATGTTCTTTCCTCGCGTAATCAGGCCTTTCCGCTCGAGCGCCTTCATGTGACAGACCACGCCGTTGGGTGAGCGGATATCGAAGGCATGCCCGATTTCACGGACCGTGGGGCCAAAGCCGCGGGAATGGATCTTGTCGCGGATGAAGGCGTAGATTTCCATCTGCCGCAGGGTAGGCTTGTCGTCGGAGTTTTCGTCGATCGTGACCTGGAGGCCGAGGGGGTCACCACGGACGGCCGCTACCGCGGCAGCCACGCGCTGCCGCTTGGGCTTGGCAGATGCTTGGGTGCGGGTGACTTTGGCGGCGGCCTTGGGTTTGGTTGCGGTCTTTTTTCGCGTGGACATTTGTTCTGAGCGGCGGGGCCGGCTTCTCCTGTGGGTGAACGCTGGTATCTTACTATACGATCGTTCATTTTCAAGGTCGTCCTGTGGGATTTTTCTGATCGGCCCACAGGGGCTACGATGTCACGTGGTTTCACTCCTCGGAGATTTGGTTCATGTCGCTGTACTTCGCCACGATTGTTGCCCCGCGATGCCACCGCAGCTTTGTCGGTGGAGCGGCCATTCTCGCGATGGCTACGCTCCTTGCCGCGACCGGGCGTGCCGAGCCTGAGGCCTCGGCTCTGCGAAAGCCAGCCAAGGCCACCGCGGTCACCATCGCCCATATCCGGATCGCGGGAGACTTGGCCGACGGTGTTGGGCAGGGGGGGCTTTGGGCTGACGTGTCGCCGCGGCTGCACCGTCTTGTGGAGCGGCTCGACAAGGCTGCCAGCGACGATCGGGTGGCCGGCGTGGTCCTCGTCATCGATGGGCCGAGCGTTGGCCGGGGGCGGACTGATGAGATTCGGGCCGCCATCGCGAGGCTGAAGAAGGCCGGCAAGCCCGTGGTAGGCCATTTCGTGACCGGGGGACCGGTATCGTATGGCCTCGCGGCTGCCTGCGACGAGGTGTCGATGCCGCCCGCCGCCACGCTCGAACTGGCTGGCGTTCGGACCGAGATGATGTTCTTCAAAGCGATGCTCGATCGGCTCGGCGTGGAGGCTGAGATTCTCCAGGTCGGCGAGTTCAAAGGGGCGGGCGAGCCCTTCACGCGCTCGAGCATGAGCCCGGCGTTGCGGAAACAATACGAATTCTTCGTCGGCGATCTTTTTGACCAACTCGTGGAACGAGTCGCATCTGATCGCGTCCTTGAACCGGGTCGCGTGCATGCGCTCATCGATATCGGTGTCTTTGTGCCCGAGGCGGCTCGTGCCGCCAAACTGATCGATGCTGTCGCGTATGAAGACGAGGTGGTCACGACCCTCGCGAAGAAGATCGGGCTCGAGAAGCCGAAGCTCGCCCGCGACTACGGGCTGCGAAAAATCGACGCCGACTTTTCCGGCATCGGCGGTCTCGTGCAGTTCATGGATTTGCTCTCGGGTCGCCCTGGTGCGAAGTCGGTCGGCAAGGGACAGCAGATCGCGATCGTGCATGTTGTCGGTGAGATTCGCGAGGGGAAGAGCACGGATGACCTCTTCATGGGAGGCGCGGTTGGCTCGGAAACAATCTGCAAAGCGGTCCGCGAGGCAGCGACCGACGACAAGGTGGCGGCGATCGTACTGCGGATCGATTCGCCCGGCGGCTCGGCGCTTGCAAGCGACCTCATGTGGCGGGAGATCGAGCGAACCAAGAAGCCGGTCGTCGCGAGTCTCTCCGACATCGCCGCGAGCGGTGGGTATTACATCGCGGTCGCCGCAGATCGCATCGTGGCGGCGCCGGGCACGCTCACCGGTTCCATTGGCGTGGTCGGCGGGAAGGTCGCCATTGGCGGGGCGCTCGAGAAGCTGGGCGTTCACACCGATGTCGTGAGCAAGGGCAAGAATGCCGGCTGGCTCTCGATGACGGAGAAGTTCACCGACGGTGAGCGAGCAGCCTTTCTCGGGACGATGAAGGACGTCTACAGGCTCTTCACAAGCAAGGTGGCCGCCGGGCGAAAGCTCGATCAGGCCAAGGTCGAGGCACTTGCCGCGGGACGCGTATACACGGGACGGCAGGCGTTGGAGGTGGGCCTTGTGGACAGCCTCGGCACGCTTGATGACGCGGTTGCCGAGGCCAAAAAATTGGCGGGTATCGCCGACGACGAGGCCGTCGATCGTCTGCTGCTGCCCGAGCCCCGCGGCCTCTTCGACGACCTTTTTGCCGCAGCCGGAAGCGACACTCTGCCCGTGGCGCGCCTGGCCGGGCTTTCAGCACACCGCTCTGCGCTCCAAGCCATCATCCTGGGTCGCATCGCTGCACTGCCGGGCCTCGAGCCGTTGGTTTACGAAGCCGACACCCTCGTGCAGCTCCTCTCCGGTCGTCCGCAGTTCCTCATGCCCATGCGTGTTCATGTGCGGTAAGGCCGCCTACCATGAGCCAAGGGTTCGCAGAGACTTGGACGGCGTCCACATCCGGAAGGACATTCCGATCGCCTGTCTGATTCTCGGAAGTGCATCGAAGCGTTCGGTCGGGGCCCGGAGGCCGCCGACCTGAACTATGTCGCCGATCTGATCCGCTCAACCGTCTACCGCTGATTCGGTCGCGGTGTCGTGGCTAGCTCTTACCAGGCGAAATGCGCAAACGCCTTGTTCGCGTCGGCCATGCGGTGGACATTGTCACGCTTGGTGACGGCTGCACCTTCTCGCTTCGACGCGGCGATGATTTCGTCGGCGAGCTTCTCGTGCGTGGCTCGCCCCTTCTTCTCGCGGACCGACTGGAGAAGCCAGCGGATCGCAAGGGACTGCTGCCGGTTGCGATTGACCTGCATCGGCACCTGGTACGCCGCACCACCAACTCGCTTGGACCGCACTTCAACGGCTGGCTTGATGTTTTCGAGCGCCCGGTTGAAGACTTCGATCGGCTCGACTTCCGTGATCTTCTTGCCGATGATGTCCAAGGCACGATAGAAGACGCCTTGGGCGACGCTCTTCTTCCCGTCTTCCATGAGGCAGTTGATGAACTTGCTTGCGAGCAACGACCCATACCGAGGGTCGGGGCGGAGCTGCGTGCGACTTGCTGTGATGCTTCCCATGGTCGTGTGGTTCCTATCTTAGCCCTTCTTGGCGCCGTAAAGGCTACGGGATTGTTTGCGGCCCGAGACGCCCAGCGTGTCGAGGGCCCCGCGGATGATGTGGTAGCGAACACCAGGGAGGTCGCGGACACGACCCCCACGGACGAGCACAATCGAATGCTCCTGAAGGTTGTGGCCTTCACCCGGGATGTAGACCGTGACTTCCTTCTTATTGGAGAGTCGCACGCGAGCGATCTTCCGAAGCGCCGAGTTCGGCTTCTTCGGCGTCATCGTCCGCACCTGGAGGCAAACGCCTCGCTTTTGCGGGCACTTGTCGAGCACCGGCGACTTGGAAAACTTTCGCTTGGGGCGGCGGCGGCTACGGAGCAGTTGGCTGATCGTGGGCATACGAAAACCGAGGTGCGATTGGTTATCTCGAGCGAGCCTTGGAGAATACACGACCGCCGGGCGTGACGGAAGCGGGGTGGGCTACGCCGGTTCCGGATGGAGAATCTCGCCCCGGCCGCCGCCGAGAAGATCGCCATGCCACTGCCGAAAGCGTGCTGGCAGCGCGGCCGGGGGGTGGAATCCAGCCCGCTTCAGACTTTTGAGGATGAGGCCGAGAAATGGGGGGTTCCAGGCACGACCGCGGCGGAAGGTGGACGGAATCTCGAGGTGTTCGGCTAGGGCAACAAGCGTCCCGCGGCGGAGCCCGAGGCCTGCGTGGGGCCCTACCCGGCCGCCGACAAGGATCGTGCCAGCCCGCATTTCAAAGGCCGCCGATTCTTTGCAGCTCCCGCCGACCGCGAGAATCCCTCTCCGCATCCGCTGGCCAGCAAGCCCGCCGACGCTGCCAGCGACAATGACCACGCCCCCTCGAAGACCGTGATCACTGCCGGCAAGGCCGCCCGCCACGTTGTCGCCCGCTGACCCCGCCACAACGACATGCCCGCCGGTCATCTCTGCGGCCAGCCAGTCGCCCGCATCACCTGCCACGTCGAGTCGCCCGCCCGTCATGCCCTCACCCGCGTGGCGGCCGACGCTGCCCGTCGCGCGGACCGTGCCCGAGTGCATCCCAGCAGCGACATGGTGGACGCGCCGAAAATCACCGCGGCACTCGAGCACGCCATCATCGGTGTCACCGCTGACGCCCAGCACGTCACCCAGCTCGCACGGCCGCTCGTCGGCACGGATCGGCAACCGCCGCACAGCATCGCCCGGCAGGCCCGCGAGCCGGTCGGGTGTGATGCCGGCGAGGTCGATGGAAAGGGGGCCTCCCGCACCGGGATCGGCAGTGACCGAGAGGACGAGCGGCATGGCGAACCGACCTTTCTTCAAGCGAGGAACGCTATGAGCCTACCCTCACCTCGACCTTGCGAGGACGAACCGCCGCCAGCCGCGGCACCCGCACGGTGAGCACGCCCTGGCGGTAGTCGGCTGTGATCTGCGAGGCATCAAAGCCCTCCCCGAGCCGGAACGAACGGCGATAATTGCCAATCCCGTACTCCTGGAGGATCGCACGCCCGGGGAGCTCCCGTGGCGGCACGGTCGCCTGAACCGAGAGCATGCCGTCTTCAAAAGTGACGTCGATCCCGTCGGCCGCGGCACCAGGCATGTCGGCATCAAAGATCACCTCGGTGCCCGTGTCTCGAATATCGACATTGGGCTGGTAGGTGAGGGTGGCGTCAGTGCCACCAACCGGTAGGGCGGTCTTCGCTGAGGGAGTGGGCGTGGACATGGCAAAGCTCCTTTGTTGTGAGATGGAAGAAAGATGAAGCGTCGTGTTCACCGAACCCGACGTGCTCAGGCCGACCGCACCTCCACCCGCCGGGGCTGGCATTCGACAGCCTTCGGGCATGTGACGGTGAGCACGCCATCAACGAGCCGGGCCTCGACCCTCGCTGCGTCAACAGCCACAGGCAGGGGGATCCGTCGCTTGAAGCTCCCCGTGCCTCGCTCGCGGCGGTGCCAGGTTACTTTCTCGTCGGCCGGGGACGCCCCTCGGGCAGTTCGACCCCCCTCGAGGAGCAGGTCGTTGCCCGTGACCGAGATCGCAACATCGCCAGCCTCGAGGCCCGGCACTTCGGCCTCGATCGCGACTGCATCGTCGCTCTCGCCAACGTTGACGGCGGGGAACGCAGCCTCATGGCGAACGCCCCAGCCGTGAAGCGGCGGGGCCGCGGTAAGCGTGGTCCAAAGGCGGTCAAACTCCTCGCGTAGTTCCTCGAGCGGAAGCGTGAGGCCTGCGTGGAATGTTGGAAGACGTGGCATGGTGCAACCTCCTCAGTGTTCAAGGGAGAGGGAGTTCAGTGGCCGATATGACCACCGCTCAATGAAACAAACGCAAACGTCGTGCCGAACACGACGGGACTTCCGGCCAGCGTTCCCGAGGGTCGGAACCATCGGGAAAATCAGCGACTATGCCCAATCCCCCCGAAATCCATGAGGGTCGTGCCGGCGGTGCGGGCTGCCAGCCTGACAGTCGCGGCCTGATGGCCACGGTCGCCGGTTGAGGGCGGATCGGCTTCCCCTATACTTCGCCTCAGCCTCGGGGTAATTCCACGGGGTTTAGTTCCCGTGCGGGCCGGGATTTCGGGCCTCCGCGACGATGCTTATTCAACGGAGACGATTTCGATGCGATTCTCGCTGCTCGATAGGGTGCTCGAGGTTGAGCCTGGGCGTGGTATCACGGCGGTGAAGGCCGTTACGCTCGCCGAAGAATATCTGGCAGACCATTTCCCTCGCTTTCCAGTCCTGCCCGGGGTCTTCATGCTCGAAGCCATGACGCAGGCCGCGGCCTGGACGATCCGACTCGGTGAAGATTTTGCCCACTCGGTCGTTGTGCTGCGCTCTGCGCGGAACGTGAAATACGGCGACTTCGTCGAGCCAGGCAACACGCTCACGGTGTCTGTTGAGGTGCTCTCCCAAGACGAGACCATCACCAAGGTGAAGGCGAGCGGCAAGGTGGGCGACCGTACGAGCCTCACCGCCCGGCTGACGCTCGAGCGATACAACATGGCCGATCGCCTTCCGCATGGGGCGGCCCTTGACGCCCGCGTGCGGTCCGAAATGAGGCGGTTGTGGGCCGTTCTGTACCCCGCTCCTCGTCAGGCCAGCGGCCCTCGAAATGTCACGTATGCGTCCCCGCTGCCAGCGGCCGGGCTCGCGTCGGCCACGCCCTCGCTCGCCCGATGAGCATGGCCGTAGGACGGCCCAAGGGGCCGTGCTCCGAGCTTTTTGCGGGCTCTTTGGCCGCGAAGTAGCCCGAATTGCCAGGTTCGGGTTTCCCTCCGGTCGCGCCCAGATTACAGTTTCGGCTCAGGTTTCAGCGTTGAAACATTCCCAGCCTTCGAGGTGAACCGTCGATGCCGTCTCGTGATGAAATTTTTGACAAGGTCAAGGGCGCCCTGGTGGAGGCCCTCGGGGTCGATGAGGACGAGGTTTCGCCGTCGGCTACCATGGTGGGCGACCTCGGAGCAGAGTCGATCGACTTCCTTGATATCGTCTTCCGCCTCGAGAAGGCGTTTGGCATCAAGATCCAGCGGGGCGAGCTCTTCCCCGAGGACGTCCTCTCGAGCAGCGAGTTCGTGACCAACGGAAAGGTGAACGAGGCCGGGCTCAAGGAGCTCAAGGCTCGCATGCCGTTCGTCGATCTCGCCAAGTTCGAGGCCAACCCCAGCGTGCAAAACTTCCCCAACACGCTGACGGTCGAAGACATGGTCCGCTATGTTGAGAGCAAGCTGGCGGCCTGACGCCGCTGGTGACGAAGGGAAGATCGACCTTCCCCATAAAGGCACCGGGACGGCACGGCCCGTCGGAGTTTATTCATGCGCTGGTTCTGGATCGACAGGTTTAATGAGTTTGTTCGCGGCAAGCGGGCGACGGCGGTGAAGAACGTCTCGTTGGCCGAGGAGCATCTTCACGATCACTTCCCGGGGGCGGCGATGATGCCCAACTCGCTGGTCGTCGAAGGCATGGCCCAGACCGCCGGTCTCCTCGTGGCGGATGCCCTTGAATACAACCGTCGCGTGGTCCTTGCCAAGGTGGCTGCTGCCGAGTTTCATTTCGATGCGGTTCCCGGCGACACGCTCGTCTATAAGGCCGAGGTGCTCGATCTCAAACCAACTGGCTCGCTTGCCAAGGTGACGAGCACCGTGGGGGATCGGGTCCAGGGCGAGGCCGAGCTCTTCTTCGCCCATCTCGAACCGGGCGACGGGGTTCCGAAGCTCTTCGAGCCAGACGAACTGCTTCGCTGGCTTGATCACATGCATATCTACGACATCGGGCAGGATGAGGCAGGGAAGCCGCTGGCGCGACCCGACTGGTAACCACGAGGTTGCTGATCACAAGGGCGTGATCGTGACTCAGCATTTTTGGGAGACGGCACGATGGTTTCCGGCAGGCGTCGGGTGGTGGTAACCGGGATGGGCTGCGTCACACCGCTCGGCGCGACGGTCGAATCCCTCTGGGAAAACCTCGTAGCCGGCCGTTCGGGTGTCGGTATGACGACCGTATTCGATGCCTCACGGTTCCCGACCAAGATCGCCGCCGAGGTCCGCGACTGGGACATCACCAACGAAGGTGAAAACGCCGACGACTGGCAGTACTGCGGGCGACACACGAAGTTTGCAGCCGGCGCGGCGCTGCAGGCCATGCGGGATGCCGGTCTCGAAAAAGGCCTCGCGACTGATCCCAGCCGCCTCGGCATCTATCTCGGGAGCGGTGAAGGGCAGCAGGCGTTTGACGCCTTCACGAGCATGATGATGGCGGCCATCGAGGGGCCTACGCTCGACGTTGCCAAGTTCACGAAGCTCGGCCTCGAAACACTTCATCCACGCTCGGAAGTGGAGCAAGAGCCGAACATGCCTGCCGGGCATCTCGCGGCCCTCTTTAACGCAGAGGGCCCGAACCTCAACTGCCTCACCGCCTGCGCCGCCTCGAGCCAGGCCATCGGCGAGGCGGTGGAGATTGTTCGTCGCGGGGAGGCCGACGTCATGCTCTCGGGTGGCTGCCACAGCATGATTCATCCGTTTGGCGTGACGGGCTTCAATCTTCTCACGGCCCTCTCGACCCGCAATGATGAGCCAGCCCGAGCAAGTCGCCCGTTTGACAATGAGCGAGACGGCTTCGTGCTCGGAGAGGGGGCCGCGATGGTGGTGCTCGAGGAGCTCGAGCACGCGAAGAAGCGAGGCGCGAAGATTCACGGAGAGATCGTGGGCTACGGCTCCACGGCCGATGCCTACCGGATCACCGACACACATCCGGAGGGGCGTGGTGCCGCGGCCTGCATCCGCATGGCGCTGGCAGACGGTGGCCTTGGCGAGGAGACAATCGACTACATCAACGCCCACGGCACGAGCACCGACGTCAACGACAAGGTCGAGACGCTCGCGATCAAGAAGGTGTTTGGTGAGCGGGCCTACAAGATCCCTGTCTCGAGCACGAAGAGCATGATGGGGCATCTCATCGCGGCGGCCGGCGCCACCGAGATGATCGTCTGTCTGCTCGCCATCCGCGACGGACTTCTCCCGCCGACGATCAACTACGAAAACCCCGACCCCAACTGCGACCTCGATTACGTCCCCAACAAGGTTCGGGAAGGGAAGTGCGAGCGGGCGCTCTCGAACAGCTTTGGGTTTGGTGGCCAGAACATTGCGCTCGTCTTCAGCCGTTTCGGCGGGTGATCCGGCCCACGGTACCCGGCGACGCATGCGTCGCCCACGCGCGAGGTTTCGCTTCGCGGTCGGCGTGGCTCGGTGTTGCCCGTGCCACGAGAGCCGGACGTTCACGGTGGCCATCGTGGCCACCGCTTCACTCGGAGAAAACCTTCGCTTCGCCCTCCAGGCTGCGCTCGGTTTTCTACGCCGGCTCCGTGACACGGGCAACCCCTCGCTGAGGACACCGTCTTCTGCGCCCCGGCTGCTGCGGCGCACCAAACTCTGGGGCGTACGAGCACGGGAGCCCGGAGGTGCGACCGGCGGCCGGAGGGCCGCGAAGCTCGCCGGGGCCATGGATGGCCCGCCGAGCGTAAAGCAGCATAGTTCCCCAGATTGCCACGCGCAGGGTTTCCTCAACTGGCGCGAGCGGTGCGACCGATACGATCAGAAGTCTGCGGTCGAGGCTCCGGGTGGCAGTTGGTCACCTCGGTGCTTTGGTCGCCCAGCGGGAGCCTTCCCAGATGCATCGCTCGCTCACCAGTCTTCGACTCCTTGGCCTCCTCGTTGCTGCGGTCGTGACCGCTTCAAGCACCGGCTGTTCCATCATTGATCGCCTGTTTCTCCTGAATGCCGACGGCCCCTACTCGAATCGCGGTCACGGCGGGCCTGGCATGCAGGCCGGATGCAGCGGCTGTGAGTCGGGCACCTGTTACGAACACGGCTGCCCAGACGGCAACTGCCCATCGGGTGCGTGCCAGACCGGCGGCTGCCAGGATTGCCCCGGCGGTGCCTGCAAGGCTCCGCATACCGGCCGCTACGGTGGTTTGGCCAAGCATCACCTGACGCATGGCGAAAAGGCTGCCCTTGGGGCTTCTGATTACGGTGCCATCGAGCCGGCAGGCCCGCCGACCGGTGCCGTGGCCTACCCGTACTACACGACCCGCGGGCCTCGCGATTTCCTCGCCAAGCGGCCTCCGTCGATCGGCCCGTGAATCGACTGACGGTTTCCGTTGCGACCGTGTGCCGGTAGGCTTTCGAGCTCTCCCGGCATCGTTCGTTTTTGGCCGGCTGCTTTCCGTCATGGAGACGATGCATGCGGGCTCTAGGGTTTACCGGCTGGCTTGTCTGCTCGATCGCAGCGATCGGTTTTGCGTTCGATATCTACGAACTCCTCATGCTGCCGCTCATCGCGCGGCCGGCCCTCCTGGAGCTTGGCGGGTTTCAGCCGGGAAGCCCGGGCTTTCTCAGGTGGGTTGGCATTCTCTTCTACGTGCCCGCGCTCTGCGGTGGGCTCTTCGGGCTGCTCGGCGGCTACCTCACTGACCGGCTTGGCCGACGGCGGGTGCTCACCTGGAGCATTCTCATCTACGCCTTCGCGGCGTTTGCCGCGGGCTTCTCAACGAGCCTGTGGATGTTGCTGGTCTGCCGCTGCCTCGTGTTCGTCGGCGTGTGTGTCGAGTTCGTAGCGGCCGTGGCGTGGCTCGCGGAGCTGTTCCCAGATCCCAAGCAGCGGGAGCGGGTGCTCGGTATCACGCAGGCATTCTCATCGGTCGGTGGCCTCATGGTGGCGGTGGCCAACGGGCTTGCGATCCAGTTCGGCCCAAGCCTGCCGGTGATCCAGATGCCCTCGTGGCTCGGATTCCTCGGACAGATCGGGCTCGAGCACCAGCATGAAGCATGGCGGTACACGCTCATGTCGGGGCTCATCCCAGCGCTGCCGCTCATCCTCATTCGGCCGTTCTTGCCTGAGTCGCCGGTGTGGGCCTCCAAGAAGGCCGCTGGCACACTCAAGCGACCGAGTATTGCCGCCCTCTTTGCCCCTGAACTGCGTCGTACCACGATCCTGACGACGATCGGATTCGCCTGCACGCTTGGCGTTGCCTTTGGCGCGATCCAGCAGATGCCCCAGATGGTGCCAGGCCTTGCGGAGGTTCGCGAGGGAGCCGCCACTGCGAGCGAGAAGGCCGTGGCAGCAGCCCGTAATCGCGGGGAAGCAGACGGCGACAAGCTCGCGTCGCTCGCCAAGGCGGCGGGGGCCAGGCATTCGCAAACGATCGCTGCGGAATATACGAAGATGCAGGAGATCGGAGGCCTCATCGGCCGCTGCCTCATGGCGGTGGTGCTCGCGGCGGCAATCGCCTGGGGATGGAAGCTGCGGCTCCTTCAGATACCGGGGCTCCTGCTCACGCCGCTCGTTTTTTGGTACTTCCTGAGGGTGCCAAACACGACCTTCTTCGAGATCCCGCTCGAGTGGGCGCATCTCGGCAGGCTTCCGGTGACGACGATGTCACTCGGTTTGTTTTTGGTGGGCCTCGTGACTGTGGGCCAACTTTCGTTCTGGGGCAACTACCTGCCACACGTCTTTCCGGTTCACCTCCGCGGCACGGGTGAGAGCTTCGCGGCCAACATCGGTGGACGCATGATCGGCACGTCGGCTGCCGCGGTGACGTCGATCGTGGCAGGCCTCATGCCCTATGAGTCGGCCCCGCTGAAGTTTTCTTCAGCGGCGGCGATCGTGGGCACGGCGATGTGCCTCATCGGCTTGATCGCCGGGTTCTTCCTTCCCGAACCTCGGGCCGGCATCGAAGACTGATGCGTCACTCCGCAATCGTGCGGGGCGCATGAGGTGCGTCGTCTGGGAGCGTTGGCACCGTCCAGATCGTGTAGAGGCCCCACGCGACCATCGCCATCGCCACGTACTGAAGATAGACGTGCAAGGAGTTGAACAGGAGGCTCATGCCCACGACCGCCAGCACCATGAGGATCGCACGGTGCTTGAGGCTGCGGCGGATGCCGTGGTAGTGATGCCAGTCGTCGAGCGTCGATCCAAACCACTTCGAGCGGTGGAGCCAGGCGTGGATCCGTGGTGACCCCCGATAAAAGCAAAAGCTTGCGAGGATCACAAAGGGCGTCGTCGGCAAGAGCGGCAGGATCGCCCCCAGGACCGCCAAGACGAGGCAGGCCCAGCCGCCGACCACGTAGAGCAAGCTACGAAGGGGGTCGGTAACGGGGCGGAGGTTCATCGTGCCGAAGCGCTGCGAGAAGGGAGAGAGATCGCGACATGCTCGTGGTGAACATCAGGGGATTCTAGCACCCAGCGGTTTGGCGTATGATCCTCACCGCCGCGGCTTCCGCTGCACCGGTCATTCCCGGTCCTTCCACCAGAGGAGTCTCCCGCCATGCCACTCGTCCCGATGCGAATCCTGCTCGACCACGCCGCGGAGCACGGCTATGGCCTCGCCGCGTTCAATGTCAACAATATGGAGCAGATTCAGGCGATCATGGAGGCGGCCAAGGAAACCGACTCTCCCGCTATCGTGCAGGCCTCGCGTGGCGCCCGGTCGTACAGCCAAGACAACTACCTCCGCCATCTCATGCTTGCCGCCGCCGAGCTCTATCCAAACATTCCGATCGCGATGCATCAGGATCACGGCAACTCGCCAGCCACCTGCCAAAGCGCGATTGATAACGGCTTCACGAGCGTCATGATGGACGGCTCGCTCGCGGAAGATGGCAAGACGCCGGCCGATTTTGACTACAACGTGAAAGTGACGAAGGAAGTCGTGAACCTCGCCCACCGGCAGGGCGTGTCGGTGGAGGGTGAGCTCGGCTGCCTGGGGTCGCTCGAAAGCGGCGAGGGTGAGGCCGAGGATGGCCACGGCGCCACCGGCAAACTCTCGCACGACCAGCTCCTCACCGATCCGGATGAGGCGGCACGGTTTGTCGCGGCGACCGGCGTGGACGCCCTCGCCGTGGCGATCGGCACAAGCCACGGAGCGTATAAGTTCACGCGGAAGCCTGACGGTGACGTGCTCGCGATGAAGCGGATCGAGGAGATCCACGCAAAGCTTCCCAACTGCCATCTTGTGATGCACGGCTCATCGAGCGTGCCACAGGAGCTCCAAGACATCATCAACAAGTACGGCGGTACGATGCCCCAAACCTGGGGTGTGCCGGTCGAAGAGATCCAGAAAGGCATCAAGCACGGTGTTCGCAAGATCAACGTCGACACCGACTGTCGCATGGCCATCACCGGCGCGATCCGCAAGCTGCTCTTCGAGCATCCCGAGAAGTTTGATCCCCGCGACTACCTCAAGCCCTCCCGCGAGGCCATGAAGAAGGTTTGTGCGGAGCGGATGGTGCAGTTTGGTCAGGCCGGCAACGCAGGCAAGGTGCCGATCGTGTCGCTCGCCGAGATGGCCAAGCGGTACGGCAAGGCCTAGCGCGGCCATCCGCGGCAGCGCCGCATGCCTCCTGGAGACGCTGAAAAACCACGTTGCGGCGTTTGCCCAGCCGTCCTATAGTCCCGCCCCCGAGAAACCTAGAGGGAGGTCGGTACGTCATGGATGGTGCGCCCGAAGAAAATGACGATGAGGTGATCCTGGCCCGCGGCCGCGACGTGCTCCGGGCCGAGGGAGAGGCTGTGCTCGCGGCGGCAGACTCACTCGACAGGGCCTTTTGCCGCGCCGTGCGGCTCATCGAGGGTTGCACCGGAAGCGTCGTCGTAACCGGTATCGGCAAGGCCGGCCTGGTGGCGAAGAAGATATCAGCGACGCTTGCCTCCACTGGCAGTCCAAGTCACTTCATGCACCCCGCCGAGGCGATGCATGGCGACCTCGGTGCCCTTCGGAGTGACGATACCGTGCTCGCCCTTTCGCAGTCGGGTGAAACAGAAGAAATCACCAGGCTCCTGCCTCACGTGGCCGCCCGCCGCGTGCCGATCGTGGCGCTCACCGCCCGCCCCGACAGCACGCTCGGCCGCGCTGCCACGGTGGTCGTGCCGACGGGAAGCGTTCGCGAGGCCTGCGATCTCGGGCTCGCTCCCTCCACGAGCACATCGCTCATGCTCGCCCTCGGCGATGCCCTCGCGATTGTCACCTCGAGCCTCCGGAAGTTCACTCCCGAAGACTTCGCGGCTCGCCATCCTGGGGGCAGCCTCGGTCGGCAGCTCATGCGGGTCGAGGAGGCGATGCGGCCGATCGCCGAGTGCCGTCTCGCGAGGGCCGACGAGACCGTCCGATCCGTCTTCTCGCGGCCGCTGCCCTCCCGACGCACCGGTGCCGTGATGGTGGTGGGCAACGGTGATCGTCTCGAAGGCATCTTCACCGACAGTGACCTCGCGAGGCTCTTCGAACACCGTCACGATGACCTCCTCGATGCGCCGATCGGCCGCGTCATGACGGCAAAACCCGCGACGGTGCCGGCCGGCACACGGCTGCGGGATGCCTTTGCCATCCTGGAGACACGGAAACTGAGCGAGCTTCCCGTAGTCGATGGAGACGGTGGTGTTGTCGGGCTTCTTGACGTTGTCGATCTCGTCGGGCTCGTGCCCGATGAGGCTATCCACCGTCCGCACGTCCGCACGTCCGCTGCGGCCTGATTGGGTTTGTTGCCAGTTCACTCCTTTTCCCGAGAGAAGATGTCTCGCTTGTCTGCCGAACTCGACCGCCGCCTCGCTCGCGTGCAGCTTCTCCTGCTGGACGTCGATGGTGTGCTCACCGATGGGGGCGTGACCTGGGACAACCAGGGCATCGAAGCCAAAACATTTCACATCCGCGACGGCCTCGGTCTCAAGCTCTGGCAGCGAACTGGCTGTCGAGCTGGCATCGTGACGGGCCGCGCGAGCCATGTCGTGGAACTTCGGGCCACGGAGCTGGGCATCGGCATCGTGCGGCAGGGCGTTGAAGACAAACTCGCGACGACGGCTTCCATTCTGGCCGAGGCAGGTGTCTCGTGGGAGGAGACGGCCTTTATCGGCGATGACCTCCCCGATCTTTCCGTGATCGCCACATGTGGTGTCGGTATCGCCGTGGCCGACGCGTGTGCCGAAGTTCGTGCGGCCGCAGCCATCGTGACGCAGCTTCCTGGTGGCAAGGGGGCGGTGCGTGAGGTGATCGAACGAATGCTGCGGGCTCGAGGAAGTTGGGATTCGATGGTGGCCCGGTATGCCGCTCGCCGCGGCTGAAGCGGTGCTCGAAGGTGGTGGCAGTCTGATGGAACACCGACTCGGACGCACGATGCGGGTGTTCCTCGTCCTCCTTGCGGCCGCAGGGTTCTACCGTCTCGCCGTGGTGCCACTCGTGGAGCCCCGGCTCCGGGACGATGCGGCCGGCGTGGAGATGACGCCCGAGGAAGCCGCGGAGGTCCGGGCACGCGCCGACCGTCGGCTCGCGGCGATCCGCGATCTTTTTCCCCCAGGGGCCTGGGAGTTGGAAGACCCGATCGTCCTCGAGAGCCGGCAGATGCGTTTGCTCTTCAAGGAGTATCAATCGCTGCCCGACGGTCGTGTGAACCTCGTGCCCTGTACGCTTGTCGTCTTACCCGATCGTGGCCGCTCGGCCGATGGCCCGGCAGGCCGCACGATCGTGATGCGGGCTCCGCAAGGAGCGGTGCTCGAGTTTGACGAACCACTCGACCTTCGGCAGGGGCGGCTTGCGAGGCTGGTGGGTGGGAGTCTTCGGGGGCAGGTGACGATTCGTGGCACGCCGTCAACGGCCGGCGCGGAAGATGACATCGAGATTGTCACCCGCGATCTCGAGCTCGACGAGCTCGAGGTGCGGACCGGCGAGGCGGTGCAGTTTCGCTATGGCCGATCGCACGGCAGCGGGCGAGGCTTGCTCGCGCGGCTCACGCCGCGGGCGTCGCCCCAAGGTCCTGATGCCTTCGGGCAGGGGCCCAATATCGGCGGGGTGGAATCGATCCGGCTTGATCGCGATGTGCGGATTCGGCTCGAGGGGATGAAGGGTGGCTTCATTCCGGGCCAGCCTGCGAAGGAGCAGGCAGCCTCGGACGCCGACCAGGCATCACCCGTACTCGCGAGCTGCCGAGGCAACCTCACCTTCAACGTCGTTGGCAATGTCATCACGCTCACCGACCATGTTGATGTGGTGCGGGCCACGCCTGAAGGAGGCAGCGACCAGATCACCTGTGACCTGCTTGCGATCCTGTTGGCGGCTGCCGATGCAGCCACTGATCGAAAGCCAAGCGATGGAAAGCCAGGGAAAGGCCCGCTCTCGCCGACGGAGATTCAGGCCAAGGGTGCCCCGGTCGTCGTTCGCAGCACGGCGGCGGAGCTCGAGGCACGGGCCACGCGGCTGGGCTATGAGATTGCCACACGTCGCATTCTCTTGGATGGCACGGCGCCGGTATCACTCATCGCGCGGGGAAGTGAGATGGAAGCCCGCAAGATCGACTACACCCCGGGACCGCCAGGGGATCCCGGCTCCCTCATGGCCGTGGGGCCGGGCTGGCTGCGGGTCACTTCCGAGGGGCAGCCACCATCAGTCGTTCGCTGGCAGCAATGGCTCCGGATGCGGCCCGATGGCGACGGGCATGTCGTCTCGATCGCAGGCGACGCCGACATCGTCGTGGAAACCCGAGGCCGGTTGAGCGCCGCTGAGATGCACTTGTGGCTCGATCTTGTACCACCACCACCGGGCGCGCCGCCCCGTGATCCGACGGCTGGCCCCGATCTTTCTGGTGTGAAGCCGTCGCGGATGCTGGCCCGTGGGATGGTGGAGGTGGGGGCCGATCAGGTGGCCGCCCGCACCGACAGGCTCGAGCTCTGGTTCCGCGACGCACCGCCACCGCCGCCAC
>JBGTGN010000222.1:0-14856 GCA_041746715.1 Pirellulales bacterium | reverse complement strand
CGACGCTCGCGGTCGACTCGCCTGTGGCTGCTGAGAGCGCTGCGGCCGTGCCGTCGCCTGTCCCCTGCCCGCCTGCGAAGGACGTCCGCCGCCGCCGCCCACCTGGCCCATCGAAGGGCGTCCGCCGCCGGAGTTTCGGCTCCTGCCATCACCGCGCTCGCTTCGCTGGTTCGCGGTAGCAATCGTGGCCGCGAGCGACAGGATCGCCAGAAGCACCGCTATCGAGAGTCTGTATTTTGCACGCATCAAAAATTCTCCAGTCGGCGAGGCCGTCACTCGCTTTTGCACTTGGTTGCAGGGGGACGACGCACGACGTTGATCTCAAAATCATCTTCTCGATCATCGCCAACAATCCGGTCGGTGCCGGTCATCGTGAAGCGATCGGGTGAGGTGGGGACCAGCGTCAGCGTTGCCGAGGCTGTCGAGCCATCGGGATTCACACACGCGCTTTTGATGACCGCGCCATCGTCCACCACCGTCCAGTACCCTTCGGAAAAGCCGCCATCGGCGTCGAAGAGCCACGAGCGAATGCGGCCAGCGGCCGGATCCCAGCCGATCCGCTGCTCCGAACGACGCGACGGGCCACCGGCGGGGCTGCACTGAAACGTCCCGAGCAGGAAGTTTTTGTCATCCGACCAGCGGTAGGTGATCGCTACGTTGCCATCGGCTCCTTCGTTCACCCATTCGCCCTCGAGCCACGCCAGCGGTTCGAGATATTCCTGCGGCGTGGGGGCGGGATCGTCTGCGATATCACGGCACGAGGCGAGCTGCCATCCCTGGTCGTTCTTCGACCAGACCGCGATATAGCGAAACTGCGATCTCACCGCGCCATCCTCGGTGGAGATGGTGCGCGTGCCGTCTTCGATGGCGATCGGCCCGACCACGCGAATCGATTCCACCTCGGTCGCCAGTTTCGCTTTCGGAAATTTTTCGAAGAACGCTGTCAGCAGCCCTTTGATCTCCGCTTCGCCCTGGTAGACCGTTCCTTCCTCGTCGACGAGCTCACCGTCAGGCAGGAACATGGCCGAGACGTCGTCCACATTCCCGGTATTGAAGGCGGTCGCCAGCTGCGTGCCGCTCTCGCACACGCCTGCCATCGCGGCATCCTCGGGGCATTCGGCAGCGACCGCGGCACTGGCCGCAAGCAGGAGGCTCGAGGCCATCAGAAACAGTCCGCGCAGTCGCTTACTCATCGAATCACCCCTACGTGAAGTGGTCAGGGCCATGGCGGATTCAGCCGCAGCGAAGCACCCGACCGGCGGCGAAATGCCTTGGAAGAACGTCTAGGGGCATCCTAGGGCGCTGCCGCCGCGAAAAAGCAAATGGCACCATGGCCGCTCCGAGGCTGACGCCCCCGCCACCTGTGTGCATGCCCGCGTATGCTTGGAGTGCCTGCGGCCGATGGTGGCCTGTGGGAGCACAGGGACATCACGACAATGGACGGGCTTGCACGGTTTCAGGAACTCGTCGGTGTCGTCGTGATTCTCGGTGGACTCTTCGTGCTTTCCGAGAACCGTCGGGCGATGTCGATGCGGATGGTGCTCGGGGGGCTTGCGCTGCTGTGTGAGCTGGGCCTCGTGCTCCTGCGAAGCGCCGTGTGCTCGATGCCGCGGCGGCATGGGTCAATGCCGTGCTCGACTGTGCCCGCGCCGGGGCTGCGATTCCCTTTGGCGACTGGCTTGCGAACGGCGGAAAGACCGAGCGCGGTCTTCTCCTCGAGAATCTGTGAGAAGGTCGCCCTGACATGCGGGCAGGTCGTCTCGCATCGGTCGTACTGAACATTAAGCCACTGACTGGCCTCCACCATGGCCGGGGGCTTCGCCATCGATGCCCGGAAATCGCACCCGAAACAGGCCGTAGCCGAGTGGCTCCAGAATCGTGGCAGTGTACACGCTGCGGCGCGGATGCCCGGTGCTCACTGGGCTCGCGATCATTCCGGTCCGTCGAGGGCAGCCAGCGGTCCCTCGCCTGGATTACGATCCGCGAAGCATCCACCAGAGGATGGCGGCAAGGCACACCAGGGCGGTCGCGACGATCCATGCGGGCTGGCTTGGCCAGGTGCGGTCTTCCTCGGAGAGATACCGCTCGCAATACGGGCACCTCGGCGAATCCTCGAAAATCTCGCGGCGGCACGAGGGGCAGGGGATCGTGAGCTCGTCGCTCAAGTCGTCGTCTTGGGAGTCGATCCCGTCATCCCAGTCGTCATCGTTATCGTCGTCATCACGAGCGTTCGACATGGCTGTTTCTGGTGAGCATGCGGCCGATACGGATCAAACCGCAGCTCACTGAGTCATCGCGTCCTGGATGAGGCCACCGTCGTTGCGCCCAGCGAGTCGCTGCAAGACCGTAAGATCGCCGGAATCGTGGATAAAGTGGATCGATCCGTCACAGATTGAGAAGAAGCAGCCGCCGAAATGATCGCTGCCAAAACCACGGGTGCCCCATGTGAGAAGTGGGCTGCCGGCGCCCGAAACGTCAGCATTGATTGGCATTTCCAGACCCGCCACCTGGACTGGAATGGCGTCGTCACCACTTTTTCCGGACAACAACCAGTTGAATTTCTGGCCGTCAGGCGTGAGGTAGCTACACCAACGGGTTTCGCCGACCAACAGCACGTGTGAGGCACCGTCGCGGAGGCTCGCGAAATCCAAACGGCTATTCGCATAAAGCACGCCGTTCATGAAGAACCGTTGTGTCCCGGCGCCAGCATCAACGCAGGCAGCCGCCCCGCCCCCTTGCACGCCGAAATAGTTGTTGCGAAGCGGAAAGGTGTAGCGGGATGACGGGCAGTGCAAGACCGACATCGGGACGAGGTTCTGCGGGGCGCCGTTTGGAAGCGGGACGACAAAGTCTGTATCCATGAACCGCCCTTCAGGGACAAGGCCGAGTGTCAAGTTGTCATAGAGGTCCTGTTGCTCGAGGAAGGGCAGGGTGAGCACCGTCCAGGGCGTGTAGCCGTTCGTATCACCGTCACGGCACCAGGTGTTGTTGCTAGTCGTAGGGGTTACATTCAGGAGTGTCGTGCCTGACGGAAAGACCCCCGAGGCCGAACTGATGTTGAGAACGGCCATCGTGAGCTGCTTGATGTTGTTTCCGCACTGCGTCCGTCGCGCCGCCTCGCGGGCAGAATGAAGGGCAGGGAGAAGCAGTGCGGCGAGAATAGTGATGATGGCGATGATGAGCATCAACTCGACGACCGTGAGACCACGCCGGGCCGCCGGTTTCACAACCACCAACCGGCGGACACAGATCGCGATCCATCGTCGAACACGTGAAGTCGCGCAGCGGTGGGCCGATCGATGAAACGATGACAGAAAAAGCATGGGATGTCCTTCGATTCCCCCGACGTGAAATCCCGTCACGCACAAAAGCGTGTTGCCACCGACGCATTTTCGCCGTCACTTGAAACATAGTGTGCGTTCCATGCGCCGTGCAACAGGCGTTTTGGTTTGCTACGCGAATCGCCCAATTCGGGTATCCTTCAAAATATCGTCCCGCAGCCCCGAGATCACCATCATGCCCCCTTCCGATCAGCTTTCTGAAACCAAGGCCTGCGAGCTGTTGGCCGACATTTTCCGTCGTCGTGGCTACGACATTTCTCGAAACATCCCGTTTGCCGAATATGGTGTGGCATTCCATATCGATGGATGGGATCACAAGGCACGCGTGGGATTTGAGTTTTTGTCGAGCGAGGATGAAGACCACGATGACCTCACGCTCGAGGAATTCCAAACCTTGATGGCTGCGCAGCTCCGCGGGGAACTTGCGATCTTTGTCGTCGATGAGGTCGAACTGCTGAGCGCGGACGATCTGCTCGAGAAGGCCGAGGAGTTTCTGGACGGCTTGGAAAACCCGGCCAGCACGCACGCTCGCTGACCCATGGTGTTTGGTGAACCATGATGCTCGATCGTCGCGAGGTGGTCATGACCACGATGGTGTGCGTGTGCCCAACGTTCGGGCGAACGTTTGGACCAGGGCGCCGAGCCGCCCTGGTGCTATGCGTGGGTGGTGCTGCTTCGCATGGTATGGCGATGAGAACGCCCGCACCGAGCTCGTCGAGACGCTCTCTGACGCGCGATGTCAGTTGGGGGCATTCCTCCACTCGGCATACCGGGCGGCCACGCGGGCTTCCTCGGCATCCCCCTCATGAAGAATCCAGCGGTGCCGCAGCGTGAGGCTCTCACCCTCGGGAAGCTCATGGCGACCAGCTCCTTTCGGTGCCTTCGTGAAGTCGTGAAGCCCGAACGGATTGGCCGCGAAGAGGCCATAGTCGCGAGCGTGCCAGCATGGTGGATGGCGAAGGTTCCGCGGATCATCAAAGCAGGCAATGCCCACGGCTTTGCCATCAAGCGTACCCGAGAGATCGACCCAGGCCGCGGGTTGTCCCCACACAGCGGCGTCGCGATCGCCGCTTGAGTTGACGTAGTGACCGGTCGCGGGAGGCCCTCCCTTTGCCCGCGTGACGTTGAGCTCCGGCCTCACCCGCACCGCCATCGTGCCCTCCTTCGTATCACCAAAGACAAGCGGGCCTTTGCTCGCCACGATCGTGATCGCATGGTCGATGATCCGATCATTCCCTTCGACCAAGAAGCCGAGCGTGCGACGATCGGTGCAAACGACGCTGCCATCAGGCGCGAGCCAGCGTGCGGTCGTGACGATCCGGCCGTCCCCGACATGCTCGAGGGCCTCGTGTTCGATCCGTTCCCCGTGGCGGCATGTCCAGAAATCATGGCCGTTGACGTCCCCATGCGCGAACCAAAACGACTCGTGATGGGGATGGTCATCGGGGTCACCCGGCAACCGTGGACCAACGGGCCAGGACCTTGTAAGCGGGACGCCATCGGGGCCGTGGAGCGGAAAAAGAACCGGTCGCCGGAGCCCTTCCTGCCGGAAGCGGTATTCGGTAAACGGTTTGCCATCGAGCGTCACGACAACGCGGTCGGGCCCTTCGACGACGGCGATCGTGTCAGCCGCGTCGGCCGAGGCCGTGAAGGCCAGTGCGAAAAGAATGGCGAAACGTCGCATGGTTCGTGTGTTGGTTCCGTTGGTGGTGGTAAGGACGAGCGTTCTCGGTAGACTCCGTGGCCGATGGGCGGCTCATCCGGTCATCTTGTACCACGATCACCACGGTGGCCACTTGCAATGGAACTCCCCGACTCGCCCCACGCCCGCATCGCAGCCCTCGGCCTCATGCTGCCTCCTGTTGGCAAGCCGGCGGGCGCCTACAAGCCCTGTCTTGTCATGGGGTCACTCGCGTATGTCTCGGGGCACCTTCCATTCCAGCCCGATGGCACGCTCCTGAAGGGCCGCGTGGGCGACGATCTCGATCCCGACGCGGGAAAAGCAGCGGCTCGGCTCGTGGGCCTCGCAATCCTGGCCACGCTCGTTTCCTCGCTCGGCAGTCTCGACCGCGTATCACGGGTCGTGAAGCTCACGGGCCTCGTGAGCTGCCCGCCCGACTTCACGCAGCACCCGCATGTCATCAACGGTTGTAGCGAGCTTTTTGCGGAGGTGTGGGGGGCGGATCACGGCGTGGGCGTGCGGAGCGCTTTTGGCGCGGGGTCGTTGCCACTGGGCGTGCCGGTCGAGATCGAAGCGGTATTTGACCTGGCATAGGTTTGCGAGCGTCGCCTGACACGCGATCAGGCGACGGCACGGAGGCGATCCATCCTTCGAGCGGGTCGACGTCGTCTGGGAGACCATAGCCCGGCAGCAGCGAGGCATGGGCGGCCTGCAGGCCGCAGATGACCGCATCCACGAGATCGCCGGAGCCGTCGGCGATGAGTTTTCGTCGCCAATGCGTCGAGACCTCGAGCCGAGGAGTGAGACCAGCGGTGCCCGCGATCAGCGCATCGATGATGGCGCGACGGTTGGCTTGTCGCTCGGGCGATTGCATGGCCACAACATCGCTCTTGTAGGAGCCGCGACAGACATGCCTCGCAGTGAATCCCGGATATGCTTCGAGCGCGATGCGTGCGTCACCCGACGCTGCGAGCCCGCATGCTGCTGGCGAAGGGTGGGCGTGGGCCGGAAACACCAGCCCTGCCTCGAGCATTCGGCCGATGCCGGCGTGCATCATCCAGGCCACCGGCGGGTTTGCCCATCGCATGGCCGGGCTCGAACCAGCCGGCTTGTCGGCTCTTCGCCAGGCGAACTTGTCGCCCGAAGGCCGGGCGTTGCACCACCGTCGAAACGTGTCGCGTAGCTGTTCGCGGGGCGTGTTGCAAAAAAACGCCACGAAGCCCGTCCATGTATCGGGCCAGCCCTCATGGGCGATGAGCGACCGAGATTGGCCAAATGGGAGATCAAAGCCAGCAAGCCACGGCCCCGGCTCGCGAAGGAATTCCTCGAAGGCAGCGAGCGACTCGAGTCCACGCACGGTCTCCACCCGATAGACCGGTTCGGCGGCCGCCATGAGCCAGCCGACCGCCACGGTGATCGGCTTGGCCCGCCGCGGGGCCGATGTGAAATCGACGCCGAAGACGACCGTGCGAACCGAACGCCTGGGTTGGCGAGAGGGCGATCGTCGGCCGGAACCGTGGTCAGTCGAGGACATCAGGTGGCGGCGGGGGTTTTTGATTGGGGTCGGGCGGGGGAGGTGGAGGCCCAGCAGGTTTGGGAGCCGGTTTCACGCCCACGACATACTTGCCGAGCCCGATTCGGTACTCGGCGGGCGTCGTCATCGGCTCCCAGCCTGCGCTAAAGTTTTGGGAGTTGGCAAGCTCTCGGGCTGTCAGGTATGCCTCGAAGGAATCGGGCCAGACGAGGAACTGCAGGATGTGCGTCTCCGGGGAGAGCCGTCGCAGCGCGCGGGCAAAGTCGCCGGTCGGCTTCACGGCGTCGTCGATCGATTCGCCGCGGCCACTGATTCGCGTGAGCACCATTTGAGGCCACTTCCCATTCACGAGGTCGAGGGTAACTTCAAAGGCACGATCCTTGACGGGTGCCTTGTTAAACTCGTCCACAATTGTCGTACCACCATCAAGCCAACGGTCGCCGTCGGGATCGAGCTTCTTCGTGCGGACGACATAGTCGGCTCGCCGAAGCGCCTTCTCACGCAGAGCATCGGCGTCAACGACCCAGACCTGCCCATCGCGGCACAACACGGTGATGGAACCAACACCGGGTGGAGCCGGTCGCGGATCAGGGAGCCGCACCGCCTTCGTGGGACGCACGTCGATCACAGGCGTTGACTCGAGTTTTTGTTGCACCACTTCGAGCTTTGCCTGCACGGCCTCGACCGCCTCGAGCTTTCGCTTCCGCTGATCAGCGAGGCGGGTTTCGGCCTCACGGGTGGCGGCAGCCATCGCCGCGGCCCGCTGCTGCGAGACCGTGGCGGCCTCGCGGGCCATGTCTTCCTCGATCTGGAGCTCGGCCTGGAGCCGCGAGATCTCGGCCCTCGGGTCCATAACGGCCTGCCGCTGCGTCTGAATCTCCTTCGTGGCGACCGCGATCTGTTCCTTGGCCGTGGCGGCTGCCGCTTCGAGTCGTGCGAGCTCCTCTGGGTCGATCTTCGACAGTGACTCGACGATTCTGCTGGCGGCCTCCTGGCTTGAAATCTGAACGGCCACCAACACGATCACAAGAATCCCGACCACGTTCATGAGCGTGTCAAGCATCGAGTCGAGGCTCCCCCCGGTCGCGGATGTGCTGCTCTTCCGTCTGGCCATGTCCGTAGAATATTTGGTTGGTGCCTGATGAATCCCACGCGTTTACTGTACGCCGGAGAGGTCGAGGGGGCCTTCGCCAGGCAGCGGAACACGCCCTGTCTTCACGCCGGCCGCCGCGGCAAATCCCCGTGCCGCTGACAGCACGCCAATCCCATCCGATCGCACCAGAAACGTCACGATGATCGTGCTGTCGGCCGCGGCGGCGTCGAGCACAGCCTTGAACTTCGGATCGGACCCAATCGTGGCTGCGGGAACCTTCACCACACGGCCCCGGTCGTGGATGATGAGTCCAGCTTTCGTCGCCTCGATGAAGATGCCCTTTCGCCCACGGCGTGGCTCGCCCGATGGAAGCACCGCAATGACGTCCTTCGGCACGGTGCTCCGCTCAGCGATTTGGCTCTTGAGGTCTGCCACCTCCGCCTCGAGTTTCTGGCGAGTCTTGTCGAGCTGCTTGAGCTCGTCCGTCATCTGCGGTGACGGTGACGATGGCTTCGACGCCGTGCTCGCCCGTGCCACAGCGTCAGCGGCACGCTCTTTGGCCGCGGCGATTTTCTCGCGAATGTCGTCGAGCTTGGCCGTGGCGGCCCCCGATCGCTTGCGCATGTCGTCGAGCTGCTTCTGGAGCTCAGCCGCCTTGGCCACTGCCTGCGAAGCCTCTTCCTCGAGCCCCGCGATGCGGGCGGCTTCGGCCATCGGCTGCGTATCGACTTGTTCGAGCACGACCGTCGCGATGATGAGCATGAGGTTGCCAATCACGCAGGCCAGGATGTCGAGAAACGGAAAGAGCGACACTCCTTGTTTTCTGGTCTTGCGAGCACGTCCCATGGCATTACACCGTCCCGTCTATCGTCGGGAGCCGCTTCCGAAGAGGTTCCACCAGGGCTTCGAGGGAGGGCTGGGGTGGATCTCCACGACGACGCGCTCTTCACCCAGCTTCTCGAGCGTGGCCGCGAGCGCCGCAAGGCTCCGCTCGAGCGAGGCCGTATAGGCCTTCACGCTCGACGCTGCCTCGCGCATGGTCTCGCCGGCTTCCCGGCGGGAGGCCGTCGTGTCGGCGATTGTTCGGAGAAATCCCTCGCGGGACGCGGTCACGAGCCCATCGATCTCGTGGATACGGGAAGCCTGCCGGGCATGCTCATCGACGAGCGTGGCCGTGACATCGTCCCAGCCTCGCTTGACCTGCGCGGCCACATCCACGCCGATGGTTTGGAGCGATGTTGTCCAGGCCTCGAGCTGAGCTCGGTGCGGCGCCATCGCCGCATCGATAAGTCGGGCCACGTCACCTCGGCCTCCCCCCATTCCCCGTTCGGCGCCCCCTTCGCGGCCATCGTCGAGCCGCCTCAGAAAATTTTCGTTTGTGTACTCGTCGATCTGCCCAAGAATGTCTCCCTCGACCTTCTGAAGGCTGCTCACGGGAAACGTGAGGAGCATCGCCATCGACAGGGCCACAAGCGTCGTATCGAAGGCGGTGCCGAGGCCAGACGTGATGCTTTTGAGCCCTTCCTTCAGGCCACCGATGTCGCTCGAATTCTCGAGCGTCCCCGTGAAGCCCGCGACCGCACCGCTCACGCCGATGACCGTGCCAAGGAAGCCGAGAATCGGGATCGCCCAGATGAACACATGAAACATCGTGTAGCTCGCATCGACATTACTCGCGTCGATGTCACTCTGACTGGCGAGCATCGTGGCAGTATCGGAGGCACTCTTTCGTACACGAAAGTGTTCGAGCCCTCGCAGGCACCGCGTGATGAGAAAGCTGCCGCTCGCCTCCTTGGGAAGCGCGCGAATGTGCGACACGAACCGGTCAAGGTTTTCGAGGGTGATGGCCTCGCCGAGCTCCTGCGGCAGCACGTCATAGAGAAGCCCTCGCTGCTGACCGCGAATCTTCAGCCACTTCTGCACGAGCATCCCGATGGCCCAGGCAAAGAGAAACACCTCCGCGATTGGCACCCAGCCGCCGCCTGAAAAGGACGACGTGCCGATGAAGAGGCGGCCGAGATAGGTCTGCTTTCCGCCGAACGAGGAGATCGGCCAGAGGAGAAGGTAGAAGACGGCCGTGGCGGCGATCGCGATGAGGCCCGCCCGAAATCCGCTGACATTCGTGTCGGGGGCCGCCGCGTAAGGCGGCTCGGGGATGGGCTGAGGAGCAGGCTTCGCACTCGGCTTGGCTCGCCGACTGGCGGACGTGGAACCACCAGTCTTGCCAGCAGGCTTCACGGGCTTTGTCGTGATATCGACGGCAACCGTTGTGGGACCATCCGGCTCGTCGGGCTCTGGTGAAACCACCGACACCGTGGGCCGTTGAACGGTGACCGCGCTTCGGCAATAGGGGCAGCGGGCACTCCGACCGATCAGGTCATCCCGCCCCTTGAGCGGCTTCCCGCAGCCCGGGCAGGGCATGGTGAAAAACATAGGAGCCGTTCCACCTCCAAGAGCCCTGATGATGCTTGTATCGCTCGCTGCACGATTTTTTCCGGCAGCCCCCGACGCTTGGCGACGGAACCACGCACGATACTCTTTCAGACCCTACGAGTGTTGCTCCGGCACACGCGGCCAGTCAATCCGCCACGTGTCCCGTGGTGAAGGGAGCGACCCGTGTCGTATCATGGGAGTTTGACGGCGAGGCTACGTTTCGCGTCGATGCCTTCGTAAGTGGAGCCGATTGAACCATGTCGCACAATGCTTCGGAACGCTGGGGTGCGTGGACGCTCCTGCTCCTGCTCTTCGGGCTTGCATCGCGGGCCACGGCCGCGGATGCGTTCTATCTCGATCTTCCTGGTGGTGCGATGCTGCCAGGCGGGTTTGCCCCGACCGATGCTCTCGACGAGGGGGCCCGAGAAACCTTCCGTTGGAAGGCCGCTCCGTTTATCGATCCTTTCGAGTTTCGGCTCGACGCGGTCGCAGGCATCCGCGCCGTGAAGGCAGTGCCGATCACCAAGGAGTGGAAGGGTTTTCGCTGCTCCCTCCGTGGCGGTGACGTGATTGATGGCACGCTCGAGGCGATCGATGCAGATGCGGTGAGGCTCAAGCCAGACGGAAGCAACGCCGCCGTGCGGATCGAACGTGGACTGGTGACATCTGTCCGGCGGCAGGGCGCCGGTGAAGCCGCCGGGTATGTGGGCCCCGGTGGCCTTGTCGGCTGGCAGCAGGAGCCCGCTGAGACATGGCGGGATGAGGCTGCTCGGCTGACAAGCGATCATCGAAACTCGACGATCGCTCGGACCATCGCTGCCGGGCCACGTGCACGCTACGACATCGTGCTGTCGTGGCGGCAGACGCCCGAGCTTGTCGTGGCCCTTGCGGCTGGCGACGGGAAGCTCCCCGAGCCCTCCCGCTTTGAACTCATCCGCGTGGCCGATGGAAGCCATGCGGGATTGATCATCAGGCAGGAGAACGCGACGAGTGACTACGAGGCGTTGACGCTCCCGTCGCTCGACAAGGGACGACTTCGGCTGAGCCTTTTTGTAGACACGGCCAAGGGGCGGCTTGCCATCGCCGTGGATGGTGTCGATCAGGTTGTCGAGGTGACTGTTCCGCCGGCGACAACGAAGCGGGAGCCGGGTCGATTTGCCATGACGCTTCTGTCAGGGGATGTCTGTCTCGAGAGCCTTCGTGTCACCGAATGGAAAACCTCAGATCCGGTCGCCGAGGAGCAGGCAGACACCGCGGTCGTGACCAAGGCTGGCCGTATCATCACCGGCCGCGTCGAGTCGCTCGATGCTGCGTCTGACGCGGTGGTCGTGGCCACGGCCGATGGCAACGAGACGGTTTCCTTGGCCGAGGTCGAGGTGATCGATCTGGCCGAGGGAACATCGCCCCCCCCCGCGGCGAACGTGGCCGAGCCCTCGCAGACGATGCGAGTCTTGACCCACGGCGGGGGCATCCTCACCGGGCATCTCTTGGCCGTGACCGGGAAGGCGATCGAGGTGGGGCGACCTGGCATCACCGGCGCCGTCGTCGTGCCGTTTGCCGATATCCTCGCGGCCACGGCGCTTCGGTCTGCGACGCCTGCCCCTCTCCCTGGCCGCGCGGGAACACTCGTGATAGGCGACGCCCGCGTGCCTGGCTGCATCGTGGATGCTGCTGATTGGGGCGGGGGCATCGCGTGGCGGCCTACAGGAAGCGTCAATGCGAGCGGGTTTGCCTCACACGGCAATGGTGACCTGGTGGCCGAGGTCGAGTTTGCGCCGAAGCAAGGGCGATCCAACACGACGGCCTCCGGCCAGGTGGAGATTGGCGGCATAGGGGCGTCGATGACCGATGTCGATGGCGAGTTGATCGTCACCATAGTGGTCGAGGATGGTGCCGCCGCGCGCGACGGCCGTATCGAGCCGGGCGCCCGCATCCTCGCTGTACGACCGACCAAGGACGGTCCATTTGTCGAGGTCAAAGGCGTCGAGCTCGAGACCGTGATGAATCTGCTCCGGGGACGTGTCGGAACGCCGGTGGGCGTGCGGATCGTGTCGCCCGAGGGCGACCGGCGGACGGTGGAACTTACGCGACGGCTCATCTACGTGGCAGACCGTGAAATGCTTGATGCCGCCCTCGCGGCCCATGCTCGGGTAGGGGCCGCAGCCGCCCCACGTGGGGAGCAAGGCTATCCGGCGATCATGGCGCTTCGCAGTGGCGATCTTATTCCAGTGGCCGTCGAACGCATCAATGCCACCGGTGCGTGGGTTCGGTCCCCCGTGACCGGCGAAGCTGGACGTGAGTCGGTCGTGGTTGCCGGCGATCTCGTGAAGGCGATCGAGCTCGACCCCACGGCATCGACGCAAGGAATTCCGCGAGACATCTTCGAGCGATTGCTCACGGTGCCCCGATCTCAGCAGTCGGATCCGCCGACCCATCTTCTGCGGCTTCGCACGGGCGACTACCTTCGCGGGAAGCTCATCGCCCTTGATGAATCGGTGGTCACGTTCGAGGTCGTCGGCAAGGAAAAGAAGCTGCCACGGCAGGCGGTTGTTCGCCTGATATGGCTTCATCCTGAAAACCTCGTGGAGGACGTGGACGGGGATGAAAAGACCGCCAAGGTCGTGCCCGAAAAGCGCGAAGGGGGTCTCCTTGTGCAGGGCCTCGGTGCCGGCGGCGAGCGGACCACGCTCGAGGTCGAGCGGGTCGAGGGCCCAGCGATCGTTGGCCAGAGCCCAGCCTTCGGGCCGTCGAGGATCGACACGACACGAATCGATCGGCTCCTCATTGGTGGCGCGATCGAGGCTGACGACGATGACCGACCGTTTGCGAAGTGGCAACTGAAGCTTGCCCCGCTACCTCGGGCACTCCGCGATAAGAAGTGACACAAGCCCGGATGGCCCGCCGAGCGCAAGGCCGGGGTTGCCCGTACCGCCTCGCCGGACGTTCGCTACGGGCATCCATGCCCTTCGCTCACTCGGTGTAGCCCTCGCTTCGCCATCCTTGCTCCGCTCGGCCTACAACGCCGGCTCCACGGCACGGGCAACCCCGCGCGGAGTTCACCTCGGAAAGGCGAGCGCAGCGACGCCTGCAGTCGCTCGACAGCGCCCCGGTTGCTGCGGCTCATCACACCGTAGGGCGTACGAGCACGGGAGCCCGGAGGTGCGACCGGCGGCCGGAGGGCCGCGAAGACCGCCGGGGCCATGGATGGCCCGCCGGTCGTAAAACAGCCTACCGTGATGGGGCGGTGGCGTAGGTTGGCAGGTGTCGCCAGGGGACTTCGAGCGCGAGGATGTGAAGCGTTGTCACGTAGAGTCGGCCTCCGTATTCGCCCCAGCGGTCTGGTACGTCACCCGTGGCGTCCCAGCTTCCGGCGAGGAGGCCATTCTCACGTTGATTCGACTCGAGCGTTTCAACGAGGCTTGCGTACCAGGCTTGCCAGTCTTCGCCGCCGGTGTGAACAAGCACCTGCGAGGCGTAGTACCAGAGATACGAATCGCGGACCCGCTGGCTCCTGGTGCCGTAGGCCGGTGGAATCGCGGCCAGGAGTTTTGACGACGCGACGACTTCCGGATCGTTGGCCGTGCCGCCCGTGTGAAGCCGCATGAGTGTTCCGACGGCGGTCATGCAGGCCACGGAGAGATCGGTCCGTCGCTGGTCGGCCTTGCGAGCGTTGTAGGCGTATCGGGTGGGATCGCCTGGCGACGCGGATGCATCCACAAGCATGCGCACACCATCGAGGGCTGCGGGATCAGTCTTCACGCCCGCGAGGTCACCTGCTCGGAGGGCTACGAGCATCCATCCGCTCACCGAAAGATCGGCGTCGGTGCGCGGTACATACCGCCAACCGCCGAGGGTTGGATGGCGGCTCGTCGTGATGAACCGGCAGGCCTTCTCGGCCGCAGGCTTCACGAGCGGATCGCCCGTCATGCCCACCGCCTCACAGACCGCGATGGACGCGATACCGTGGCTGTAGAGCCAGCCGCAGGAGTTCGAGAGATCATCGGCAGGCACGAAGAGGTCGCCATCGTCCTGCTGCGAAGCCATCAAGAACTCGAGGCCGCGGCGAACCGTGTCGCGATGGGGCCCGGAGAAGTGGTCATGGCCCGCGCCCAGAAAACAGAGCAGCGCAAGCCCCGTGGCCGCTGTGTCGCTATCGAGCTTGGGCAGATCGGTAGGCGTGACGCCGGCGTACTCAGTCAGCTTCCAGCGGCCGTCGGGCAACTGCGAGCGAACGAGAAACGCAAGCCCTCGATCGACCATCGCCCGCGCGCGGTCGAGGGTCTCGCGGTCGGTGATGCCGCCGGCCGGTTCGCTGCCTCCACCACTTCGGCCGGCAAACGCCTGGGCCACATCGCGGACCCGCCCATCAGTGGGAAGCGCAGAAGCGGTGATGCGTATGAGCGACCGTGGCCCCTGCGGCTGGGATGAAGCGGCGGCTCGCTGGCGTCCGGCGGCCACGACCGCGGCGATGTCTGCGGGAGTAACCGAGAGGCCCTCACTCTCGGAATCGCTGTCGCCTCGGCCACCGCCGCGAGAGGCCACCGCCGAGCGACTCCCTCCACGACGTCCACCGCGATCAATCGCCGCTGGCATGAGGCTCAGGCCCGTACCTCCTGGTCCGCTGCCTCCTGCGGCGGCCTGCCCCGTGCCACCGCCCGAGCCACCACCTGCTCCAAGCCCACCGCCGCCGGTCGGGTCAACGGCGACAAGGCCACCCGTGCCTGGTGGCCCTGCAGCAAGCGACCCCGTGTCACGTCCCGGTGACTTCGAGCCT
>JBGTGN010000221.1:0-19583 GCA_041746715.1 Pirellulales bacterium | reverse complement strand
CGGCCACCCGCTGCTGCTGTCCGATCGAGAGCTCGGCCGGCTTGTGGTGAAGCCGGTGCCCCAAGCCCACGGCCTCGAGCAGCGCCGTCGCGAGGCTGCGGTCAGGCCGGCCCGATCCAAACGACATCGCCACGAGCACGTTTTCGATCGCGGTGAACCCTGGCAGGAGATTGAACTGCTGGAAAACAAGGCCGAGCGTGTCGGCCCGGAGCCGGTCGCGATGGCTCTCGGGAAGTCGCGTGATATCGGTGCCGGCCACCTCCACCCGCCCCGCGTCGGGCCGCATGATCCCGGAGATCACATGAAGGAGCGTCGATTTGCCAGAGCCGCTGGTCCCTTCGAGGGCCGCCTGCTCGCCAGCCTCGAGCACAAAGCCAGGCACATCGAGCACATCCACCCGCTCGCCCCCCGGCATGGTAAAGCTCTTGCGAACGTTTTCGAGGCGGATGACAGGGGCGGGCATGGCAGGAAGAGCCTACCGCATGCCTGGCACCGCCGACCACGACGTGTTTTGGCGGGGCCGACGGCGGCCGATTGAGAAGGGCCGCTCGGTGCGGGTATATTCCCGCCGAACGACATGCCGGTCCCCGCGACGTTGCGGGCCCACCCGTTCCGGTCCAAAGGCCGGTCTTGAGTCCCCAATAGTTCCAGGAGAATCCAAGTGGCCATTCGCGTCGGCATCAACGGTTTCGGTCGCATCGGTCGTCTCACCTACCGCGCCATCTACGAGAAGTTTGGTCTCAACGGTGACGTTCAGGTGGTGGCCATCAACGACCTCACCGACGCGAAGACCAATGCCCACCTCCTCGCCTACGACTCCAACTACGGCCCATTCGCCGGGAAGGTGAGCCACGAGGGCAACGATATCGTCGTGGACGGCAAGAAGATCAAGGTGTTTGCCGAGCGCGACCCCGGGGCCATTGACTGGGGCAGCCAGGACGTCCAGATCGTCGTGGAGAGCACAGGCTTCTTTACCGACGCCACAAAGGCCGTCGCCCACAAACGGGATAGCGTGAAGAAGGTCGTCATCTCGGCGCCGGCCAAGAACGAAGACCTCACGATCGTGCTCGGCGTCAACGATGCCATGTATGACCCGAAGAAGCACCATGTGATCTCCAATGCCTCCTGCACGACCAACGGCCTCGCGCCGGTGGCCAAGGTGCTCCATGAGACCTTTGGCATCGAGAAAGGCCTGCTGACGACGGTTCATGCCTACACCAACTCACAGAAGACGGTCGATACGGCCGCCAAGGATCTCCGAGACGCTCGCGCCGCAGCGCTCAACATCGTGCCGTCGAGCACGGGTGCCGCGCGGGCCGTGGGCCTCGTGATCCCCGAGCTTCAGGGCAAGTTCACCGGCATGGCGTTTCGCGTGCCGGTCTCGACGGTGAGCGTGGTCGATTTCACGGCACTCCTCGAGAAGGATGCCCCGCCGGCTGAGATCAATGCCGCGATGAAGAAGGCCGCCGAGGGGCCGCTCAAGGGGATTCTCCGGTACTCCGACGAGGAACTCGTCTCAACGGATCTGAAGAAGGATCCGCACAGTTCGATCTTCTCGGCCGTCGACACGATCGGCCTGGGCAACTTCGTGAAGGTGGTGAGCTGGTACGACAACGAGTGGGGCTACTCCTGTCGCGTCGCCGATCTCCTCAATTTCCTCGAAGACAAGGGCCTGTAGGCCGGCCCTGGGCCCGCGCGGGATCACGCCCTGTACCCTACCCTGCCTTGCGGGGCCTTCACCGCACCGGCACGAGAGCCTCGGCTTCGATTCCGCCCCTTGCGGTCGCGGCCTGGACATGCACGCGGACATGGTCGCCCGCAGGTGAGGCTCCCTGCCACGGAAGGTCGAGGGCGATGCCGCGATGCCGGCCGGTGGGCCGGAACCGAGACTGGGCCTCGGATGCGGGGATCGTCCAGCGTCCGATCGGCGGTGCCCCCGGCGGAAGACGTGCGTCGTAGGCCGTGACGACCAGGTCGCTCGCGAAGCTGCTCGCGAGCCGTTCATTCGCGTCCCGCGGCTCCACCGCCATGGCGAGTCGGTGCGGCCCTGCCATGTCAGGCACGGGCTTGATCACGAGTCGCACCGGTTCGGCGCTTGCTGGTTCGTCGTAGCTGGCACGCACGAGGGCAGGCGAGCGTGACTCGCTGACCGCTTCGATCGGCCGCGCGGCGGGATCGATCGACGCTGCAGCCGGCGGAAGCGAAAGGTCACTGCTGCTTCGGGGCGGCACAAACGGCTCATCGGGAAGCGCGGGCACGCCTTCGAGGGTTGGAGGCGTAAAATCGATCGGCGGGCCACCTGGTGAGGCGGGCGGTGGCAAGGATTCCGGGATCTCGATGGCCGGCGGGATCGGGGCGGCGGACCTCACGCGGTTCGTCGAGGGCCGGCCGCCGCGCGACGGCGCTGGGTTGTCGCCCGCATCGACGCCCAACTGCTTGCGGAGACTCGTGTTTTCGTGGGACACCGAGGCAAGACGGGCCTGTTTGTCGGCGAGCTCGTCCTGCAAATAGTAGATCTGGTCTTCCTGATATCGAAGCTCCCGCTCGAGAAGCTGCTGGTTCAGGTCGCTCTTACACCCACTGGCGAAGACCATGGCAAGCACGACGGCCAAGGCCATGCCCCACGCCACGAAAAAGTCGCATGATCGGCCATTGACGGCAGGCGAACGCTTGGCTGTCATGACGCGCCTCCTTGCGCCTCATCAGTGGGCCCTCAGGGGCCCCCGAAATAACGGGTCTACCCGCTTCCCTTGGCGACCATCGGCATATGGGCAATCACCTCGTCGATGATCCGGTAGTCGGCCGCTTCCTGCGCCGACATGAACCGGTCTCGATCGGTGTCTTGCTCGATCTTCTCGAGCGGGTGTCCGGTGTGCTTGAGGAGAATGCCATTGAGCTTGTGTTTGACGTTTTTGAACTCCTTGGCGTGGATCATGATCTCCTCCGCCGTGCCCTCCATGCCAGCCAGCGGCTGGTGGATCATGATCCGGGCGTTGGGGAGGGCCCGCCTCTTGCCAGCGGCGCCCGCAGCCAACAGCACAGCGCCCATGCTGGCCGCCTGGCCGATGCAGTAGGTAGCCACGTCACACGTCACAAACTGCATCGTGTCGTAGATCGCGAGGCCAGCCGTGACGCTGCCACCAGGCGAGTTGACATAGAGATGGATGTCGGCCTTGGGATCGTCTTGCTGGAGGAACAGGAGCTGGGCGACGATGGCGTTTGCCATCTCGTCGTTGACCTGAGTGCCGAGGAAGATGATCCGGTCCTTGAGGAGGCGGGAATAGATATCCATCGCCCGCTCTTCGCGGCCGTTTTTCTCGATGACATAGGGAATCAAAGGCATGGAACGTGTCTCGGGTTGTGCTGGGAGCCGCAGCGCGTGGCTGGTCAGTCGGCTTCTTCCGGTTCGACGGGTGGCTTCACGATCACCTCATCGACGAGGCCATACTCCTTGGCCTCACTGGCGGTGAGGTAGCGGTCGCGGTCAGTGTCTTTGGCGATCCGCTCGATCGGCTGGCCGGTGTGGGACGCCAAGACCTCGTTGAGCACCGTGCGGGTCTTGATGATCTCGTCGGCCTGGATTTCGATGTCGCTCACCTGGCCACCCACCTGGCCGTAGGGCTGATGGATCATCACCTTGGCGTGGGGAAGGGCATATCGCTTTCCCTTCGACCCACCGGCAAGGAGCACCGCCCCGCCGCTGGCCGCGAGGCCAACACAGTACGTCGCCACGGGGCACGACAGAATCTGCATCGTGTCGTAGATGGCCATCGTGGAGGTCACGCTGCCGCCGGGTGAGTTGATGTAGAAATGGATGTCTTTCCGCCGGTTCTCGCTCTGAAGATAGAGGAGCTTCATGACGACTTCGTTGGCGTTGCCGTCGTAGATCTCGCCCTGGAGAAAGATGATGCGATTCTCGAGGAGAAGATCGCCGAGCGTCATCGTCCTCTGTCGCTGGTAGTCGCGCTGGGCGGATGAGGCGTGCGGCATGAGATGGCCTGGAAGACTCGAGGAACGCGGCTGGTGAGACGGGTAGGCCATGGGGCTCTCGGGCAATGGTGGGCGGGGGGAGGTCACGAGACCCGGGGGCGTTCAGTGGGCTCGGCCTGGGTGGCCACAGGAATCACGTCGTCGCCGATTGCCTCGCCACAGATGGCGTGATCAACCGCCTCGGTGTCGGGGGCCGGGAACTCGAAGGGCACATCCTTGAACGATGCATGCGACGTGACGAGATCAACCGTCTTCCGCTCGATGATCTGGTTGCGAAGGACGTCCATGAGCCCGCGACGCTCGAGGCTCGCCCGTACGCGGCGGGGCGATTCGCCCGACTGGCTCGCGATGGCGCGAATCTCCTCGTCGTAATCAGCAGCCGTGTCGGTGATGCCCTCCGCCTCAGCGATCCGTTCGAGGATGAAGTGCTCCTTGAGCGACCGGGCGGTCGAGGCCATTGCCGATTGCCGCAGGTCGTTGACATGCCGACGGATCGAGTCGTCGTCGAAGCCGCTGCGGCGAAGCTCGAGAATGGAACGCTCGAGCTCCCGCTGGGCCTGGCGGCGGAGCATGTCGGGCGGCAAGTCCCACGAGGCCGACGCCGTGAGCGCTGCGGCCACCTGCTGCCGCACCTGGCGGCGACGGTGCCATTCGAGTTGATTCTCCAACTGGCCGCGGACCGCTGTGCGAAGAGCCTCTTCGGTCTCGAACCCACCGAGCTCATCGAGCAGGTCGGTTGTGAGCGACGGCAGTTCGAGCTTCTTGACATCAAGAATGTCGATCTCGAGGGCAATATCCTTGCCACGGAGCCGCTCGTCGGCCGCTTCGTCGGAGACCGTGACCGATGTCGTCACGGTGTCGCCTGGCTTCGACGTGGCCAGAAGCGCGTCAAACCCGTCGAGGCTGCCGTCGGCAAAGGAGACGCGTGGCCGCACAACAATCTCGATGTCTTCGGCGTGGGAGACAACCTCGCCTTCATATCGAAACCGGAGATTCGAGACGACCATGTCGCCCACGGCTGGGCTGCCAGACGACGGGGCGTAGCGGGCCTTCTCACGGAGAATATTGCCGAGAGCTTGATCTTCGTCTGCCTGGCCGATGTCGCGAGCCGGGCGGGTGATCGAAAGCCCCTTCCACTTCGGAAGCTCGAACTCCGGTCGCACCTCGATCGAAAACTCGAATGTGAGCGAACCATCGTCTGGGATGACCACCGCCTCGAGGTCGAGATCGGGCTCACTGATCGGCGCGAGCTTTCCTTCATCGGAGACCTGGCCCATCGCATCGGTGACGAGCTTGGTACGAACCTGGTCGTCGAGCTCCTTCTTGAACCGGCTGCTGACCAGGCGGCGTGGCGCGCGGCCAGGGCGAAAGCCGGGAAGCAGGGCCGATGGCATGAGTTCGCCGATGCAGTCGTCTTGATACCGCTCGATGTCGGCGCGGGGGATCGTGACCTTCACCCGTCGCTGGCAGGTGGATACCTCGTCGATATCGACCGTGAGATCGAGTGGCTTCGGGGCATCTGCCTCCGCGGTTGCCGTGGCGGCATCCGAGGACTCAGGGACAGACTCGTCGGGGGAACTGGAGGACATCGGGAATTCCGGGAGACAAAGCAAGGGCGCGTGCGAGACACAAGACTACGATCAACCAGAACGATCAACCCAATACAATCGAAGCGGGTGATGGGATTCGAACCCACGACAACCACGTTGGCAACGTGGTGCTCTACCAACTGAGCTACACCCGCGTGGGCTCCGCCGAAAGAGCCGGCAAGTCGGCGAGCCCGACCTGCCGGCGATCCGCAGGAACCCCGCGATTATAGGGGAGAAACAGGGTGCCGCAAGGTCACTCGCCCAGGGCGGCTTGCGTGTTTCGGGGGAGCCGGAGAAGGCTGATTTCTTCGGGGACTTGCGGAGTTTAGACTCGGCGGGGCAAAGGGTGTCCGCGCGTCTGGGACGCGGCGGCGCGGTTCCGCGGCACTCTGCTCTCCGGCTGTCACGATAGATCGACCATGGAAATCCGCTTTGTCTTCAAGTCTCCCTCCGGCAAGCCGCGTGTACACAGCAAGCGTCTTCCAGTGGTTGTGGGCCGCTGCGACGCCGAGGATGTGCGGCTTCGCATCCCGATCGACTCGGTGAGCCGAAAGCACTGCGAGTTCTATTTCGATGATGAGTCGGGCTCGGTCTGCCTCCGGGATCTGGGCTCGACCAACGGCACGATCGTCAACGGCCATGAGATCGAGGCCAACGCCGCGGTGGTTGTCGAGCCCGGCAGCTCGGTGAAGCTCGGCACGGTCGTGTTCCGGGTCGACTTCAAGCCCTCGCGGCATGATCCCGATGCCGACACGATCGGGATTGATGAGGCATCGGTGCCACCGGCCGCCGCGCAGGCCCCGCCCCAATCCCCCACCGAACCGCTCCCCGAGCGCGGCGACAACGACGACGCGAAAGACGAAGCACCCGAGCCGGAGCTCGAAGGCGATGCCGAGACGTCGCCGGCCGGTGGCTTTGCATTTCTCGGAGTCGGTGGCTCGGAGCCTGACGAGGACGATGCGGAGGAGGAGCCCGAGGATGACGGGCCGCCCGCGGCGGCCGACGGGAACCTCGAGGACTTCTTCAAGGGCCTCAAATGACGGCTCGGGCTGGACAGCCTCACGATTCCGCCGCGGCCCCGCCGCCCCGCCGTGTCACCGTGCATGACCTCACCGCGGCGCGCGCCGCGGGCCGGCCTGTGACCATGGTCACCGCCTACGATTGGCCCACCGGAAGGCTCGCCGATGAATCGGGCGTCGATTGCGTGCTCGTCGGGGATAGCCTGGCGATGGTCGTGGCCGGTCGTGATTCCACGATCCCCGCCACGCTTGATCAGATGATCTACCACGGCGAGATCGTGGCGCGGGCAGTCAGGCGGTCGATGGTGATCGTAGACCTGCCGTTTCCTTTCCAGCATCTCGGAGCCCGCGAGGCGATTGCCGCTTCCGCGAGGCTCCTCAAGGAGACCGGCTGCCAAGGGGTCAAGCTCGAGGGCACGGCCGGTGAGGCGGATGTCATTGCGGCGCTCGTTGCCGCTGGCATTCCCGTCATGGGCCATGTGGGCCTGCGGCCCCAGGCGGTGCATCAGCTCGGCGGCTACCGGATGCAACGAGACCGCGAGCAACTCCTGGCCGATGCCAAGGCGGCTGCTGGCGCTGGTGCCTTTGCTGTGGTGCTCGAGTGTGTGCCCCACGAGATTGCCGCCGAGATCACCGCAGCGATCGCGGTGCCCACGATCGGCATCGGTGCAGGCAGCGACTGCGGCGGGCAGGTGCTTGTCATGCACGACCTCATCGGCCTCTCCGATGGCCGCGTGCCGCGGTTCGTTCGCCGCTATGCCGACACGGCCAGCACGATTCGCGAGGCTCTCGCCGCCTGGAAGGCCGACGTGGAAGCCCGCACCTTCCCGGGCCCAGCCGAAACGCTTGGCTGAAAAGGCTCGGGGCTACGGCACCACGAGCTCGTCGGAGATGATGACCGGCCGACCGGCAGTCACCCCAGCAGGTGTCGGCATTCCGGGAGCGCCACCCGGAACCATCGGCATACCATGGCCCGACATGCCGCCGCACTCATTGCAGCCCGCCATCGGTGGAGGAGCACACGGAGCAGGACCAGCCTGGCCGCAGACCCGCCCGGGCGGCGCGGCCATTGGCGGGGCTTGGGCGCCGGGCGGAACGAATCCCGGTGGCAGGTGGCCGAAGCACCGCTCGTACTTCCAAACCTCGAGCGCGATGTACCGTTCGTTGAGGGCTTTACAGCCACTGGCCCCACTCGCCACAACGATGGCCGCGGTCGCCCAGGCCATGCCACTCCATCCGATCGCACGCATCGCTCCATCTCCTCTGCAGGCGTTTTGCTTGCGGGGATCGTCTCGATCGCCCAACGCGATCGGGGACTGCTCGTTCGCAAGCCACGCAAACGTACCCCACGCGTTGTGCGCAGCAACACGAACCGTCGCCACAACGACATGAAACACCGCCGCGTACCGCCAACATGTGACGATCGTGACGGCCGCGAGGAAGCGTGCGGGGAGGACGGACCAACGTCAGCCCTTGCGGTGCCGAATCCGGGCCCGCATTCGCCGCTTCTTCTGACCGAGTTTGCGGCGGCCCTTGCCCGTTTTTTTGACGCCCATCACGACCTCCAAAAGGATGCGGCACTGTGCCGCCACAAGAACTTTGTAAGATGATGGCCTCCTGATTTCAAGCGAACCCGCCGCATGATCGCGTTCTTTCCTACCTATGCGCGGCGAATCGAGGGTGGCTGGCGGGCCACCGTCGCCGGCATGGTCACGCGCCCTTTGCCCAAAACCAGCCGCCGGCGGAACCTCGCCGTGGCCGTGCTCAAGCGGCTTCTCGATCTCCACGACACCGATCTCGACACCGACGTCTTTCGGCGCCGGGCCGAGTCATTTCTTTTCCAGCGGGTCGTCGGCCAGCGGGTCACTGTCGATCTCGGGGGCCGGCGGCTCGAGGCGGGCCCGAGTGATCGCAGCGGTCACTTCACCACGAGCTTTGATCTCGACGACGACTTCGTCGGAGGGCTTCTCGATGGGGCTGGCCAGCAGCCCCGCTGGCTCTCGTATGCCGCGGTCGCCGACGAGGCTGATAACGACGTGGCAACCGGCCAGATTCAGCTCATCGATGAGACGGGCATCTCGGTGATTTCTGATATTGATGACACCGTGAAGGTGAGCCATGTGGCTGACCGTCGTGAGCTTCTCAAGAACACGCTCCTGCGGGAGTTCTCAGCGGTGCCTGGCATGCCGGAGGCGTATCACCGGTGGGAGGCAGCCGGCGTTGCCTTCCACTATGTGTCGGCAAGCCCCTGGCAGTTGTCGAACTGCCTGTGTGCTTTCCTCGGCGCAGCGGGCCTTCCTGCCGGATCGATGCACCTCAAGCTCTTCCGACTCAAAGACACGACGCCCCTGGGACGGCTCACCGCCCGCAAGCGGTCAAAGCGACGGGTCATCGAGGCGATCATGGCGGATTTCCCAGGGCGACGGTTCGTGCTCGTGGGTGACTCCGGCGAACGCGACCCGGAGGTCTACGCCGCGGTGGCCCGTCGCCGGCCGGAGCAGGTAGCCGGCGTGCTCATCCGGCGGATTGCGGAAAAGTCTTCGGCCAGCCAGACGAGCCTGCGGTTCGACCGGCTCACCCGGCGGCTTCCGTCGGGACTCCTCGAAACGTTTTCAAGCGCCGACGAGCTGACGGCTTTGCCATGAGCTGGTTCGACGTGCGAGCCACCGCGAGGAGAGGGTGGTACTGATACGGCCGCCAGGAGGCGAGGCCACCGGGCGGAGGCCCGGCAAGCGTGAAGCCGCTTGCCGGTGCGTGCCTACCACGGTGAATCAAACGCGTTTTGGTAGTGCTCGACGATCGGGGCTCCCGACGCGGGGAACGTGACAGCCACGACGTCGATCCGCACCGACTGATCCTCGAGGCGATGGCGACGGATATAGACCGCGGCGAGCTCAGCGATCCGTCGCTGCTTCTGAACGCCGACCGTCTCGGCTGGGTGACCATGCTCGGTGTCGGAGCGGCTTCGCACCTCGACAAACACGACCGTGCGACCATCGAGGGCAACGATATCGATGTCGCCGCGAAGCACCCGCTCGCGGAGGCCGACGATTCGGTAGCCCAGCCGCTTGAGATGGCGGGCTGCCTCATCCTCACCCCGGCGGCCGAGTTCGTCGCGGGCCGATGGCATGCCGGTCAGGCCTTCGCGGTGGCCGCTGCCTTCTTCTTGGCCTTGGCCTTCGCAGACGCCGCCTTCACGGCTGCTTCGGTCGTCTCATCCCGCTTCTCGCGGAGACGGGTCGACTTCCCGGACCGATCGCGGAGGTAGTAGAGCTTCGCCCGACGAGTGACGCCCGACCGCTTCACCTCGATCGTGGCGAGCTTTGGGGAGTGAACTGGGAATTTTCGCTCGACACCCTCGCCGGCCACGATACGGCGAACGGTGAAGGTTTCGCGGCTCCCCGAGCCGGCCTTGGCGATCACGACACCGTTGAAAACCTGAATGCGTTCCTTGTCGCCCTCGAGAATTCGAGTGTGGACATCGACGGTGTCTCCGATGTCAAAGGCGGGCACCTCGGGCTTGAGGCTCGAGGCCTCAACAAGGGCAAGAATCTTTCTGTTCACGGCGTACTCCTTCGAGCTTTCTAAGTCGAGCAATCTGCTCAGGTGACAGTCGCCCGCCGGCGGGTCGCGGCCACGGCTTGTTCATGCCGCCATGCCTCGATCCGTCGATGGTCACCCGAGAGTAGCACCTCGGGCACGTGCAGGCCGCGAAACTCGCGCGGCCGAGTGTATTGTGGGCCTTCCACGAGCCGCTGGGGGCCGGAGAAGGAGTCCTGGAGGGCGCTTTCCTCATCGCCGAGCACGCCCGGCACGAGCCTGGCGACCGCATCGACAATCACCATTGCCGCGACCTCGCCACCAGAGAGCACATAGTCGCCGACAGAAATCTCTTCGGCTCCCACGGCGGCGGCAACGCGAGCATCAAACCCTTCATACCGGCCACACACGAGCACCAGCCGCTCGCGAGCTGAAAACTCCTCGACGAGTGCCTGATCGAGCCGACGGCCACCGGGCGTGAGAAGAACGACCTGCCCGGCATTCTGTGACTGGCTCTGAACGTCTTCGATACACGACACGACCGGCCCAGGCATCAAGAGCATTCCGGGGCCACCACCAAATGGACGGTCATCCACCTGCCGATGCGGACCTTCGGCGAAGTTGCGGATATCGGTGAGACGGATGTCGATGAGCCCGGCCGTCCGCGCGGCACCCAGAAGGCTTCCGTCGAGGAAGCCCGAGAACATACCGGGAAAGAGCGTGAGGATATCAATGCGCATGGCTGGTGCGGCGAAGGCGAGCCGAGGGTGCCATACGAGGCGTGCGACGGCGACCGGTCCGGCTCTCGTCTTGGGGCTACTCGCTCTTCGGTTCTTCGGTGGCCGTTGCTTCGACCGGAGCCTCAGCCGGGGCTTCTGCCGCCACCTCGGCCACAGGATCTGTCGCGACTTCGGCAGTCACTTCAGCCTCGGCAGTGGCCACAGGAGCCTCCGCGACTGGCTCGGGGACGGCGGCCTGCACGGGCTCGGGCACGGCGACCTCGGGCACGAAGGCTGGTGGGCCGACATCGGGGATGATCTTCGGCATCTTGAGCCGCGCCCGTGCCGCTTCCATCTGCGCGAGATGCGTGCCGCTCGTGCCATACTTCTTGATGAGCACGCGAACGGCATCGCTCGGCTGGGCGCCGACGCTGAGCCAGTAATCGACCCGCGGCCCTTCGAGCGTGCAGCGGGCGTCGGTCTCGGGGATATGGGGATCGTAGGTGCCGAGCTCTTCGATCACGCGGCCATCCCGCGGGTTGCGTCGATCGGTCGCGCAGATCCTGTAATACTCGCGGTGCTTCCGGCCCAACCGCTTCATCCGAATCGCTACTGCCACAGTCGATATCCTTACGTAAGAAGCCCAACGAAAACGCTGAACAATCCAGCCGGCGAGGGACTGCTCGGCGGAGCCACGTAGCGTACCCCCACGGCGAACGAAACCCAAGGGGGCCCCGAAAACCGTTATTTCCCTGCGAAACTCGGGGTTGTCCGTGCGGATACCACGCTGACGCCAAGCAGGGGCATTGGCAACCCAAGCGGGCCATGCGAGACAGTCGTGAACGGATGCAGAAATCAGCCTGGGCCGGTGCGCTTTTTGCGGCGGGCTTCTTTCTCTCGCTGCTTCTTGAGCTTGCGGCGCTCGTCGGCGGTGAGGCGTTTGCCCGTGTCGCCTTTCGCCTTGGTGAGCCGGGCACCGGGATTCGTCATCTGGGATTGAAGTTTTTGGACCTGCTGCATCCGTTCTCTCATGCCGAGGCCGGCCATGCCCTTCATCATCGCGGCCATGCCGTCGAACTGCTTGACGAGGTCATTCACCTCATGCGGCTCGACGCCAGAGCCAGCAGCGATGCGGCGGCGACGGGACTGGTCGATGGTCTTCGTCGGGTTTCGACGCTCGTCGGACGTCATCGAATCGATGATGCCGAAGAGACGGTTCATGTCCTTCTCGAGGTCGGCGTTGCCGATCATGTCTTTCATCGCGCCCATGCCCGGGATCATGCCGAGCACTTTGCCAAGGGGCCCGAGCCGACGGGTCTGGGCGAGCATCTTCTTAAAGTCGTCGAGTGTGAATTCTCCAGCCTTGAGCCGCTCCTCCTGAAGCTGCATCTCGTCCTGGTCGAATTTCTTTTGGGCCTCCTCGACGAGCGAGAGCACGTCGCCCATGCCCAGGATCCGCCCGGCCATCCGCTCGGCATGAAAATCCTCGAGGGCCTCGATCTGCTCTCCCGTGCCAATGAACTTGATCGGCACGCCCGCCACGCTTTTGACCGACCGCGCCGCGCCGCCGCGAGCGTCGCCGTCGAGCTTCGTCATGATGACGCCGTCGAGCTCGAGCGCCTCGTTGAAGGCTTTGGCACTCGTAACCGCGTCCTGGCCGGTCATCGCATCGACCACGAGGTAGGCCTGGTCGGGACCAACACTCCGATCGATACGAGCAAGCTCCTGCATGAGGGCTTCGTCGATCGCAAGCCGGCCCGCGGTGTCGAGGATCACCGCCGCAATGTTTTCCTTGCGGGCACGGGCGACGCCCGCTGAGCAGACGGCGACTGGATCGGTGGCGGCCCCGGCGGGCATGTCGGCCGGACCATGCACCGGCACGCCGAGCTGCTTGCCGAGCACGATGAGCTGCTCGATGGCCGCGGGTCGCTGAAGGTCGGCGGCCACAAGCATGACGCCCTGGCCCGTCTCGCGAATGCGCTTGGCGAGCTTCGCGCAGGTTGTGGTCTTTCCAGAACCCTGAAGGCCGCAGAGCATGAGCACGGTCGTGCGACCGGCGTGAAGATGGAGCGAATGATCCACCGGCCCCATGAGGTTCACAAGCTCGCGGTGCACGATGCCCACGAGTTGCTGGGCAGGGTCGAGCGATTCGAGCACCTTCTCGCCGACGGCTTCCTCCGCGATACGCCCTAAAAACTGCTCAGCCACGTCGTAGGCAACGTCGGCTTCCAGGAGCGCCGTGCGAACCTGTTCGAGGCCCTCCCGCATGTTGGAGGCGGAGAGCTTCCCCCGGCCGCGGAGGGAATTGATGGCTGAAGAGAGGGATGCAGTGAGCGACTCAAACATGGCAGCTTCGGGGGGAACAGAGAGATGGTCGGACGCAAAGCCCCGCAGTATACCGCCGCCGTTTCAGACCACTTTCAGAGAGAGCTGCCACCACGGTGACCGTCCTGGTGCGACCCCACGCCGAGAGGCACCTTCACCCCCTGAAATCGGATACGCTCTTCACCGGACCGTAGCAGACAAGGGACCTTCGATGACTGAAACCAGCGACGTGAAGCCGAACACGTTCTTCATCGAGATCACCGGATCAGGCCTGTCTGAAGTCGACGGGCTCTTCGTGCCATCGACAGCGCCTCCCACTGTGTCGGAATCCGGGACCGCATCGAGCCTCGGCTACTGGAACGGCAAGATGGCCTGGGATCGGGCCGACGGCAAAGCGGCGCGAAGCCCATCGCTCTCCTACTCCAACACCTACCGATCCTGGAGGATCTCGCGTCTCGATGGCCACCTTGCCTACGAGATTCCATGCGAAGACGAGATGCCGCCCACGGACCGGGCATGGAATGTCTACAAAATGGGTGTCGCGCCTGCTCCCACGGTGGTTCTTCACCATGTCGATCCGAGGCTCCCGTGTCCTCCGCCGCACGTCGTGTTCGTGCTGGGTGGCCCGGGCGCCGGCAAGGGGACGATGTGTGAGCTTGCCGAGGCTCAGCTTGGATGGACCCACCTCTCGACGGGCGACCTGCTTCGCACCGAGCAACTCGCCGGAGGCGAAACGGGCGACACCATCCAGCCCCTCCTCGCGGCCGGAAAACTCGTTCCCAATGAGATCATCGTGACCCTCTTGAAAGACACGATGGAGCGCATCACCCGCACCACCGGCAAGCGGAACTTCTTGCTTGATGGCTTTCCGAGGTCGCTTTCCAACCTCGATGCCTGGTTCGAAATTTTCGGGAAGGAAACGGAGCTTCCTACGATGCTGTTCTTCGAGTGTCCGTTTCCGGTGCTCGAGCAACGCATTCTCAGCCGTGCCAGGTATTCCGGCAGAAGCGATGACAACGTGGAAGCGATGAAGGTGAGGTTCGACGTCTTCCAGGCGGAGACACTGCCCACCGTCGAGCTCTTCAAGCGACAAGGCAGGTGTATGGAGATCGACACCAGCCAGGCCCGTGGGGCTGTGTATGAGCAGGTCTGCGAGAGTCTTGCCGAGTACACCGAAGAGATATTCGTGACCAAGCCGCTCACCAAGCGGTCGGAGATTTTGCTCGGCCTGAAGCCCTTTCCCGCAGGGGCGTGACGCCGCGAGGCTCCGTGAGGAGATCACCTCTCCCTCTGGTGACGAGCCGCCCGTTCGGGAGGCGGCACACAGCGTGCCGCACAGGCCCGACGCGTGGCCGGCGAAGGCGGCGCGTCACCAGAGGGAGAGGTATTTCTGAACGCTAGCTAAAAGTCCCCTGCGACGCAGGCTGGGGGGCGCTCGGCATCATCATGCTGCCGTCCTGCATCATGCCGTCACCGCAGCATGGCGCCTGGCCGCATGGGTCGCACTGCGGGGCACATGGCGGGGCACACTGAGGGGCATACTGCGGAGCCATCATCGGCGGTGGGCAGGGTTCCCCACGCCGACCGCATGGCGAGCGAAACTCCATGAATGATGGCCGACGGCAGCCCGCGCCGCCGCCTCCAAAACAACTGCTGCAGCCCGGGGCCGTTGCCAGGGCGGAGAGGGCGAGGGCAAGACAAACGAGCCGTGACATGACGGATTCCTCCAGGCAGGGGCAGCGCCATCACAAAGCGCCGCAAGCCGATTTCAGGCAAGATGAGAGCGGCGTCCTCGACGCCGCCACGAGAACCTTAGCTCACGTTTTGGGCGCGTGCGGATTCGCGTTTTTCATTTCCGCAGGCAATCTGTCGTGTCGTATCGAATGTGCCGGCCGTTCGGTGCGATGCGTCACAACACGCGCCCTTTCCCAAACGCTCCGGCGCGCGAGTCACGCAACCGTGGGCTAGCGTTGAGTGCGACCGGTTATTTTTGCACGATGCTCCCCGCACTTCTGACTTTCGTCGATACCTCACTTCGTATGGCCGCCCTCCATCATCCCATCGTGCGCTGCCTGGCCTTCTTTGCGATAGCGGTGATCGCCGAAACGACTCGCGGCGAGATGTCTGAAATCGAATCAATTGAATCGTACGAGACCGCTGTCGAGGCTGACTGTCCGGCCATCGAGGCATGTCCTGAGCTCGATGTCTGGGTTGTCAGCACGCGGCGACTTCCTGGTATCTGCTCGCTGCCGAAGGATGTGAATTTCGGTATTGAACGGCTTGCCGGGGAATCATGCTCCCGCTGCTGGGAGCAGGCGACCCTTTTCGAACTGGTGGGGGAGCCGAGTCGGCCGCTCGTGGTTTTCGTCCATGGCAATCGCTATTCGCCGTCGGACGCGAAGCAACAGGGGCTCGTTCTCGCCCGCCGCATCGCGTCTCATGCCTGCGGGGGCGTGGCCCCACGGGTCGTGATTTTTTCATGGCCGAGTGAGCAGGATGGGCTTCTCCTCAAAGACGGTCGCCGGAAGTACGCGAGAGCGTATTCAGAAGGCCACTACCTCGCCTGGTTGTTGTGCCAGCTTGAGCCAGAGCAGCCCGTTGGCATCGTGGGCTATTCCTTCGGGGCGCTGGTGACTGCAGAGGCGCTCGACGACCTTTCACGCACGTCCCCCTCGGACATCCCGTGGTCCGAGCGGCCCGGGCGAACCAATCTTGTGTTCGTGACCCCGGCCTTGCGGTGCGACGCGTTTGCTCCGCGTGGGCCCTTCCGCAGGGGCATCGACGGCGTCGATGGAGTGACGCTCGTGATCAACTCGCAGGACAAGCCGCTGAAGTTCTTTCCGCTTCTCGAGCCGACGGTCCGCGTCGATGCCATGGGCTTGGTTGGCATGTCCCGCCGGTGGCTGCCGGCAGAGATCGACTACTCGGCGACGGATGCGGCACGCACGGTCGGCAAGCTTCACACGCTGTGGCGGTATCTCGAATCGGGGCCGCTCTCCGCCCGTATCGCTCACGGCTCGCTGGCCGGCATGGGCGACTGACCGTTCGTGCGGCGTCAGGCCGCGCGGCGGGATGGCATGCCGCCGTCGCGGGCGAGGCGGGCCTCGACCATCTTTCGCACCACATCGGGCATCATCGTGCTCGCCGTCCAGCCAAGCCGTTCGGTGGCCCGACGGGTATCGGCCTGGCCGCAGGCGATCTCGGTGGGCCGCACGAACTTCGGATCGCGGACCACATGCCGCCGCCAGTCGAGACCCACCGCCCGAAACGCCTCGGCGACAAAATCCTCGAGGCTCGTGGTCGTACCAGTGGCGATGACAAAATCCTCGAGCACGTCCTGCTCGAGCATGCGGTGCATGGCCACGACATATTCGGGCGCCCAGCCCCAGTCACGTCGCACGGAGAGATCGCCAAGGCGGAGAGACTCTTGCTCGCCGCAGGCGATCCGGCAGGCAGCCGCCACGATCTTTTGCGTGACAAACCGCTCCGGTCGAAGCGGGCTTTCGTGATTGAAGAGAATGCCAGTCGCGGCGGCGATCCCGTAGGCCTCCCGGTACTGGGCGATCTGCCAGAACGCGGTGGCCTTCGCGATGCCGTAGGGGCTCCGCGGCTTGACGACCGTCTCCTCATGGGCCGGTTCGTTTCCGGTGTGGCCAAACATCTCGGAGCTGCCAGCGTTATAGAGCCGGATGCGTCGGCCGGTGATACGGATGGCCTCGAGGAGATTGATCACGCCCACCACGATGCTCTCGAACGTCTCGACGGGCTGGTCGAAGGAAAGGCCGACGCTCGACTGGCCGGCGAGGTTGTAGATCTCGTCGGGCGCGCTTCGCGTGACGGCCTGAAGGGTTGAGCGAAAGTCGACCGGCGACATCGACACGACCTTCACGCGGTCGCGGATACCGAGCGACGTCAATCCGTCAAACCGGCTTCCTTGAGCATCGCGACTCGTGCCGACCACGTCGTAGCCCTGGGAGAGCAGATGGGTCGCCAGATACGCCCCATCCTGGCCACCGATCCCGCAAATGAGCGCGGTCCGTCCGGCAGCCCCGGCTTCGGGTTCGCGTAAGCTCGCATCGGCGAGGGATTTCGGACCATCCATGGGGCCGAGACGGTAGCAGGCCCAAGGCCGGTGGAAAACCGCAATAATCGCGATGGAAACCAGTGACCTACCCGCAAACCTTGGTTGTCGCAAACCAGTCGGCGGTGAGGGCGAGGCCTTCGGCGAGCGTGAGGCTGGGTTGCCAAGCAAGCACACGGCCTGCCAGGGCCGCGTCTACGAGATTGCTCCGGAGATCGCCTGCACGTGCAGGGCCGTGGACGGGAGGCGCGAGCGTGGAAGGTTGGCCCTGGCGAGCAAGGATTTCTGCCATCGCGGCGCGAAGAGACGCTTCGAGCTCGTTGACGTCGGTGCCGATACCGGTGCCGATATTGAGGCTCGTGAGCGTGCCTGGGCGGATCGCGTCGGACGGTGCTTGGAGGGCAGCCAGATTCGCCCGGGCGACATCGACCCCAAAGACATAGTCGCGAACGTAGCGGCCGTCGCCGTTGATCGTCGCGGTCTCGCCTGCGAGATACCGCGTACAGAAGATGGCGACCACGCCTGCCTCGCCATGGGGATTCTGCCTGGGGCCGTAGACATTGGAGTAGCGCAGCGCCACCGTCTCGAGCCCATGCTCGCGGGCAAAGAACTCGAGATACCGCTCGCCGACCCACTTGGTAATGCCATAGGGGCTCACGGGATTGGCAGGTGTGGTTTCAGGGGCGGGGCTCGTGACGTCGCCGTAGAGCACGCCCCCACTCGACGCAAACACAAATCGTTTCGCACCATGCGTGGCTGCGGCTGAAAGAACATGCACAAGCCCCATGACGTTCACCCGCGCGTCAAACGCTGGCTCACGAACCGATCGGCTCACCGACATCTGCGCCGCCTGATGGCAGACCGCGTCGGGCGTCTCTGCGGCGAAGACAGCCTCCACGGCGACCGCATCGGCAATATCGGCCACGTGAAGCGGCACACCTACCGGGAGGTTCTCGCGGGAGCCACTGGAAAGGTCGTCGAGCACCGCGACCGAATGCCCTGCGGCAAGGAGCGCGTCAACGATATGGCTGCCAATGAACCCTGCGCCACCTGTCACGAGAACCTTCATGAACACTCCACTTGTTTGACGGAACCCGTGGGCTGCGAGCGTTCCACGGTGAGTCGTATGATACGCTGAGCACAAGCTGGTTCATGAGAGCTGCCGAGACACGCTGCTCACCGTGCTGCCCTTCCCGCCTTTCGTCGCCATTTCTTGGGAGAACTCGCTCATGCAGGCTGCCTCTCGTGCATGGGGCATTCCCCAAGTCGTTGTCCTCGTGGGTGTGACACTCGCGCAACAGGCTGTTGACGCCGCCGACGCCGATGTGACTCGGATCGACAACGGAACCGCGTCGGTTGGAATCGATCGGAAGATGGGGGGCTCGATCACCTGGCTCTCATGGCAGGGCCATCCTGAGAACACGGTCAATATTCACGACCCAGGCCGGCTTATCCAGCAGTCGTACTACGCCGGGAAGTCACTCGATCGCAAAGCCGACGGACAAGCCAAAGCATGGAGTCCCTGGTCATGGAATCCGATTCAAGGAGGCGGCGTGGAGAGCTGGGCGCGGGTGACGAGGCTCGACAAAAAACCCGACGAGATCTTCTGCGAGACGATCCCGAAGCTCTGGGACATGCCGAACGCAGAAGCGGCGGCGGTGATGCGGCAGTGGACCGGCTTCGAGCCTGGCATGCCCAACGTGATTGTCGTGCGATGTGAATTCGAGTCGCAGCGGACGCCTGGCGATCGTTGGGGTGACAAGCCGGTGCCGAGGCATCAGGAGCTTCCAGCTTGTTATTTCACACGATCCTTGAAGAACGTCAAAAGCTATCTCGGGAGCGGGACGTGGCGAGCAGAAAAACAGCCGCCTGGACCGCCGTGGGGCAGGGTGACGCCACCTCGCAAGGCCGTCGCCTGCTTTGATGCCGCAGGCCAGGGTATCGCGATCTATAGCCCGGTCACCACTGGCCACTGGAACTTCGGCCCACATGGCAAGGGTGAATCGGCCGATCCGCGGGCTGGCCCCTGCATGCACGTGGCCCCGATCGAAACAGTCCCGCTCGGTCCGAAATCGGTTCTCCGCTTCCGGTACTGGCTCGTTGTCGGCGCGGCCGGGACAATCGTCCCGCGACTCGATGCGCTTCACACGAAGTATTCCGAGGAACGGCTCGAACTGACCGGCGCACCATGACACACGATCACCAAAGGAACAGTCGCAGAGATTTTCTCCACGGCTCGCTCCTCGGGAGCGCCGGCCTGGGCGTTGGCATCGCGTCCACGACGAGTGTGCGGGCTGCGGCCGTGCGCGACGGCGCCGCG